>CAIQPS010000029.1 GCA_903873715.1 uncultured Actinomycetes bacterium
CTCACCGGCCTGCCGAACCGCACGCTGTTCAACGAACGGGTCGAGCGTGCGATCGCGAACGCGTGGGACAACTCCGGTGTGGTCGCGGTCATGCTGCTCGACCTCGACGACTTCAAAGAGGTGAACGACACCCTGGGCCACCATCACGGCGACATGCTCCTCCAGGAGGTCGGTGCCCGGCTCTGCGAGGTGCTGCGCCCGGTAGATACCGTGGCGAGGTTGGGCGGGGACGAGTTCGCGGTTCTCATCCCCTACTCCGACGACATCAAGGGCGTTACCGGCGTGGCTCGGCGAATCAGCCACGCCTTCGAGCGCAACTTCGAACTGACCGACGTGACCCTGGAGGTGCGCGCAAGCCTCGGCATCGCCCTCTTCCCAGAACACGGAGAGAACGCAAAGACCCTGCTGCAGAAGGCCGACGTGGCCATGTACCAGTCGAAGGCCCTGCGCCACGGGTTCGAATTCTACGAAGCCGAGAAGGACCAGTGCAACCCACGCCGCCTGGCCCTCATGCCCGACCTCCGCACCGCCATCCAGCAGGGAGAGCTCGAGATCTACTATCAGCCGCAGATGGCCATCCACGACCGGTCGTTCGTCGGGATCGAGGCCCTGCTCCGCTGGAATCATCCCGAGCACGGGGCCGTCTCTCCCGGCGAGTTCATCCCCATGGCGGAGCATACGGGGCTCATCCGCCCGGTGACCCTCTTCGTCCTGCGCAAGGCCATGCAGCAGTGCCTGTCGTGGCAGCAGCGGGGGGTCGTCGTCGGCCTGGCCGTAAACCTGAGCGTACGCAACCTCCTCGACGTCACCTTCCCGCTCGATGTGGCCCGCCTGCTCCACGAGACCGGCTTCGAGGCCCGGCATCTGACGCTCGAGATCACGGAGAGCTGCATCATGGCGGACCCGGGCAGGATGCTGACCGAGCTCAAACGCTTGGCCGACCTGGGCGTGACCCTCTCCATCGACGACTTCGGCACCGGGTATTCGTCGCTCTCCTACCTCAGCCGCCTCCCGGTCCAGGAGCTCAAGATCGACCAATCGTTCGTCCGGCACATGACGGATGACGACAACGACGCCGTCATAGTCCAGTCGGTGATCGACCTCGGCCGCAACCTCGGGCTCCGCGTGGTGGCCGAGGGCATCGAGGACGCGAGCACCTGGCAGCGGCTCTCCGAGATGGGCTGCGACATCGCCCAGGGCTACTTCCTCGGCCAGCCGCTCTCCGCGACCCAACTCGAAGGTTGGATGGCCGAGAACGGAGTCACCACCGAACCTGTCGTGACTCGGGGCGTGGCCCGCACCGGCGCAGTCTGACCGGCCGGCTCGACCGGCGCCGCGCAAGAGGCGACGGCGCAGATGTCTCTCCTGACCCCACCCAAAGACCGATGGTCTTCGCGTCCGCGAGGGCGTACCTTCGTCACAAGTACGATATTGAAACATCACTAGGTGTATAATCGGTTTCGATTTTGCTGGGTGTGGGAGCCCGGCAAGTGCCGGCGGTGGGGGGGGTTCATTGCCGGGCAAACCATAAAGGAGCGCGGTGTTTGCCATGGCCGAAGAAGGCCTCATGAACGTCGTCCCGAATCCCGACCGGATGCCGCCGGCATCCGGAGGCGGGGAGAACCTCACCGAGATCCGCTGGCACGCGCGGGGTGGCCAAGGCGCGGTGACGGCAGCGAAGATGGTCGCCGAACTGGCTCTCGGCCAGGGCAAGTATTTCCAGGCGTTCCCCGAATACGGGCCAGAACGTTCGGGAGCGCCCATCGTGGCGTTCACCCGCGTGAGCGACGAGCCCATCCAGATCTACTGCGGTATCGAACACCCTGCCATCGTCGTGGTGCTGGACGCCTCGCTCATCGCCGCCACCGACGTGCTCAAAGGCGCGCCCGACGACGCGATAGTCCTTGTGAACTCCGAGATGTCGCCCGCCCAACTGCGCGAGCACTACGGGCTCGCCGGAGGCCGTCTGTTCACCATCGCGGCCACCCGCATCGCCATGGAGACCATCAAGCGGCCCATCCCCAACACTCCGATGGTCGGTGCGCTCACCCGGGTCACCGGCCTCTTCCCCATCGAGAAAGTCGTGGAGTTCCTCCGGTACGAGTTCGGCAAGAAGTTCCCGCCGAAGGTCGTGGAGGGCAACATCTCCGCCATCACCCGCAGCTACGAGGAGGTCCAGAGCGAATGAGCTCTCGTGGCGAGGCTGCCGAACGGCCCGGGCGCTGGGACGTCGACGACGTCCAGACCTGGGGGCCCGACAAGCACCAACTGGGGGCGACCATCCCCTGCGCCGGCAACTCCGAAGAAGTGGAGACCGGGGGCTGGCGGTCCCAGCTCCCCGTCATCGACCAGGCGAAGTGTTCCGGCTGCATGCTCTGCTATTTCTACTGCCCCGACGCGTCGATCATCATCGCGGACGGCAAGGCGGTGGGCATCGACATGAAACACTGCAAGGGGTGCGGCATCTGCGCCAAGGAGTGCCCCGACCGCGCCATCGTCATGACGACCGAAGAGAAGGACTGAGCGCCATGGCCGAGACGCATGCGGGCCCTATCGCCGTCACAGGCAACGAGGCCGTGGCCGAGGCTATGCGCCAGATCAACCCCGACGTCGTCTGCGCCTACCCCATCACCCCGCAGACCGAGGTGGTGCAGCTCTACGCGCAGATGGTGGCCGACGGCGCCGTAGACACCGAGTTCGTGACGGTCGAGTCGGAGCACTCGGCCATGAGCGCCGCCATCGGGGCGGCGGCGGGCGGGGCGCGCACCATGACCGCCACCTCGTCCCAGGGCTTCGCCCTGATGTGGGAGCTCCTCTACGTCGCGGCCAGCTACCGCCTGCCCATCGTCATGACCACGGTCAACCGGGCGCTCTCCGGGCCCATCAACATCCACTGCGACCACTCCGACACCATGGGCGGCCGCGATTCGGGTTGGCTGCAGATCTACGGCGAGAACCACCAGCAGGCGTACGACAACTGCCTGCAGTCGGTGCGCATCGCCGAGCACATGGACGTGCGCACCCCGGTCATGCACATGTACGACGGCTACGTGATCAGCGGCGCCATCGGGCCCCTGGTGATACTCCAGGATGAGAAGGTCCGCGACTTCATCGGCCCCTTCAAGGCCATCAATCCCATGCTCGACGTCGAACACCCCGTCACGGTCGGGCCGTTCGACGGCCTGCACGGCTGGTACTTCGAACACAAGGTGGCGCAGAACCGGGCGATGGATCGCTCCTTCAAGGTCATCCAGGACGTCGCCGACGAGTTTGCGGAGATCACCGGCCGCCACTACGGCCTTCTCGAGCCCTACCGCTTGGACGACGCTGAGATCGCCATCGTGGTCATCGGTTCCACGGCCGGCACGACGCGCATGGTCGTGGACAAGTTGCGCGCCCGGGGCGTCAAGGCGGGCATGGTGCGGGTCCGGGTGTTCCGGCCCTTCCCGCACGAGGCCTACGCCAAGGCCCTGGAGCACGTGAAGGTGGTGGGCGTCATGGACCGCGCGGATTCGTTCGGGGCTCAGGGCGGACCGCTCTTCCTCGAGATCCGCGCCGCCCTGTACGACAGCGATCCCCGGCCACAGGTTCTGCCCTTCGTGTACGGGCTGGGCGGCCGCGACATCTTCCCCGACAACATCGAGCAGGCGTTCGCCGTCCTCGAAGAGACGGCCCGGAGCGGCAAGCGGGCGACGTCCGAGCGCCGCTACCTCAACCTGCGCAAAGACTGACACGAAGACTGAAGGTATCGACGTGGCTGACAGCAACGGGAACGGCAACGGCAAACGGCCGCGGACTGCGGTCCAGGCAGGCGGCGTCGAGGCGGCCCTCCGGGGCTCCGCCCTCTACGAAGTGCTCAAAGGCATCGACTTCGAGCGCCGCCAGCTGGTCGGCAAGAGTCCGGGTGTAGGCCTGCTGGACCTCACGGAGAAGCCGGGCGGCGGCTACAACTGCTACGCCTGCACCCTGTGCGAACGGGTCTGCCCGGTGGACGCCATCGAACTGGAATACTGCCCGGAGTTCCCGGAGCAGCCCTTCGACGCCGAAGCCGCTCGGGCCGCGGCCCTGGCGGCCGGCCCCGGCGAGAGCTGCGGAGCGGCTTCCGCCTGCGTGATGGGGGAGAAACCGGCGTTCGTGCAGGTCCCGGTGGACATGAGACTCCTGGATCCGGTCATCGCGGGCATCCGCTCGGGGTCCGGCCTCATAGAAGCCATGCACGCCACCCAGGAAGCCTATGGATATCTCCCCCGCGTGGCTTTGGAAGCCATCGCCGACGAGATGCACCTCGATTTCTCCCGGGTCTACGGGGTGGCCAGCTTCTACAGCCAGTTCCGCCTCAAGCCGGTGGGCAAGTACGTGATCGATGTCTGCATGGGCACCGCCTGCCACGTGGCCGGCGCCCCGTTGGTGCTGGAGGCCTTCAGCCAGGAGCTCGAGATCCCGGTGGGTGACACCACCGCCGACGGGCTCTTCACCCTGCAGACCGTCAACTGCGTGGGCGCCTGCGCCCTCGCCCCGGTGGTCCGCCTGGGCTCCGACGAGACCTTCGGCCGCATGGGCCCGAGCGAGGCCCGCAGGCTGGTCCGGCGACTGCGCAAGCAGGAGCAGGAGGCGACCCGATGACTCCGGTCAACCCCATCATCGAAGCCCGTCAGACCGCCATCGCCGCGGGCAAAGGCGCCTATCTGGCCGACGACTCCCGCAGGGAGATCCGCATCTGCGCGGGCACCGCGTGCCACGCGTCAGGGCGGGTGGCTTTGAAGAAAGCCGTCGACGCGGCGCTGGCCGAGCGCGGCCTCGCCAAGAAGGTGGCCGTCATCGAGACCGGATGCCACGGTTTCTGCGAGCAGGGCCCCATCATGGTGCTGCGGCCCCAGGGCATCTTCTACCCGCGGGTGCAGCCCAAGGACGTCGCTGAGATCGTCGACACCAGCGTGGTGGGCGACGGCATCGTGGAACGGCTCCTCTACAAGGACCCGGCCACCGGCCGGCCGGTGGCGGCAGAGCGGGAGATACCCTTCTACGCCCTGCAGACCCGCATCGTGCTGGGCCTCAACGGCAAGATCGACCCGTTCTCGCTGGACGACTATCTGGCCCACGGTGGCTACACCGCCCTCACCAAGGTACTGGCCGAGCGCGACCCGTCAGGGGTCATCGACCAGGTCGAACGCAGCGGCCTGCGCGGGCGCGGCGGCGCCGGCTTCCCGACCGGCAGGAAGTGGCGCACTTCCCGGGCCAACCCGGGCGACGTCCACTACATCATCTGTAACGCCGACGAGGGCGACCCGGGCGCGTTCATGGACCGCTCGGTCCTCGAGGGCAACCCGCACAGCGTCATCGAGGGGATGATCATCGCCGCCTACGCCATCGGGGCGGACAACGGCCCGGTCGCGGGCTACGTCTACGTGCGGCACGAATACCCGTTCGCCGTCGAGCGGCTGCGCGCCGCGCTGGACCAGGCACGGGAGCGCGGGCTGCTGGGAACGAACATCCTCGGCTCGGGCTTCGACTTCGACATCCGCATCAACCAGGGCGCCGGCGCCTTCGTCTGTGGCGAGTCCACCGCCCTGACGGCCTCCATCGAAGGCCTGCGCGGGATGCCGCGCGGCAAGCACATCCGGACCGCGGCCCACGGCCTCTGGGGGCAGCCGACGAACCTCAACAACGTCGAGAGCTATGCCAACGTGCCCTGGATCATCAATCACGGTGCAGAGGCGTTCACCGCGGTCGGCACCGACACCAGCAAGGGCACCAAGATCTTCTCGCTCACCGGCAAGGTGGTGAACGGCGGCCTCATCGAGGTGCCCATGGGCACGACCCTCCGGAAAGTCATCTTCGACATCGGCGGCGGGATGTTGCCCGGCCGGTCGTTCAAAGCCGTCCAGTTGGGCGGACCGTCCGGCGGTTGCCTGCCGTCATCCCTGCTCGACGAGCCCATCGATTTCGAGAGCCTGCTCGCCGCGGGGTCGATGATGGGCTCCGGCGGCATGGTCGTCGTGGATGACTCCACCTGCATGGTGGACTTCGCCAAGTTCTTCCTCAAGTTCACCGCCGAGGAGAGTTGCGGCAAGTGCGTGCCCTGCCGGGTGGGCTCCACGAGGATGCTGGAGATCCTCGAGCGCATTTCAGCCGGCGAAGCCACCGTGGACGACATCGACCTCTTGGCCGAGCTCGCCGACGATGTGGCCGAGGGCTCCCTCTGCGCCCTGGGCGGGAGCGCGCCGAACCCGGTGCTCTCCACCCTGCGCTACTTCAAGGACGAGGTCATGGCCCACGTGCTCGAGCACCGCTGCCCGGCCGGGGTCTGCAGACCGCTGATCCGCTATACCATCGACGAGAAGGCCTGCACCGGCTGCCGCGCCTGCGTGAGCGCCTGCCCGAGCGCCGCCATCACCGGCGAGCGGAAGCAGCCCCACATCCTCGATCAAGCTCTCTGCATCAAGTGCGACGCCTGCCGCCAAGCATGCAGATACGATGCCGTCCGCGTGGAGAGCGGAGCTCTCGCGCCGGCCGGAAGGAGGCGCAAGTGAGCGCGCCCAAACAGAAGGCCGCAGCTGCGGCTGCGCCGGCGGCGGCCGTGTCCGTCAACATCAACGGCAAGTGGTTCGACGCGCAGAAGGGCGAGACCGTCCTCGACGTCGCCCGCCGGGAAGGCATCGACATCCCGGCCCTGTGCAGCCTGGAAGGCACGGCTGCCTGGGGTGGCTGCCGCCTCTGCCTCGTCGAGGTCGACGGGGTGGACAAACTGCAGGCCGCCTGCACCACCTGGGCCGCCGAGGGGCTCACCGTCCAGACCGAGACCCCGCGGGTCCGCGCCCGCCGCGAGAGCTACCTGCGGATGTACCTGTCCGACCACAACTCCTACTGCGAAGCCCCGTGCACGCACGCCTGCCCGACGCACGTGGACATCCCGGCCTACATGGCCGCCCTGGCGGAAGGCGACGCGCCCGGCGCGGCGGCCATCGTCCGCGACGAACTGCCCTTCCCGGGCATCCTGGCCCGGGTGTGCCCCCGCTACTGCGAGCCTGTCTGCCGCCGGGGCGCGGTCGACGAGCCCATCGCCATCTGCGACCTGCACCGGGCGGCGGCCGATCACTCCACCGCCCGCCTCAACCGGGGCATGTCCACCGGCAAGCGGGTAGCCGTCGTCGGCGCCGGCCCGGCGGGTCTCGCCGCGGCCTGGTTCCTCACGGCGCGCGGCCACCAGGTGACCGTCTACGACTCCGAGGCGCAGCCCGGCGGATCGCTCCGCTATCTGGTGCCCGAGTTCCGGTTGCCGGCCTCCGTGCTCGACGCCGATCTGGCTCCTCTGTGGCAGGCCGGCGCCCGCTTCGTGGGAGGCTCGCAGATGCACTACGACACCGACCCGCAGGTGCTGTTCGAGGCCGGCTTCGATGCGGTCGTGATAGGCACCGGCTCGAAGGCCAAGACCGCCAAGAAGCCTGCGGCGAAGCACACGCTCGACGCATATGAGTTCCTGCGCGGCCGGCGCGACGGCAGCGGCAAGCCGCTCTCCGGCAAGGTGGTCGTCGTGGGTGGCGGCATCAGCGCCGTCGACGCAGCCAGGACCGCTCTGCGCTCGGGCGCCGAAGCGGTGACCGTCGTGTCCCGCTACGAGGCGGACGCCATGCCCGCCGGTGCCCGCGATGTCGCTGCCGCCCGGGAAGAGGGCGTCTCCTTCGAGTTCGGCGCGTCCGCCGACCGGGTGGCCGCCGCCTCCGCGGCGCCTGCGGCCGGCAAGGCGACCGTCATCATCGCCGCCGAGAACGGCGTCGGGACTTCCGGGACCATCAAGGTAGCCGGCGAGAACGTCACCCCCAACCGCTTCACCGGCCGCACCGCATACACCGGCCTCTTCGTGGCAGGCGACGCGCTCGGCGGCGCCAAGTCGGCCATCCACGCGGTGGCGAGCGGCAAACGGGCGGCATTGGCAGTCGACGCCTGGCTCCGTGGCGAGGACCTTGCCACCCTCGAGCAGATGCTGGCCGATCACGCGAGGCTGCCCTATCTCGAGCAGCTCAAACAGGATGAGGCGCTCGGCGCGACCGCGAAGCGGCTGGCCGAGCGCGACCCGGTGTGGCTCGCCATGGGGGCCGGCGCCGAGCCGAAGGCTCGCGCCGCGATGCCCAGATTGTCCAAAGCCAAACGGCTGTCCGGCCCCAACATGGAGGTCGAGCAGGGCTACTCCCTGGCCGCGGCCGAGGCCGAGGCCAAGCGCTGCCTGCGGTGCACCTGCCCCAGCCTGGGCGAGTGCGACCTTCAGCGCCTCGGCGTGGAGTACGGCGTGACCAGCAACGCCCTCGTCAAGAAGGGCAGCCGGGTCCGCGTGGTCCAGCCCCAGACGGAACACCCGTTCATCCGCCGCGACATGGAGCGCTGCATAGCCTGCGGCCGCTGCGTGCGGATCTGCCGCGACGTGGCCGGTCCGGCCTGCTACGACTTCACCGGGCGAGGCTTCACCATCAACGTCGACACGCCGTATGGAGAAGCCCTCCAGTTGGCCGACTGCATCAGTTGCGGCCGCTGCGTGACCTCGTGCCCCACCGGCGCCCTGCTCTTCAACGAGCGCCGGCTCGACTCGTTCAAAGTGGACGAGAGCCGCTGCATCATGTGCCGCGAGTGCGTCAACGTCTGCCCGGTCGACGGACTCGAAGAGACCGACACGTTCGAGCGCGCCCGGCAGGATTGGCTGCAGTTGATCGCCAAGGGCAGCGGCTTGGCAGGCGGGCACCGCATGTGCGCCGGCTGTGGCGCGCCGATCGTCGTGCGCCAGGTCCTCATGGGCACGAGCGACCCCGTCGTGGTGGCGGCGGCCACGGGCTGCCTCGAGGTGAGCACCACCATCTACCCGTACACCTCGTGGAAGAACAGCTTCATCCACACGGCTTTCGAGAACTCGGCAGCCACACTCTCCGGCGTGGAGACGGCGTTCCGGGCCCTGAAGAAGCAGGGCAAGATCGATGAGAACGTGAAGTTCATCGCCTTCGGAGGCGACGGCGGGACCTACGACATCGGGTTGCAGTCGCTGTCGGGCGCCATGGAGCGCGGGCACAAGATGCTGTACGTCTGCTACGACAACGGCGCCTACATGAACACCGGCTTCCAGAGATCCGGTTCGACGCCCATCGGCGCATGGACCACGACGACCCCGATCGGCCACGAGTCGCACGGGAAGTCCCAGTTCCGCAAGAACCTCACCGAACTCATGATCGCCCACGGCATCCGCTACGTGGCCCAGGCGTCCCCGCACGATCCCCGGGACCTGGTGCGCAAGGCGGCGAAGGCGCTGTCCATCGACGGTCCGACCTTCCTCAACGTCATCGCCCCCTGTCCGCGCGGCTGGCGGGCCGACGGCGCGGAGAGCGTCGACCTGGCCAGGGAGGCGGTCAACACGTGCTACTGGCCCCTGTTCGAGTACGAGGACGGCGTCTACCGCCTCACCTTCCGCCCGCACCACAAACTTCCGCTCGCCCCTTGGCTCAGGCGCCAGGGCCGCTTCGCACACCTGTTCCAGCCCGAGAACGCGGCGACGCTCGAGGTGCTCGAGGGCAAGGTCGACCAGGCCTGGGAAAGGCTGCTCAAGAAGTGCGGCGAACCCAGCGAAGCCGAGTGGCAGGCCCATCTTCAGGAGAATGGCTGTCTGCTACGATAGCCCGCATGCCAAACGACACAGAACGTCACGACCATCACCATCACCACGAGCACGGTGCCGACGACGGGCGCATCAGCGCGGAACGGGCTGCGCGCCTCTTGGAGCCCGGCAGGCTCGATACCCAGCTGAGCGAGGCCGACCTGGCCAGGTTGCTGGCGCTCCGCGGGAACGAGGATGTCATCGAGCTGGGTAGCGGCGCCGGCTTCTACACCGACCGCATCGCGGCACTCACCACGGGCACGGTGTACGGCCTGGACATCCAGCCGGAGATGCACGAGTTCTACCGTTCGCGCGGTCTGCCCGCCAATGTCCGCCTGATCGCCGGAGACGTCACCGACCTCCACCTGGAGCCGGCAAGCCTGGACGTCGCCTGCTCCATCTCCACCTGGCACGAGTCAGACGGGGTCATCGACCTTCCCGGTCTCGCCCGGGCCTTGCGCCCCGGCGGCAGGCTGGTGATCGTGGACTGGCGGAAGGACATCGAGGGCGACCGCGAACAAGGCCCCCCGCTCTCCGTCCGCTTCACCGGCGACGAGGTGGCAGCGTCGCTCGCGCCGCACTTCCGGGCCGTCGGCACCGAGCGGCTGGGGCCCAACATGTTCGCCGTGGTGGCTCTCAAGACGGACTAGATGCGGTGCGCCGGCAGCGGCGTCGCGGAGCGCTTCGACACGATCCTGCCCCGCCCCTCACCCGCGCACGGAGCTACTCGTCGAGATCGACGGGCTCACTCCGTTCCCGTTTCAGCCCACCGCGGCGCCGCTTTTCGTCGAGCCGCTTCTCCTTGGCCGCCTTCGGCACCCGCACAGGCACTCTCGCCGGCTTCCCGGACAGCGCATCGCCCATCAACTGGACCAGGCGCTCGACCGCCGCGTCCCGGTTGGCAAGCTGCGTGCGGTGCCGCTGGGAGGCGACCCGGAGCACCCCGGCCTTGCTGATGCGGGTGCCGAGTTGTTCGCGCAGGAGCGCCCGTTGGTGTTCCGAGAGAACGGCCGAGCGGTCGACGTCGAACAACACGGTGACCCTTGTGTTCACCTTGTTGACGTTCTGGCCACCGGGCCCGCTGCTGCGGGAGGTGGCGAACTCCAACTCTTCGTCGGGTATCTCGAGGTCTGCGAGCACATGTACCATGGTCACACCATGATATTCCCCTCGCCGGACGATAGCCCATCCGCACCGCGAAACGAGCCGAAGCGGTCCTGCGACCCCGGCCCCGCGGCGGGCACCGCCTTGCCTGGCGCCGACCCGGCTGGGTTCCTGGTCTCGCTCTACAGGGCCATGGTGGCCGCCGCGAACCCTTCACTGCTGCTCCCTCCCCTGCTGCCGGCGCCGCCCCGGGGCCGCACGGTGGTCATCGGAGCGGGCAAGGCCGCCGCCGCGATGGCACGCGCGGTCGACGAGCACTGGCCGGCCGGTCTGAGCGGACTGGCGGTGACCCGTTACGGCCACGGCCTGCCCTGCGGCCGGATCGAGGTGCTCGAGGCGGGGCATCCTCTTCCCGATGCCTCCTGCTCCGACGCGGCCGGCCGGGCACTGGCGCTGGTCGGAGGGCTTTCACCGGCCGACCTCGTGCTCGTCCTCCTGAGCGGCGGCGGGTCCTCACTCCTCACCATGCCCGCTCCCGGACTGACGATGGCCGACCTCAAGGAGGTCAACCGTCAGTTGTTGATGTCCGGCGCACCCATCGCGGAGATCAACTGCGTCCGCAAACATCTCTCTGCGATATCCGGGGGACGGCTCGCCGCCGCCGCCTGGCCGGCGGAGGTCTGTGCGTTCGCCATATCCGACGTGCCGGGGAACGACCCCGCCGTTATCGCCTCGGGCCCCACCGTCGCAGACCCCTCCACCTACGCCGACGCGCTCGCCGTGGCGGAGAAGTACGCGCTGGATCTGCCCGCGGCGGTGCGCAGCCATCTCGAGACGGCGCCCGACGAGACCCCCAAGCCAGGAGCTGCCCGTCTTGGGCGGAGTCGCCTAACGCTCATCGCCACTCCAGCCTCAGCCCTTGACGCGGCAGCCACCGCCGCCCGGGCCGCCGGCATCGCCCCGCTCGTGCTGGGGGCCGAGATCGAGGGTGAAGCCAGGGCCGTGGCCGCCGAGCACGCGGCCCTCCTGAGGACGATGCCGAGGCCGGCGTTGCTGCTCTCCGGCGGAGAGACGACGGTCACCGTGAAAGGTCACGGAAGGGGCGGCCGGAACACGGAGTATCTGCTCGCTCTGGCGTTGGCCCTCGATCCGTCGGACCATGCGGACCCAGCCGGACGGCGTCCGGTGTGGGCTCTGGCGGCGGACACCGACGGAATCGACGGCACTGAGGACAACGCGGGAGCCGTCCTGCGGCCCGACTCGCTGGAGAAGGCGCGGGCGAGGGGACTCGATCCTCGGGCCTACCTGGAAGGCAACGACAGCTACGGGTTCTTCGCGGCTCTCGGGGATCTGCTGGTGACAGGCCCCACGCGCACGAACGTCAACGATTTCCGCGCCGTGCTGGTGTTGTAGCGGCAGGATCGACCGGGGCCGGTCCGCGGCCGCGGAAAGGCTCTGCCGGGATCGCCGGGTCCTAGTCCTCGCGGGTCATCAGGATGCAGTGTCCGGAGACGGCCGTCATCCCGTGGGCCTCGCAATAGGCGAGCGCGGCGATCGACTCCGCGCCCGGCTGGAACCAGACATCCTGTATCCCGGCAGCATCCGCCTCTTGCACCACGCTCTCGCTCTGCTTGGGCGGCACCACTATGAGCACGCAGTCGGGGCGCTCGGGCAGGTCGGCGAGAGAGGCATAGGCGGTCTCCCCTTCGACGGCGCCGGCCTTGCGGTTCACGGGGAAGACCTTCTTCCCCCGGCTCTTGAGCTCCCGGAAGGTGATGTTCCCGAACTTGCTCCTGTCCTCGGAGGCGCCCACGACCGCCCACGTCTCCGCGCGCACCAGCCGGCTGACCTTGTCTCTGTCGGTCATAGCTAAGCCTCCCTTTGAATCGCTCTGATGATATCCCCCGTGACCTCGCCGACTGAACCCAGGCTGATGTCCGCCAGGTCCAGGGCGTCGGGTGCAGGAGGATACGCGGGGTTCGGGACGGCGATGACGGCCAGCCCCGCCGCTGCGGCGGCGCGCAGGCCGTTGGAGGAATCCTCGATGGCGACGGCCCGCAGAGGATCGGTGCCCAGGCGACGGCACGCCTCCAGGTACACGTCCGGGGCCGGCTTCCCCGTGGCCACCTCGTCCGAGGAGACGACGGCCTGGAAATACTTCCTCAGACCGGCCAGCGCCAGCGAATGTTCGATGAGTTCGATGGGCGAGGAGGAAGCGACGGCCAGCTTGAAATCCTGGGCCAGCCCGGTGACCGCCTCCCATGCCCCGGGGATGAGCGGCAGGTGCTGGGAGTAGCGGTCGCGCAGACCTTCGATGACGCCGTCGTAGATCTGTTTGGGAGTGAGGCGCACACCTACCTGGTCGCGCATGTACTCCGCCCATTGCATGGAGTTGGCGCCCATGACGGCCGGCTGATCGTCCTCATCCCAATGACCTCCGTGGCGGGCGGCGAACTCGCGCCGCACGTCGTTCCACTCCTGCTCGGTCTCGATGAGGACCCCGTCGAGGTCGAAGATGACGCTGTCTATAGCCACCATGGCCGAAGCTTAGCAGACGCCGGCGCCGCCGCCGTCCTCCTCCGGCGGAGCGGCCTCCTCGGACGGGGCGACCTCCTCGCCGGCGCTCAGAGGCAGCAGCCCAGCCGCCGAGTCCGCCGGAAGCTCCTGGACGGTGCGCAGGGTCCTCTGGATGGTGCGGCTCCGGGTAGCCGCTTTGTCGATGGTGCTGGAGGCCTCGTCGAGCTTCTTGTGTACCTTGTCGAGAAGTTCGCCGAACTGCCCGAACTGAGTCTTGACGGCGCCGAGCAGCTGCCACACCTCGCTCGACCTCTTCTCCACGGTGAGGATGCGGAAGCCCATCTGCAGGCTGTTGAGCAGCGCCCCGAGCGTGGTGGGGCCGGTGACCAACACCCGGTGGTCGCGCTGGAGGGCGTCTGCGAACCCCGGTCTGCGGAGCACCTCAGCGTACAGCCCTTCCGTGGGCAGGAACATGATGCCGAAGTCCGTCGTGCGCGGAGGGTCCAGGTACTTGGTCTGGATGTCGCGCGCCGAGGCCTTTATCCGCGCTTCGAGGGCCTTGGAGGCCGCCTCCAGGGCGGTCATGTCGCCGCGATCCTGCGCCTCCAACATCCGCTGGTAGTCTTCCACCGGGAACTTGGCGTCGATGGGCAGCCACACCTGGTCGCCCTCCTTGCCCGGCTGGCCCGGCAGCTTGACCGCGAACTCCACCCGTTCCGCGCACCCGAGCTTGCAGGCGACGTTCTCGGCGTACTGCTCGGGGCTCATCATCTGCTCGAGCAGCATGCCCAGTTGCACCTCGCCCCACGTGCCCCGCGCCTTGACGTTGGTGAGCACCTGCTTGAGGTCGCCCACCCCGTGGGCGAGGGTCTGCATTTCGCCCAGACCCTTGTGCACCTGCTCCAGGCGCTCGCTCACCTGCTTGAAGGACTCGCCGAGGCGCTGCTCCAGGGTGGAGGTGAGCCGCTCGTCCACGGTCTGGCGCATCTGCTCCAGGCGCGTCTCGTTGTCGGCCTGCATCTGCTTGAGACGCTCCTCGACGGTCGCGCGCAGCTCGGCCGACCGCCGGTCGTTGAGCTCGGTGAGCGCCGTGAGTTGCTGGAGGGTGGATTCCTGGAGGCCCCTGAGCGCCCGCGCCACGTCCTCGCGCATCTGCAGCGAGGTCTGCGCGGCCTCGCCCCGGCCCCGGGCCATCTCCTCCCGCAGCAGCCGCTCCGCCCGTTCCTGGCCTTCCAGCACCCGGTGCAGGCCTTCGCCGGCGGCGGCCGCGCGCTGACGCAGCAGGACCGCCGCGAGCATGACGATCGCGATCAGCAGTAGTACCAGGGCTAGTACCGACAGTGTCAGCGACATCGGCTGCTCCTCGTGTTCGCTCGCGGGGGCGTCCCCGACCCTCTCCGTCGCGGGGCGTCACTCCACGGCCCGCTGCCGTCCACTATAACGGGGCGACCGGACGGACCGGGCGCATATCGGCGTGCATTCCGCCTCCTTTTTCGTTAGAATCACCGGAAAAAGGAGGCCGGAGTGATCGACTGGGAAGGCAAAATCGCTGCCGAAGGCCTGACCTTCGACGATGTTCTCCTCATCCCCGCGGAATCGAACGTACTGCCCAAAGAGACCGATGTCCGCACCCGCCTGACCAGCAAGATCACGCTCAACGTCCCCCTGCTCTCCGCCGCCATGGACACCGTGTCCGAGACGGCCCTCGCCATCGCGCTCGCCCGGGAGGGCGGCCTCACCATCATCCACAAGAACCAGCCGGTCGAACGGCAGGCGGACATGGTGCGCAAGGTCAAGAGGAGCGAGGCGGGGATGATCGTGGACCCCATCACGCTGCCCCTCACCGCCAGCTACGGCGATGCCGAGGCGCTGATGAAGGAGTACCGCATCTCCGGCGTGCCCATCGTGTACCCGGACGGCAAGCTGGCCGGCATCATCACCAACCGGGACACCCGGTTCGAGACCGATTTCAGCAAGCCGGTCACCGAACTGATGACCTCCAAGAACCTGGTCACCGTGCCGGTGGGAACCACCCTCGACCAGGCCATCGAGGAGTTCAAGGTCCACAAGATCGAGAAGCTCCTGGTCGTCGACGACGACTACAAGCTCCGGGGCATGATCACCATCAAAGACATCACGAAGATGATCGAGTTCCCCAACGCCTGCAAGGACGAGCTCGGCCGCCTGCGGGTGGGCGCGGCCGTCGGCATCGCCAAGGACACCCGGGACAGGGTTCAAGCTCTGGTAGAGGCTCAGTGTGACATCATCTGCATCGACACGGCGCACGGCCACTCCAAGGGCGTCCTGGACGCCATCGAGCGGATCCGCGAGGATTACCCCGACATCCAGCTCATGGCCGGCAACGTCGGCACGGCGGCCGGCACCAAGGCCATGATCGAGCGCGGCGTCGACTCGGTGAAGATCGGTATCGGCCCCGGCTCCATCTGCACCACCCGGGTAGTCATGGGCTGCGGCATCCCGCAGATCACGGCGGTCTCCGAGTGCGCGGCCGAAGCATACAAGTACAACATCCCGGTGATCGCCGACGGCGGCATCCGCTACTCGGGCGACATGGTGAAGGCGCTGGCAGCCGGCGCCCACAGCGTGATGATCGGCTCCCTCTTCGCGGGCACCACCGAGAGCCCCGGCGAGCGCATCCTCTGGGAAGGCCGGAGCTACAAGGTCTACCGGGGCATGGGCTCCGTGGGCGCCATGAACGAGGGCAGCGCGGACCGGTACTTCCAGGAGGACCAGAAGAAGCTGGTTCCCGAGGGCATCGAAGGTATGGTCCCCCACAAGGGCCCCCTGGGCGATCTCGTGTTCCAGATGGTCGGAGGTCTCCGGGCGGGGATGGGCTACACCGGGTCGGCCACCATCGACGAACTGCACAAGCGGGCGCGCTTCATCCGGATCACCGCCGCGGGCCTGGCCGAAAGCCATCCACACGACGTCACCATCACCAAGGAAGCGCCCAACTACGAGCGGCGGCTGCCCTTCTCCTAGAGGATCGAACGATCGGACGGCCGGGCGCTTGGAAGGGCCCGGTCGAGGCGGACGCTAGAGCGCGCTACCTCCCTGGGCAGGTACGCTCACCGACAACAGCGACTTCCCCGCGCGAGACTCTCGCGCGGCCTGCCGCCGTTTGATCCACCACCCTCCCAACCGCGAGCCGCCGAACTGTGCGATGGCGAAGACCGCGGTCGTGGCGGGGATGTAGTAGATGGGCACGTGCGCCAAGACCCGGGCGAGGATGATGAAGACCACCGGCACGTGGATGGCGACGAACCAGCGCACGGAGAACTTGCGCGTGTAGGCCCGGTAGAAACCGAAGGGCAGCGTCACCGCCAGGACGATGACGAGAACGATCGCGACCCGAAACAACAAAGCGTCCGACCTCCAGGAAAGCGGGTCCACACCCGACCCTGCAGATGGTAGCAGAGGCTACCTCAAAAACTGCTAAAGATTAGCACTTTAGTCTTGGTTATAGGTATACGGGCGAGTAGACTTTTCCGCGCAGTCGAGGCCGCAAAACTCGCGTTCGCACGGCCGCCGCATCGGTGGCCCGCAGGGAGAAGAGACAGCTACTTTGACGGGGATTCTGTTGCTGGCTTACGGGGGACCCGGATCCATCGAGGACGTTCCGGCGTTTCTCGATCAGGTCCGCGGGGGGCGACCCTATTCGGACGAGCTTCTGGCCGAGGTGACGGAGAGATACCGCCACATCGGCGGGGCCTCTCCCATGCCGGGCATCACCCGCAGCACCGCCGCCAAGGTCGCTCAGGCCTCGGGACTCCCCGCCTATGTGGGCATGCTCCACTGGACGCCCACGATCGAAGACACCGTCGAACAGATGGCCGGCGACGGCATCACCGACGTCTTCGCCGTCTGCATGGCCCCGCACTACAGCGCGGCAAGCATCGGGCGCTACCAGCGCCGGGTGGCCGCGGCAGCCGAAAAGCACGGGCTGTCATTCCGCATCGTGGAAGACTGGCATACCTCCGAGCCCTACATCCAGGGCCTGGCGGATTCCATCCGGGGCGAGTGTGCCAAGGCCGCTCCCGGCAAGGATCTCCCGCACATCGTGTTCTCGGCCCACAGCCTGCCCAAAGTGGCTCTTCCGGCCGGCGACCCCTATGAGGCGCAGTTGCGCGAGACCGCCGCGGCGGTGGCCGGCAAGCTCGGCATCCCCGCGACCGGCTGGACGCTCGCGTTCCAGAGTGTGAGCGGTCCGGCGGAAGAATGGCTCGGCCCCGCGGTCGAGCAGATCGTGCGCGAGCGCGCCGCCCAGGGCGACACGCAGGTGGTCGTCTGCCCCTTCGGCTTCCTGGCCGACCAGGTCGAGATCCTCTACGACCTCGACCTCGCCCTCAAACAAAAAGCGCAAGGACTTGGTGTCACCATCATCCGCACCCCTCTCTTGAACGACGGTCCCGCCACCATCGCCAGCCTGACCGGGCTGGTGGAAGGGAGGGCCGCATGAACGCCCCGCTGCAGACCCGTACCCAGCCCTGGCCCCGCCTGGTCTTCTGGGAGACGACGGCCGGCTGCAACCTGGAGTGCTCGCATTGCCGGCGCACCGACGTCTCCGACGACGTCATGCCCGACGAACTCACCACCGAGGAAGGCGAACGCCTCATCGACGAGATGGCGGCATGGGGCCGCAGCATCCTGGTGTTCTCGGGGGGCGAACCGCTCCTGCGGCCCGACATCTTCCGGCTGATGAAGTACGCCAATGAGAGCGGCGTCATCGTGGCGCTGGCGACCAACGGCACCCTCATCGACGAGCGCGTGGCCGCCAAGATCGCCGAAGCCGGCACCGACCGGGTGAGCATCTCGCTCGACGGGGCCGACGAAGCCACCCACGACGCCTTCCGCCGCCTTCCCGGGTCCTACCAGGCCGCCCTGAACGGCATCCATCGTCTCAAGGAAGCCGGCGTCCCCTTCCAGATCAACGTCACCGTGGCCAAGCACAACGCCGACCAGCTCGACCGGATGGTGGCGCTGGCCAAGGAACTGGGCGCCGCGGCGCTGCATCTCTTCCTGCTGGTGCCGGTGGGCTGCGGGATGGAGATCGCCGAGGAGCAGACCCTCCAGGCGGACGCCTACGAGGCGACCCTCAACTGGCTCTACGACACCGAGCGCCGCGAGCCCGACCTGCAACTCAGGGCCACGTGCGCGCCTCACTACTTCCGTGTGGTCAAGCAGCGCCAGGCGACCGAGTCCAAAGAGCAGCGGGCGGCCGCCATGAGCGCGGGACACCCCGGTGGTCACCCTGGCGGTCACCCTGGCGGGCGTCCCGGCGGGCGTCCCGGTGGGCATCCCGGTGGCCATCCAGGGCCGGTCGGGGGCGACGGCGAGCGCGGGGCGCTGCATGCCTACACACGGGGCTGCCTCGCCGGCACCGGCGTGTGCTTCGTATCCCACGTGGGCAAAGTCTACGGCTGCGGGTACATGCCGGTGGAAGCCGGCGACCTGCGCCAGACCAGTCTCGAGGATGTATGGCTCAACAGCGAGTTCTTCGCCGAGCTTCGGGACTTGGACGCGTTGAAAGGCAAATGCGGGCCCTGCGGCTACAACAGGGTGTGCGGGGGCTGCCGGGCGCGTGCCTACGGCAGCACCGGCGACTACCTGGCCGAGGAGCCGTTCTGTGCATACATCCCGGGCGGTAGCGCCGGGCGGGTCGCGGTGGAATCGAGCAGCGAAGGCGGAGCGGACAGATGAGCATCGTAGTGATCGGACTCAGCCAGCGGACGGCTCCCGTCGCCTTGCGCGAGAAGCTGTCCCAGGCGTTGGGATCGAGCAGCTGCAACGGCGGAGTGTCGCCGGTCGTTTCCGATTGGATGGGACAGGGCTTCCGCGAGATGGCCCTCCTGTCCACGTGCAACCGCTTGGAGATCTACGGCGTGGCCGCCGGCCACGAGACCGACACCCGCGAGATGGTTGTGTCCCAACTGGCCGAACTGAGCGAAGTGCCTCGGGAAGAGCTCGACGAGCACATCTACCACAAGAAGGACGTCGACGCCGTGCAGCACCTGCTGCGCGTCACCTGCGGGCTGGACTCGCAGTTGATCGGGGAGACCCAGATCCTCGGACAGGTGTCCACGGCATTCACGAACGCCCGGGAAACGGGGAGTTGCGGTCCGCTCCTCACGTACGCCTTCTCCCGCGCCGCCTACGCCGGCAAGAAAGCCCGCAGTCAGACGGACATCAGCAGCGGCGGCACCTCCATCAGCTACGCGGCGGTGACCCTCCTCGAGAACGAACTCGGGAGCCTGGCCGGTCAGGACATCCTGGTGGTCGGCGCCGGCGAGTCGGCCGAACTGGCCATCCAGGCCCTCTACAAGCACGGGGCCACCGATGTCGCCTGCATCAACCGCACGTACGCCAGCGCCCATGCGCTCGGCCTGCGGTCCGGGTGCCGCGCCCGGCCCTGGAACGAACTGCAGCAGGCCTTGGCCGACGCGGACGCGGTGATCACGGTCACCGGCGCGCCGCATGCGGTCATCTACGCCGACGACATCCTCCCCGTGGTGGACATGCGCCAGGGGCGGCCGCTCATGATCGTGGACATCGCGGTCCCGCGCGACGTGGACCTCGAGGTCGGGGCGATCCCCGGTGTGGACCTGCACGACATCGACGAACTGGAAGCGGCGCGCGACCAGCACGTCAACCGCAGGGTGGCGGCGATCCCCGACGTGGAAGAGATCGTCGCCCAGGAGACCCAGGTGGTCATGGACTGGCTGCACGGCCGGGAAGCCACCGAACTGCTGGCCGAACTGCGCGATTTCGCCAAGTCGGTCGCGGATAGCGAACTGTCCGCCGCTTTGCGTAAACTGGACGGCGTGGACAAGAACGTGGAAGAGGTCATCGAGCGCATGGCCAACCGCATCGTCGGCAAGCTCCTGCACCAGCCCACCAAGCAGCTCAAGTCCCGCGCCAACAGCGAGGACTTCGAGGTCTACCACGACGCCGTGGTGGATCTGTTCGGCCTCACCCCCAAACGCCCGGCCGGACAAAGCGCACCGGTCGACGCAGACGCGGGATGAGCCGGGCGGTCCGTATCGGGACTCGGGGGTCGCCACTGGCCCTTTGGCAGGCCAGACACGTACAAGATCTGCTGACACGGCTGAATCCCGGGCAGCAGTACGAGACGGTCATCATCGATACCACCGGCGACCGCATCCTCGACACGCCGCTCCCGGCTATCGGCGGCAAGGGCGTGTTCACGGCCGAACTCGAGGAGTCGCTGCGCGGCCGGACCATCGACATCGCGGTGCACAGCCTCAAGGACCTGCCGACGGCCGACTCGCCCGGACTGGCGCTCGGCGCCGTCGTGCAGAGGGGCGCCTCGGAGGATGCCCTGGTGAGCCGCCACGGCTACACGCTGGCTACGCTGCCCGAAGGGGCTTCGGTCGGGACCAGCAGCAGCCGCCGAGCCGCCCAACTCCTGGCCGCCCGGCCCGACCTGCGCATGCTCGACCTCCGCGGCAACGTCGGCACCAGACTGCGCAAAGCGATGGACCCCGAGGGTCCCTACGACGCGATCGTCATGGCACTGGCCGCTCTGCAGCGTCTCGGACGGACGGACGAGATCTCCGAGATCCTCGGTGGAGAAGCGATGCTGCCGGCACCCGGCCAGGGCGCCGTTGGTATCCAGTGCCGCGACGAGGAAGAAGGCTTCGCCCTCGTCCGATGCATCGATCACGAGCCCACCCGGCTGGAGACCACCGCGGAACGGGCCTTCCTCGAAGGTCTGGGTGGCGGCTGCGCGGTGCCGGTCGCGGCACGGGCGGTCGTCGACGAGAACGGCGCTCTCACCCTCCGGGGAAGGGTGGTGTCCACCGACGGGACCGTGCAGATAGCCGGTGAGAAGTCGGCTCGGACGCCTCTGGACGGCAGCGGCCGGCAGGCGGCGTTCGCCTGCGGTCTGACGCTCGCCCGCGAACTGCTCGCTCAGGGCGCGGCCTCACTACTCGGCGGCACCCCCGGCTCCACGGGCGCGTGAGCGGGCGGGGGCACGAGGTAGGGTCCCCTCTCGAAGGCGTGTGGGTGGTCGACACCCGCAGCGTCCGGCAGGCCCACGACCTCGACCGCCTGCTCGAAGAGAAGAAGGCGCGTCCAGTCTCCTATCCCTGCATAGACATCGCTCCGGCATTGGACCCCACCCCTCTCGACGAGGCGCTCAACAGGGCCGCCGAAGGGATGTATGACTGGCTGGTCTTCACCAGTGCCAACGCGGTCGAAGCCGTCGAAGCCCGCCTTGTGCACATGGGGATGGACCCCGTCCGTCTGGCCGCCGCCCACCTCGCGGCGGTCGGTCCCGGCACCGCCGCCATCGTCGCGGACCGCCTGGGGCTGACGGTGGATCTCTGCCCCCGGGAATACGTCGCGGAGGCGCTGGCCGGCGAACTCCTCGCTGCCGGAGCCAGGCGGGTGCTGGTGCCGCAGGCCGACCGGGCGCGCGACACCCTGGTCCGCACACTGGGCGAACGCAACGGGGTCTGGGTGGAACCGGTGACGGCCTACCGGACCGTCATCGGCAGCGGAGGGGCGGACGTGCCCCGGCTACTGAGGCAGGGCCGGGTGGGCGCGGTAGTGTTCGCAAGCCCCTCGGCTCTCGAGAACATGGCCACGCGGATGGAACAGGAAGGCGGCGACTGGTCCGACCTCGCCAAGGTCTGTATCGCCTGTATCGGGCCCGTCACGGCCGCGGCCGCCGAGAAGCGCGGCCTGGTGGTCGACGTCATGCCGGAGGAGCATACTATCCCGGCATTGGTAGAAGGTCTCGAACGGTATTTCCGGGAGAGAACGGGGATCAGGGGGAGACACGATGGGCGGGATTGACGCGGGTCACGGACAAGGCGGCGTGACGGGCGGAGGCGCGGTGCCCGCGTGCCCTTCACCGGCCACCTCGGGCGGGCTGCGGATGCGCCGCCTGCGTATGTCGGCCGGCATGCGGGCCCTGGTCCGGGAGACCGACCTGCGGCCGTCGCAACTCATCTACCCGCTCTTCATCCGCACGGGCAGCGGCATCGCCAACCCCATCGTATCCATGCCCGGGCAGTACCAGTGGTCGCCGGACACGGCGGTCGCGGAGGCCCGCGCAGCGTACGAGCTGGGGATCCCGGCCGTCATCCTCTTCGGCATCCCTGACGAGAAGGACAGCTGCGGCACCGGCAACCTCGACCCGGACGGCCCCGTCCCGGCCACCGCCAGGATGCTCAAGAAAGAGCTGCCGGACCTGCTGGTGATGTCGGACATGTGCTTCTGCGAATACACGGACCACGGCCACTGCGGGGCCATCAACCAGCCCGGCGAGCCTCACTACCACCCGGAGCTTCCCGAGGGGTACCTGCTCAACGACGAGACGCTGGACCTTCTGGGCCGCGCGTCGGTGGTGCACGCCGCCGCGGGCGCCGACGTCATCGCCCCGTCGGGCATGATCGACGGCATGGTGGCGGCCATCCGCTCCCACCTGGACGCGGCCGGCTACGACCACGTGGCCATCATGAGCTACGCAGCCAAGTTCGCGAGCGGCTTCTACGGCCCGTTCCGCGACGCCGCTGAGAGCCCACCAGCGTTCGGCGACCGCGCCCAGTATCAGATGGACCCGGCCAACGTGCGCCAGGCCTTGCGGGAGACCGAGCTGGACGTGGCCGAAGGTGCCGACATCGTCATGGTCAAACCGGCGATGCCCTATCTGGACGTGCTGCGCGCCGTCCGCCAGGCCTGTGACCTTCCGCTCGCCGCCTACCAGGTGAGCGGTGAATATTCGATGATCCACGCTGCGGCGGCCAACGGCTGGCTGGAGCTGGAACGCTGTGCCCTGGAGAGTCTCGTCGGTATCAGGAGAGCGGGTGCCGACATGATCATCACGTACTTCGCAAAAGAGGTGGCCCGTTGGCTGGCATGACAGATATCAGACCCCCCCGTTTCCTCGACGCCTGCCGGCGCAAGCCGGTGGACAAGACCCCTGTCTGGCTGATGCGCCAGGCCGGCCGTTACATGGCCGAATACAGGGAGCTCCGCAAGGACTACGGGATGCTCGACCTCATCCACGAGCCCAAGCTGGCCTGCCAGGTGACCATGCAGCCCATCGACGCGTTCGATCTCGACGCGGCCATCATCTTCGCCGACATCCTGCCGCCGCTCGAAGGCCTGGGCCTGAAGGTGGGCTTCGAGGCCGGCGAAGGCCCCATCGTCTACAACGCCGTGCGGGACGAAGCCGCCATCAAGAGCCTCAAGGACCCGGACATCCAAGAGACCACCTGGTTCACCCTGGAAGCCATCAAGCTCGTCCGGCAGCAGCTCGACCCGCGGGGCATCCCGCTCATCGGGTTCAGCGGGGCGCCGTTCACCCTGGCCTCGTACTCGGTGGAGGGCGGCAGCAGCAAGGACTTCATCCTCACCAAGAGGCTCATGATGGGTCGGCCCGACCTCTGGAAGCAGCTCATGGACAAGCTGACCACGCTGGTCGGCGGTTACCTCAAGGCGCAGGCCGAGGCGGGGGCGCAGGCCCTGCAGATCTTCGATACCTGGGCCGGGCTGCTCGGCCCCGCCGATTACGCCCGGTTCGCCCTCCCCTACAACCGCGCGATCGTCCAGGAGGCCAAGACCGCGGGCGTCCCGGTGATCTACTTCTCCACCGGCACCGACGGCATGCTCGAACTCGCCGCCCAGACCGGCGCCGACGTCATCGGCGTGGACTGGCGCATCGACTTGGCCGAGGCGTGGCGCCGCATCGGACCTGAGTTCGCCATCCAGGGCAACCTCGACCCCACCTGCCTCCTGGCCGACTGGCCCGCGGTGGAAGAACGAACGGCTGCCGTGCTCGACAGCGCCGGCGGCCGGCCGGGCCACATCTTCAACCTGGGCCACGGCGTGCTGCGCGAGACCTCAGTCGAGCAGGTGACCCGCCTGGTCGACTTCGTGCACCAGTACCAGGTGAAGCCGGGCGCATGAGCGCGGAGGCGCATGGCGCCTCCCGGCCCTTCCATGTGGCGGTGGTCGGCGGAGGCATCAGCGGCCTGAGCACCGCGTGGTACGTCCGCGCACTGGCCGCCGACGCGGGCGTCCCGGTGGCCTGCACCATCTACGAGACCTCAGACCGGGTGGGCGGACGCATCCTCACCGAGGTCGTGGACCACGAGGCCGGCCGCTTCGTGGTCGAGGGCGGCCCGGATTCGTTCATAACCGCCCAGAAACCGTGGGCACTCGACCTGTCGCATGACATAGGCCTCGGCGGAGACCTGCTCGGCACCAACGACGCGGGCCGCAAGGTGTACGTGCTGTCGCACGGCCGGCCGGTGCCGCTCCCCGACGGCGTCTTCCTCCTGCTCCCCACCAAGTTCAAGCCCTTCCTGCTCTCCCCGCTCATCTCGCCCTGGGGCAAGTTGCGGATGGGCCTGGACGTGTTAGTCCCGAAGCGCACCGACTCGAGCGACGAGACCCTGGGAGACTTCGTGACCAGGCGGCTGGGCGCCGAGGCCCTCGACAAGATCGCCGAG
Organism: uncultured Actinomycetes bacterium; assembly: GCA_903873715.1. Classification (GTDB taxonomy): domain Bacteria; phylum Actinomycetota; class Thermoleophilia; order RBG-16-64-13; family RBG-16-64-13; genus CAIQPS01. Next base: position 24,760 of record CAIQPS010000029.1, read on the forward strand.
CCCCTGCTCTCCGGCATCTACAACGCGGAAGCCCAGAAGCAGAGCCTCCTTGCGACCTTCCCCCGCTTCCGCGACACCGAGATGCAGTACGGCAGCCTGATCAAAGGGATGCTCGCCCAGAAGGCCCAGGCGCGCAAGGCCAAGAGGGCCGCCGCCGGCGGCGCGGCCGCGGCGGCAGGCTCCCCGGGTGCCCCCGGCGCGCAGAGCGGCGCAGGCGCCCCTGGCGCGGGCGCTTCCGGGTCCGGTGCCCCTTCGCGTCCCGGACCCAAGTCCATGTTCGTCTCGTTCGTGGAGGGCACCGAGGAGCTGACGCGGTCGCTGGGCGGCCGTGAAGAGCTCACCTTCAAGTTGAACGTGAGGGTAGACGCCATCCGGCCGGAGGCCGGCGGCGGCTACACTCTGAAAGTGGCGCGCAGCGCAGCCGGCGCGCCCGGCGCTGGGAATCCCGCGCAGTCTGAGGCCGTCCGCGCGGACGCGGTGATCCTGGCCGTCCCGGCCTATGACGCCCGCAGCCTGCTCACGCCCCTGTCCGCACAGGCAGGGGACATCCTCGAGACCTTCCGCTACGTAAGCACCGGCACCATCTCCCTGGCGTTCCGGGAGAGCGACTCTCTCGACCGCATCCGCCGCTACGGGTTCGGGGTACTCTCCCCCACCAGCGAGAAACGGCCCCTCAACGCCATCACCTGCTCGTCCACCAAGTTCGACCATCGGGCGCCGGCGGGGTCGGCCCTCATCCGCGCCTTCTTCGGCGGCTCGCGCAGCCCCGGCAGCATGCTGCTGAGTGACGAAGAGCTCTTCAAAGCCATCAAGCAGCAGTTCCGGGACATCCTCGGGATAACCGAAGAGCCCTTGTTCCATCGCATCTACCGCTGGGAGAAGGCCAACCCGCAATACGACGTCGAGCACCTCGCCCGCGTGGACGCCCTCGAACGCGCGTTGCCGCAGGATCTGCGGGTCACCGGCAGCCCCTACAGGGGAGTGGGCATCCCCGACTGCGTACACCAGGCCCAGCTGACGGCCGAACAGGTCGTCGGACGGCTCAAGGACCGGCAAAGGAGCGCTCTGTGAACATCTCTGCATCGGAACGGCTGTGGGCCGAGGCCAAAGAGCTGATACCGGGTGGGGTCAACAGTCCGGTGCGGGCGTTCGGCGGGGTCGGCGGCACCCCCCTGTTCATCGAGCGGGGAGCGGGGGCCTACCTGTTCGACGTCGACGGCAACCGCTACGTGGACCACGTGCAGTCCTGGGGCCCGCTGGTGCTGGGTCACGCCCATCCGAAGGTCGTGGAAGCCCTCGAGGATGCGGTCCGCCGGGGCACGAGCTACGGGGCGCCCACCCCGCTGGAGGTGGAGCTCGCCCGCATGATCGTGGACTGCATGCCCGCGGTGGAGTCGGTCCGCTTGGTCAACAGCGGCACCGAGGCCACCATGAGCGCCATCCGCCTCGCCCGGGGCTTCACCGGTCGGGACAAGATCGTCAAGTTCGCCGGCGGCTATCACGGGCACGCCGACGCGTTCCTGGTGCAGGCGGGCAGCGGAGTGGAGACCCTCGGGCTCCCCGATTCACCAGGCGTCACCGCCGCGGCCACCAAGGACACCCTCACCTGCGCGTTCAACGACCTGCCCGCCCTCGCGGACCTGTTCGCCGAGTTCCCCGGCCAGATCGCGGCAGTGATCGCCGAGCCGCTGATGGCCAACATGGGCTTCATCATGCCCAAGCCGGGCTTCATGGCCGGCGTCCAGGCCTTGTGCCGGGAGCAGGGCGCCCTCTTCATCGCCGACGAGGTCATCACCGGGTTCCGGTTGGCCCTGGACGGCGCACAGGGAGCCTGGGGGCTCGACCCGGACCTCACCACCATGGGCAAGGTCATCGGCGGCGGGCTGCCGCTGGGAGCCTACGGGGGCAAGAAGGCCATCATGGACAAGGTGGCGCCGGCAGGGCCCGTCTACCAGGCCGGGACCCTCTCCGGCAATCCCCTCGCGACCTCTGCGGGTATCGCCACCCTCAAGACCCTTCTCGAGCCGGGCCTCTTCGCCGGCATCGTGGACGCGGCGGAGACGGTCGCGGAGGGCATCAAGAGCCGTGCCGCGGCCGCGGGCATCCCCATCCAGGTGGGCCAGGTCGGGACCATCTTCGGCTTCTACTTCCTCAAGGAGGACGGCACCGAGATCGCGGACTCCGCCTCGGCCAAGCTCTATACCGACACCACCCGATACGCCGAGTTCTTCCACATGATGCTGGAGCAGGGGGTCTACTTCGCTCCCAGCCAGTTCGAGGTGGCGTTCACCAGTGCGGCACATGGGGAGCGGGAGCTGAAGGCGACCCTCGACGCGGTAGAGACGGTCTTCGGGCGGTTGACCAAGCGCTGACAGGCGCAGCGCCGGACCCCGGCGCAGCGGCTCTCGGGCGGCCCGGGGCGAACCGGGCGGCGGTCGTCGCGACCCGGCGCTAGTGCCCGTGGAAGGCCAGGGTCTGAGCGACCACCTGCTCCACCTCGGCGGTGGCCCGGTCGTCCAGTTCCAGGTCCTTGATCTCGGCAAGTGAGTTCTGGCAGAGGGTCTGCAGAGTGGCCACGGCGCCGTTGCTGAGCGCGAAGCAGGACGCCCCCGCCTCCTCCACGCACGAGTCGCACACCACGCCGCCCAGCCCCGGTGAATAGCCGTAGAGTGGACCGTCCCCTCCACAGCGCGCGCACTGGGTGACCTCGGGGGCGTAGCCCATCAGGACGAGCAACTTCAGCCGGGTGGCCAGCACGATGCCGGCTGCGGTGGGCGCGTCCTCGCACTCCGACAGGCGGGCGATGCCGCGGACGAGCAGGTTGAAGGCGGGCGCGCTGGCTTCCTCGCCGGGGAACAGATGGCGGACGGCCGAGAGCAGCCGGGCCCCCTCCTCCATGCGGAACAATTCGTCGCGCACACCCTGGAACGTGCGGACCGTCTCCACTCCCACGACGGTGTACAGACTGCCGCGCCCGGAGTGCAGGCTCATCTTGACGAGGCTGAACGGCTCCAGCCGGCCACCCACCTTGGATTTGGTGCGGCGCACGCCCTTGGCCACCGCGCTGATCTTCCCGCGCTCCTTGGTATAGAGCGTGATTATGCGATCGGCCTCGCTATAGCGCATGGAGCCGATGACGAGAGCATCGGTGGTGAAGAAACGGGAGCTCACCTGCCTCCTCGCTTCCTGGCTGGAATCATGCCTGGCTGGGCCGCGAAGGAACGGCCGGGCCGCCCCTGCCTCCCGGGATCAGTCCCGGTCGGAGGAGAACTCTTTGATGATCTCGACCGCATGCGACGTCCCGATGCGGGCGGCGCCGGCGTTGATCATCAGTTCAGCGTCTTCAGCCGTGTTGATGCCGCCCGAGGCGTCGACCCCCACGCTTTCCGGCAGAAGGTCGCGGAAGAGTTCGACATCCTTGGCGGTGGCCCCGCCGGGAGCACAGCCGGTGGAGGTCTTGATGAAGTCCGCCCCGGAGTCCTCCACGATCTTGCAGACCAGACGCTTGAGCTTCTCGTCGAGGTAGTAGGCCTCGACGTTGGCCTTCACCAGCACCAGGCCACGGCCGGTGTTGACGCTGGTCATGCGGACGGTGCGGACCACGCTGCGCAGTTCGTCCCGCACGTAGCGGAAGTCGCCGGAGAGCATGGCCGGGATGTTCAGGATGACGTCGAGTTCGTCCGCGCCGAGGGCTACCGCCTGCTCGGCACCGGTGATCTTGGTGCGCTGCGAATCGGCCCCCAGAGGGTAGGAGACCACCGTACCCACCTTGACGTCGTAGCCCTGCAGCAACTGCCGGGCCACCGGCACACAGTAGGGGAGCACGCATACGGATGCGAAGTGATAGGAGATGGCGTCCCTGCACAGGGCCTCGACGGCCGTCGTAGTGCTCGTCGCTTCGAGCATCGTGCTATCGATGGTCTTGGCCAGTTCTTCGACTCTCACTGCGCACCTACCTCCTTGCCACTCGGTCAGGCATCTATCATACACTGCCCCGCAAGCCCTCCCGGCAGACAGGCCGGAGGGCGAGTCCCCGCGGGCCGGACCGTCGCCCGTCAGTCCTTGTCGGCGAAGTACCAGCGCAGGATGTACCTGTGCTCGTTCTCCCCGTAGAAATGCGGGACGAACCTGTCGATCACGAACCCCGCGCTCTTGTACAGATGCAGGGCCGCCTCGTTCGTGGGAGCGGTGGTGAGCACCAGGCCCTTCGCCCCCATGGCCCGGCTCTCCTCGGCCACCAGCCGGAGGAGTTCGCGGCCCAGGCCCTGTCCCCTCCATTGCGGACGGACATAGAAGCCCACGATGTAGAAGAAGTCGGGCTCGTCGAGCACGCGCATCAACTGGCAGCTCCCGGCGATCTCCTCGCCGATGTGGGCGAGCAGAACCAGACCGGCCTCGCACATCACCGCCAGGTCGTAGGTGCGCAGGCCGGTGGGGCCGAAGGCCTCACGGTCGTACTCCTCGAGCTGCCGGAGCAGCTCCTGGTCCGGCGCTTTCAGCCGGCTGAGCTTCATGCGCCCTCCTCCGGGATCTCTCCCAGTGTCACGAGCACCCAGCGCCCAAGATATTTCACAGCCACCGGCAGTTCCGGATCAGCGTCACCCATCCCCGCTCGCCAGCCGGCCCTTGGGAGCAGAGTGTCGCCCGCTTCACCGACGACGGCGAACGCCGCTGCTTCCGGCTCGGTATGACCTGCCGCGGCCGCAGCTGACGCGGCGGCCACCGTCCCCCCGGGATACACCGCACCATCCAGCCCCAGCACGGCCCAACCTTCCGCCCGCACGTCGGGGGACCGGCCCGGCTCCGCCGCACCGCCCTGCCCGGCCGCGCCGCCACCATCCGGGGCCGCTTCGCGAGCCGTTCCGCGGGCCGCCGCCTTGGCGGCATCGATCAGGCGCCCCAGCTTCGGTGTCAACCTGTCCTCGTCCACCCTGCCTCCTAGAACAACAGCTGGAACAGGAGAGTGGTCACGCCCGCCCCGAGAAGCGCTCCCAAAAAGACCTCCAGCAGCGAGTGGATACCGCTCTCCACTCTCGTCTGCGCCACCAGCACGGCCATTATGAAGCACAGGAAGCTCACCAGGATGCCCTGCGGCTGCCCCGCGACCACGAAGGTGACGGCGGTCCAGGCCGCGAACGCCAGGGCGGCGTGGCCCGAAGGCAGACCGCCGGAGAGCGGGGTGCCCCTGTGGGTGAAGGCCTTGAGCGCGATCACGGCGAGCAGGACCACGGCCAGCGCCACGATGGTGAGATGAGCCGGGGAACGCCGTATGACGATCAGAAGGTCCAGAGACACATGGGTGAGCCTGTCGGCCAGCACTAGGTAGGCAACCACGAGTGCGTTGATGGCCGCTATCAACACCGCCCCGGCCGCCAGGTCCTTGGCGGCTTTCGCCCGCGGGTCGAACTCGTCCGTGATCATGTCGACCACCGCCTCTATGGCGGAGTTGATCATCTCGGTGATGAACACGAAGGCCACGGAGACGATCACGGCCACCAACTGGAGCCGTGAGACGTTCAGGAAGATCGTCGCGATGAGTACGAGCAGACCGAGGACGAGGTGGATGCGCATGTTGCGCTGATGACGGACGGCCTCCACCAGACCCTGGAAGGCATAGTTGAAACTCTTGAGGAGCGGGCCCTGCCGGCGGCGCTCCTTGTCGGCAGGCTTGGTCATCAGCCCCCGCCTTCACCCGGTGCTTTCGGCGAGCGCCAAAGCGCCCACCTCGCCATCCAGTCGCAGCAGTAACTCCTGCTCGCGCTCCCGCATCTCGCCCCGGTCGGTCTCGTGGTCGTATCCGGCCAGGTGCAGGACGCCATGGATCACGGTCCAGCCCAGTTGGGCCCGGGGATCGCGCCCCGCCTCGGCCGCGTAGCGGACCACCACCTGCGGGCACACGACGAGCTCTCCCGCGACTTCGACCCCGCTCGTCCCTGCCCCTCCGGCCTCTCCACCCGGCCACGGACCGTCGCCGGGCCCGGTCGAGGGGAGGTCGTCGAAGGACAGAACGTCGGTGGGCTCCTCCGCGTCACGGTAACGCTCGTTCAGTCGGGCGATGGCTTCTTCATCCACAAAGGCCACGGCGACCTCCCCCGAAAGCCCCTCGGCCGCGAGGACCGCTTCCACCAGCCCCCGTACCGCCCCGTGATCGCGCACCAGCCCGGTGCGGTCGACCACGTCGACGGTCACGGTCATGGCTCTTCTCTGGCCGTGTCGTCTATCCCCGGGATCATCTCCGGAGCCATGCCCCTCTTGTCCCGGCCGCCGGCGGAACCGCGGCGCTTCTCCCCGCCCCCGTTGCGGTCCGGGTACGCGATGCGATGCCCCACGAGGCCGCGCAGGCTCATGTCGAACGACTCGCGGATCTTGTGCAGGTCGCCCTGGGTGAGGTCCGACTCGTCCAACTGGCCGTCCTCCACCTTCTGCTTGACGATTTCCTGGATCATCCCCTGCAGCTTGCGGCGCGTGGGGTTCTGCATCGCTCGGGCGGCGGCTTCCACGCTGTCGGCCAGCATGATGATCGACGCTTCCTTGGACCGCGGCTTCTGCTCCTCGTAGCGATAGCTCTCCTCGTAGACCGTGTCCTTGGTGGCCTCCTCGGAGGCCTTGTGGTAGAAGTACTGGAGCACCGAGGTGCCGTGGTGCTGCCTGATGATGTCCACCACCGGCTGTGGCAAGCCGTAGAGCCGGGCGAGGTGCTCGCCGTCCCTCACGTGCGCCGTGATGGCCAGCTTGGACAGGTTCGGGTTGAGCCGGTTGTGCGGGTTGTCGACGTAGATCTGGTTCTCCACGAAGTATTCCGGGCGGATCGTCTTGCCCACGTCGTGATAGTAGGCGCCCACGCGGGCGAGAAGCGGGTTGGCCCCGATGGCTTCCGCGGCCGCCTCCGCCAGGTTGCCCATCTGGATGCTGTGGTTGTACGTGCCGGGCGCCACCTGCAGGAGCCGCTTGAGCAACGGTTGGCTTGGATTCGCCAACTCCAGCAGCCGGAGCGGCGTGGTGAGGTTGAAGACCGTGTCCAGCAGGATGAGTACGAGGATGGTGACGGCGCCGGCCAGGACCCCGTTGGCAAGGCCCCAGATGGCGGCGCGCCCCGCGGCGGCCAGGGTGCTCTGGGCGAACATCTCCACGACGAAGATGGTGAAAGCGGCGATGCCCATCGTCGCGATCCCCGCGGCCAGCAGAGCGGCGCGCTGCGTCACCCGCGAGACCAGATACAGCGACAGCGCCCCCACTACGATGGAGACGACCACGTAGCGCATGTTCAGATCGGTCATGAGACCGATGTTGAGCGACGTGAGGGTCACCGACAGCAGGGCGCTGCGGGCGTTCAGGATCACCGCGACCGTCATCCCGAGCGCCGCCACGGGGATTATGTACGGCGACAGCGGATGGATGATGAGCAGTCTGGCCAACAGCGTGAAAGCCAGGAGCAACGTCGCAAGCGCCATCTTCAGGTTGTTCGGGAAGCCGGCCGCCCTGTTGAACCGGTAGAGCAGCCGGGAGAAGATCGCCGTCTCCAGCAGTACCAGGAAGAAGATCCCCAACCAGATCTGCCGCCCCGAACGGGACCCGATCAGGCCGAGGGCTCGGAACTCGATGAAGTGCTGGGCGGTCAGGGTCTGGCCCTTCTGGACCACTATGTCGCCCGCGCGCACGGTGATCATGACCGGCGCCACGGTCTCCATGGCCGCTTTCTGCCTGGCCAGCGTCTGGGCCTGGTCGACTATCTGGTTGGGCGTGACATATCCGGCGACCACCTCGTAGAGGACCTGCGCCGTCTGCTGCGACCCCACCAGGCTGGCGGCGATGGTCTCGAGGCTCTGCCGGACGGCATCGATGTTGTCGGAGGTGATGCGGTCGGCGAAGATGGTGTTCAGCGCGCCGAGAGCCTGCTTCTGGAGCAGGTCGTACGATGAAGGGTCGGCAGTGAGCACGTACTTCAGCGTCTCGTCGGACATCGCCGGCGGCGCTGTGGTCTTGAGAACGTTCACCGCCGAGGTGGGATCTGCGGGGCCCACGATGGTCGACCGAAGGGAGCCGGCCTTCTCGAAGAACGTCTCCAGGGCGGAGACGGCCTTGGGCAGGGCGGTCTCGTCCGGGTCGTAGACCGGCTCGGCGAGCTGCGCTACCCGAGCCTTCAGCGCGGCCGTCTTCTCCGCGTCGAGAGCGGTGACCGTCCGGTCGGCCGTCACGGTGCGCGGTGCCGGCTTGCCCTCGCCGAAGCCGTGGAGGGCCGGCAGGAACGCCGTGCAGATGATCACGGTGATCCCCACCAGCAGGCAGGCCGCCACCACCAGTTCGAAGCGCCAGGGGCTACGCCCGTCGATCCATTCGCGGAAGTCGACCAGGCGTTGCCTGAGCCGCGACAACAGCTTGTCCATGATGTTCACTCGGAAGCCGTGGCCTCTCCCCGGCCTCCACGTTGCCGGTCGGCGGCACCGCGGCCGGACGGCCGGCGCGGGCCGGGCTGCGGAGTGTCACCGTAGACCTTGTAGGCCGAGACGATGTCCTGCACCAGCTTGTGCCGCACAACGTCCTTGCTGTCGAAATAAACGAACGCGATGTCGGGGATCTTGGAGAGCACCGCCCCGACGTTCACCAGGCCCGAATGCTGGCCCCTGGGCAGGTCTATCTGGGTGATGTCGCCGGTCACGATCATCTTTGCACCGAAGCCCAGACGGGTGAGGAACATCTTCATCTGCTCGGGCGTGGTGTTCTGGGCCTCGTCCAGGATTATGAGCGAGTCGTTGAGGGTCCGGCCGCGCATGTACGCGAGCGGCGCCACCTCGATGGTGCCCCGCTGCAGGAAGTCGTTGAGACGCTCGCTGTCCATCATGTCGTACAGAGCGTCGAACAGCGGCCGGAGATACGGGTCCACCTTCTCCATGAGCCCGCCGGGCAGGAAGCCCAGCTTCTCGCCGGCCTCAACAGCCGGCCTGGTGAGGATGATACGGGCGACGTCCCCGGCCAGGAACGCGGCCGTGGCCATCGCCATGGCCAGGTAGGTCTTGCCGGTGCCGGCCGGCCCGATCGCGAAGGTGATGGTGTTCGCCCGGATGGCATCGACGTAGGCCTTCTGATTCTTGGTCTTCGGCCGGATGCGCCGCCCCCGATGCTCGAGGATGACGTCGCTGACGATCTTGTTGAGGTCGCCCTGCCAGTCGGTCTGGGCCGCGCCGGCGCTCAGAGAGGCGGCGAGTTCCAGGGTGGCCCGGTCGAGGCTCTGCCCCGAGCGCAGCAGGGCCAGGAGTTCGTCGATCATGGCCTCGCCACGTTCGACCTCGCTCTCCGTTCCCTCGATGGTCAACTGGTTGCCCCTCAGGCTAATCTCCGATTCGAGGAGTTGCTCCAAGGCGCGCAGATGTTTGTCGTTCTCGCCGACCAGCAGCGCGGCCACACGATTATCGAGGTCGATATGCTTGGTCACGTATTCGGCGCTCACGACGCCTCTCCCCCTCTGACCTTCGACGACCCCACCATTGCCGGGCCGGGAGCGCTTCACGAAGACAGGCGGTCTTTGACCAGCCGGGAAGCCGACTTGCCGTCTATGGACGCTCCGCCCTGAGCCATCACGGCGGACATCACTTTGCCCATATCCCGGGCGGAGGTGGCGCCGGTCTCGGCGATGATCCGGTCGATGAGCGCGGAGAGGTCCGCCTCGCTCATCTGCTTGGGCAGGAGCGTCTCGATGAGCCCGGCGGCGTACTCCTCGAAGGCGGCCAGGTCGTCACGCCCACCCGCGCGGAACGCCTCCATGGATTCCTGGCGCTTCTTGAGCTCCCGGCGCAGCACCGCCATCTCGGCAGCCTCGTCCAGGTCGGCCCGGGTGCGCTTGGCCTCGTTCTGCAGTTCGCAGACGACCATGCGGAGAGCGGTGACCTTCTGCTTGTCACCGGACTTCATGGCCTCTTTGACGGAGCTCTGTACGTCGGCGAGGACACTCATCGGAAATCACCCAGGTCTTCCCCACCCAAGATGTGGAAATGCATGTGGTGGACTTCCTGCCCGGCGTCCGGGCCGTTGTTGATGAGCACCCGGTATCCGCTCTCGTCCACCCCTGCCTCCTGGGCGACCGCGACCATGAACTCCAGGAGCTTCTGGCCCTGGCAGCCACACCAGACGTCGACGTCGTTGAGCGACCCGAGGTGTTCACGAGGGATGACGAGTATGTGCTGCGGAGCCTTCGGATGGATGTCTCGGAAGGCAACGAACAGGTCGTTTTCCAGCACTTTCTCCGCCGGTATCTGGCCGGCGGCGATCCTACAGAATAGGCAGTCGTCCATGGCTTCCGATTATACTACCAATCCCCCAGCGCAAGTCTCGCCACGGCTACCGCCACCGGCCCCGCGGTCTCGGTGCGGAGCACACCCTGGCCCAGCCTGGCCTCGGCCACTCCGGCCTCCAGGAGGGTCTGCCTCTCGGCCGCGGTCCACCCGCTCTCGGGCCCGATCCAGAGCGCTACGCCGGGGACCTCATCCTCCCGAGACGCGCCCCCGGCCAGGCTGCGCGCGACCTCGTGCAGACTGCGCTCCGCCCCGGGTTCGAGCAGCACCGAGACCAGTCCAAGAGCCTTCACCCGCTCCAGCGCGGCGGCAGGCGAAGCCACGGCCACAACATCCGGCACCACTGTCTGTTTGCTCTGTTTGGCCGCCTCGCGGGCGATGCGATACCACCGGGCCTGCCGTCCCGCGGCGTCCTTGCCCGCCGGACGAGGCGAGCCGGCGGTCTGCACGAGCAGCACCAGACTGACTCCCACCTCAGTGCTCTTCTCGATGGCGAGATCGACCACCGACGGCCGGGGAAGCCCCTGCACGAGCGCGACCGTGTATCGGTACGCAGCGCCGGCGTCGAGCCCTTCGAGTCTGTCGCCGAGCAACAACCGGACCGACTTGCCCCCGCCCGCACCAGCGCCGGCGCCCCCGCCCGCGCCGGCTCCACCCGGCAGGACCGTGGCCGCGTGAACGGCGGTCCCCACGACCACCTCGCACTCGTCGCCGGCCCGGAGGCGCAACACTTTGAGTACGTGATGGGAGTCTTCGGCGTCGAGAGTGACGGTGGACCCGGTGAGTGTGCCGCCGGCAGACGGGCCGCCGCTCGGACCAGACGCGCCGGGCCCGCTCACCGCATCGGGAGGGACGAAGAAGCGCGGGCGGAAACCGGACATGCCGGGCCCTACTTGCTGGTAGAAGTGGTGCCGGCCGGGGCGGCTGTCGTGGACGTCGTAGGCGACGTCACCGACGAGGGCGAGGCGCCCTCGATTAGCTTGAGCGCGGCCTGGACCGTCTCGTCGACGTCGGTGGTGGCCGGATCGTCCGGGGCGACGACATCGGGCGAGATGCCCTTCTTGTTGATGTCCCGGTCCTTGGGTGTGAGGTAGACGGCGGTGGTGGCCTTGAGAGCCCCGCCGTTGGACAGCGGTTCGATGCTCTGCACCAGGCCCTTGCCGAAGGTGGTCTCGCCGACCAGGGTGGCCCGGCCGTAGTCCTGCAGCGCTCCCGAGACGATCTCCGAAGCACTGGCGGTGTACGGATCGGTGAGCACGTACAGCGGGATGTCCGGGTAGGTCCCCCCGGTCGCCTTGTAGACCTGCTTTGGCGAGTGCAGGCCCTCGGTGCTCACGATGACCTCGCCCTGCGGGATGAAGATACTGGCGACGTCCACGGCTTGATCGAGCAAGCCGCCCCCGTTGCTGCGCAGGTCGAGGATGATCGCGCCGACCTGTTCGACCTCCACAGCCTGTTTGACGGCCGCACGCAGGGCCGACGCCGACCCCTGCGAGAAGGTGAAGAACCCGATGAGCGCCACCTTCTTACTGCCCGCCTGGAGGATCTTGGTCTCCGTCACCGGGATCTCGATGTTCTTGCGGGTGAGGGTGTATTCCTTCCGCTCGCCTCCGGGCGGGAGATGCGACGTGTCCGCCTTGGCAAGCGGGTTGGTGGTGGTGGTCGTGCTCTCTGCGCCGGCGCCCGAAGAGGCCGTCGTCGTGGTGGTGAGAGCCGTCGCCAGCGGGCGGTAGATCTGGACGGTGACCGAAGTGCCCTCGGCGCCGCCCTTCATCTTCGTAACGACCTGGTCGAGGGTCTCGCCGTCCACCGGCACCCCATCGACCGAGACGACTATGTCGCCCGACTTGATGCCGGCCAGGTCGGCCGGGCTTTTCTTGAACGTGGAGACGATGGTGATGAGCCCGTTCTTCATCTCCACGGTCATGCCCAGGCCGGTGTACGAGCCGGAGGTGCTCTCCTTGAAAGCCGCGTACTCTTCCGGGTCCCAGTAGACCGTGTACGGGTCGTTCAGCGCCGACACCATGCCGTCGATGGCGGCCGTGTGGAGCGCAGTGTCGTCGACGGCCTTGTAGTAGGTGGAGTCGAGCTTGTCGAGGACCTCCTGCTGCAGGTCGTTCGCCCCGCCGGTCGATTGCGACCCCGCCACAGGGACGAGGCCGCGCAGCGCGGATCCGAGATCGTCCCGCGCACCCAGGAGGAACCCGCCGGTGACCAGCAGGATGGCGGCCACCAGGCCGCCCACGATCAGCAGCGGTATCTTGAGGCTTCTACGCACCTATATCTTCAGGAACCGCCGCAGGCCGATGCCGGACCCCGCAGCCCCGATGACCACCCCTACTGCGAGCAGTATGAGGGTCACAGAAACGTAGGGCACCGCGTCGAGCGGCACGGTCATGAACGTGAGGCTGTCTCTGATCCTCCCGATGAGGACGCTGTTCAGCACCAGCACCACCACGACGGCGACCACGGCGCCGAACAATCCGACGGTGACCCCCTCGATGATGAACGGCCAGCGGATGAACCAGTTGGTGGCCCCCACCAGCTTCATGATCTCCACTTCCCGCTTGCGGGCGAAGATCGACAGCCGGATGGTGTTGGAGATGAGCAGCACGGCCACGATCCCGAGCAGCACTATGAATCCCAGCAGGAAGTTCCTGGCCTGGGAGGTGAAGGTGAACAGCTTGTCGGCGATCTCCTTGCCGTATCGCACCTCATCCACAGAGGCATTCCCGTTGAACCGCGCCGCGACGGTATCCACGGTCTTCGGGTCGACGAGGGATACCTCGAACGAGGCTGGGAGAGGGTTGCCCGTGAGCCCTTCGAGGATCTCGGGGTTCTCCTTGAAGTCCTCTTTCAGGCGGTTGAGCGCCTCTTCCTTGCTGACGAACGTGGAGCTCTTGACCTCTTTCCAGCTCTGGATCTCGGCTTGGAGAGCATCGATCTGCTCTTGGCTGGGGTCGGGGTCGGTCTTCAGATAGACCGTGATCTCGACCTTCTGTTCCACTTCGGACAGCAGGGCGCTGGTGGTGTAGACGAAGACGAGCACGCCGCCCAGCACGACCATCGACAGGAAGACCGTCACCAGAGCGGCGATGGTCATGAAGTAGTTCCTGCGCAGAGACCCGAAGGCCTCCTTGAGGAAGAAGCTAATCCTCCCCATAGCCGCCTCGTTTCTGGTCGCGCACGACTTTCCCCTCTTCGAGGGCGATCACGCGCCGCCGCATGCGGTCCACCATCTCGCGGTCGTGGGTGGCCATGAGCACCGTGGTACCGGTCTTGTTGATGCGATAGAGCAACTGCATGATGCCCATGGAAGTCTCGGGGTCGAGGTTCCCGGTGGGCTCGTCTGCGATGAGGAGCGGAGGATGGTTCACGAACGCCCGGGCGATGGACACCCGCTGCTGCTCGCCCCCGGACATCTGGTTGGGGAAGCTGTCTTCCTTGTGAGCCAGACCCACCAGGCTGAGGATCTCGAGCGCCTTCTTCTTGGAGTCGTGATTGGCGTTGCCCGTGACGAGCAGCGCGTACATCACGTTCTCCAGGGCGGTCTTGTTGGGCAGGAGCTTGAAGTCCTGGAACACGCAGCCGATGTTGCGCCGCAGATAGGGGATCTTCCAGCGCCGGAGCGTCGCCAGGTCGCGCCCACCTACGCTCACACGGCCGCGGTCGGGCTCCAGCTCTTTGATCAGCAGACGGATGAAGGTGGATTTGCCCGAGCCGGACGGCCCCACGAGGAAGACGAACTCGCCTTTCTCGATGTGAAGCGTCACCCGCTCGAGCCCGACGGTGCTCGGAGGATATATCTTCGTTACGTCTTCGAACTTGATCACGTGCTACCTGCGACTTCCTTCTGAGGACATCCTCATGACTATTCTTCGGGGTGAGACGGAAACCTCCCGCCCCGGAAGGCGTCATTCTTCAGCGGCCTGCTAGCGGACCCCGAGCCTTCCGGTCGATCTTTGCCACACGTACTCCCGGATGAATTCGTCGATAGCCCCATCGAGGACCGCTTCGACATTGCCCTTCTCGAAGTTGGTCCGATGGTCCTTGACCAGCGTGTAAGGGGCGAGCACGTACGAGCGGATCTGGCTGCCCCAGGCGATGTCCCGCTGTTCGCCCTTCTCCTTGGCCAGTTCCTGTTCACGCTTCTCGTGCTCGAGCAGGAGCAGCTTGCTGCGCAGCATGCGCATGGCCGTCTCCCGGTTCTGGATCTGCGAGCGCTCGTTCTGGCACTGGACGACGGTCTTGGTGGGGACGTGCGTGATACGCACGGCGGAGTCGGTCTTGTTGACGTGCTGGCCGCCCGCGCCTGACGACCGGTAGGTCTCCACGCGCAGGTCCTTGTCTTCTATCTCCAGCGTGACGTCGCCCTCAACGAGGGGGGTAACGTCCACCGACGCGAACGAGGTGTGACGCCGAGCAGCGGAGTCGAACGGCGAGATGCGCACCAGCCGGTGCACGCCGCGCTCCGTGGACATGAGCCCGTAGGCGTTGTCGCCGTGGATGGTGAAGGTGACGCTCTTGATGCCGGCCTCGTCGCCCTCGCTGGCCTCGTTCAACTCGACGTTGAACTTCCGCTTCTCGGCCCAGCGCAGGTACATCCGCAGCAGCATCTCGGCCCAGTCCTGGCTCTCCGTGCCGCCGGCACCCGGATGGATGCTCACGATGGCGTCGCCCGCGTCGAACTCGCCGGTGAAGAGCCTCTGCTCCTCGAGGGCCTCGAGTTCCCCGCCGACCTCGGTGGAGACGCGCTCGAGATCGCCGGCCAGCTCTTCCGGCACGGTGTCGTCGTCGGTCTCCTCGGCCGCCATGTCGATCAGCACCTCGAAATCGTCCACCTGAGTCGCGAGGCGCTCGTAGAGGCCCAGCTTGCTCTTGAGGCGGCTGTAGCGGGTGCTCATCTCCTGGGCGTGGTTCTGGTCCTCCCAGAAGTCAGGGGCGCGCATCACTTCCTCGAGGGAAGCGATGTCACGTTCTAACGAGGTGGGGTCAAAGATACTCCCTTGCCCACAGCAGCTTCTCGCGGAACACGCCCAGAAGCTCGCGGTACTCGGCCAGGGAGGAAGTCTTGCTCTCAGTCTTCTCAGCCATATGCAGCGGGGATTATAGCCTACCGGGCTGTTCTAGGCCCCGCAGCACTTCTTGTACTTCTTTCCGCTGCCGCATGGGCACGGGTCGTTGCGGCCCACCTTGTCCGCGACGCTGCGCGGCGCGGTGACGGTCTTGGCTGCCGCCTGCGCCGCCTCGTAGGCCTCGCCCGAACTGTCGGCGACACCCGAGCGACGCGCCGCGGCGGCCGTGCCGGCGAAGTTCTGGGCCAGTCCACTGTCGCCGCCGCCCGAGTAGTTGAGCTGGCGGGCCGGGGCCGGAGCCGGCTGCTCCTCCCTGACGATCTCCAGATGGAAGACATAGCGCACGAAATCGGTCTGGATGGACTCCATCATCTCCTGGAACATGTTGAAGCCCTCATTCTTGTACTCGATGAGGGGGTCGCGCTGGGCCAGCGCCCGCAGGCCGATGCCTTCGCGCAGGTAGTCCATGGCGTAGAGATGTTCGCGCCACTTGGAATCGATGGTGCGGAGCAGCACCCAGTCGGCCATCTCGGCCATGGCTTCCGTGCCGAAGCGCTCTTCCTTGGCCTCGTAGACCTTCATCGCGTCCTCGACCACCATGTCGGCGAGCGTCTCGGCATCCAGGTCGCCCGGATCGCCGAGGGTCTGCAACGTCAGGGTGGTGGGGAAGAAGCCGCGGAGCATCGTGAGCAGCTCCTCGAGGTCCCATTCTTCCGAGAAACGGCTGGACCCGGTGAACACGGCCACCTGCTCGCGCAGGATGCGCTCGACGATGCCGAGCAGGTCCTCGCGGAGGTCGTCGCCGGCAAGGATGCGTTGCCGCTGCCCGTAGATGACCTCGCGCTGCTTGTTCATGACGTCGTCGTATTCGAGCACGCGCTTGCGGATCTGGAAGTTCTGCTCTTCCACCTTCTTCTGCGCGCTCTCCACCGAGCGGGAGATGACGCTGTGCTGGATGGGCATGTCCTCTTCCAGACCGAGCCTGTCCATCAGCCCGTGGATGCGGTCGCCGCCGAAGATGCGCAGCAGATCGTCTTCCAGCGAGATCACGAACTGGCTCACGCCTGGGTCGCCCTGGCGGCCGGAACGGCCGCGCAACTGGTTGTCCACGCGCCTGGCTTCGTGCCGCTCGGTGCCGAGCACGAAGAGGCCGCCGGCCTCCACCACGCCCGCGCCCAGCTTGATATCGGTACCGCGGCCGGCCATGTTGGTGGCGATGGTGATGGCGCCCTTCTGCCCGGCCTCGGCGATGATGCCCGCCTCTTTGGCGTGATACTTCGCGTTGAGGACCTCGTGCGGCACGCCCCGCCGCTTGAGCATGTCAGAGAGGCGCTCGGACTTCTCCACGGAGATGGTACCCACCAGGACCGGCTGGCCCCGCTTGTAGCAGTCGGCGATGATGTCGGCCGCGGCCAGGAACTTGGCCTTCTCCGTCTTGTAGATGAGGTCGTTGCGGTCGTCGCGGACCATCGGCTGGTTGGTGGGGATGACCACCACTTCCATCTTGTAGATCTCGCGGAACTCGTCGGCCTCGGTGTAAGCCGTACCAGTCATGCCCGCGATCTTCTCGTAGAGGCGGAAGTAGTTCTGCAGGGTGATGGTGGCGAGCGTCTGGTTCTCTTCCTTGATCTTGACGCCCTCTTTGGCCTCGATGGCCTGGTGGAGGCCTTCCGAGTACCGGCGCCCCTCGAGGATGCGGCCGGTGAACTCGTCGATGATCTTGACCTCACCATCGGTCACCAGGTAGTCGACGTCGCGCTTGAAGAGCGCGGCGGCGCGCAAGGCCTGCATCAGGTGGTTGACCAACTGACCGGAGAGGTCCTCGTAGATGTTGTCGATGCCCAGTTCCTTCTCGACCCGGGCAAGACCGCCTTCTGTGATGGCGACTGTCTTCTTCTTCTCGTCGACCTCGTAGTCGCCCTCTTCTCCCTCGCCGGGCGTGAGCCGCCGGGCGATGCGGGCGAAGTCGTAGTAGGTCTTGGCGGCCCGTTCACCCGGGCCGGAGATGATGAGCGGCGTCCTCGCCTCGTCGATGAGGATGGAGTCCACCTCGTCGACGATGCAGTAGTAATGGCCGCGCTGCACCTGCTGGTCGGTGCGGAGCACCATGTTGTCGCGCAGGTAGTCGAAGCCGAACTCGGTGTTGGTGCCGTAGGTGATGTCGGCCAGGTAGGCTTCCCGGCGTTCCGCCGCCTCCATGCTGTTCTGCAGGGCGGCCACCTTGAGGCCCAGGAACTCGTAGACCGGGCCCATCCAGGCCGCGTCGCGGCCGGCCAGGTAGTCGTTGACGGTGACGACGTGCACGCCGCGGCCGGCGAGTGCGTTCAGATAGACCGGCATGGTGGCGACCAGGGTCTTGCCTTCACCGGTCTTCATCTCGGAGATGGAGCCCTGGTGGAGGACCACCGCCCCCATTACCTGGACGTCGAACGGACGCATCCCGGTGGTGCGCTTGGCCGCCTCCCGGGCCACGGCGAACGCCTCGGCCATGATGTCTTCGAGCGTCTCCCCGTCGGCAAGCCGCTGCTTGAACTCGTCGGTCTTGGCGCGAAGGGCCGAGTCGGAGAGCTTCGCGACCTCGGGCTCGAGGGCCGTCACCTGCGCGACCGCCTCTTCCAGCAGCCTGAACTTCTTGCCTTCGCCGAAGCGAAGCATCTTGTCAACGATATTGATCATGAAAAACCACGCCTCACAGGCTGCGGCCGAGCTTCACTCTCCGGCAGCCCTCTCGGGTTGCGGACGCACCGAGGCAGTGAGGCCGCCCGGCCCCGGGCCGGGCGGCCGGACAAGACAGCGTCAGGACTGAGCCTCGATGAGCCCGTAGTTGCCGTCGCGGCGGCGGTACACCACCGCGGTCTCATTGGATTCGGAGTTGGTGAACACGAAGAAGTCGTGCCCGACCAGTTCCAACTGCAACGCCGCTTCCTCCGGCGTCATCGGTTTCACCATGAACTGCTTCGTCTTGACGATACGAGGCAGTTGCGGTTCTTCCTCCACAGCCTCCGTCTCAGCCGGGACGGCAAAGCCCTCCGCGGCGAACGCTTCCTTGGCGGGCCCCTGATGGGACACCAGCTTGTGGCGGTACTTCTTGACCTGCCGTTCCAACTTCTCGAACACCAGATCTATCGAAGCGCGTACGTCAGGCGACGCCTCCCTGGCCCTGATGACCGGACCTTTCGTGAAGATGGTGGCTTCCACTACCTGATTGTCGGAGATGCTCGGGTTCTTTTCCGTCCAGATCTCCACCTCACAACGGGACCCGTCGGCGAGGTACTTGCCGAGCCTCCCGATCTTTTCCTCGGCGTACTTGCTCGTCGCCTCGGGAAGAACGAGATTCCTGCCTTTGACCTGTAGGTTCACGCCGGTCCTGCTCCTTGTTCGTGGTAGACGGGGTCGCACATCCCATTATAGCCCCCAGCCGTATGCCCTCCGTTAGGAGGTCCCCAGCCTCGCTCAGTCGTGCCCCTCGCCCCTGCCGGACACCGCCCGGGAGAACGTGAACACGTACACGGGCACTCCCATCCCGGAGGACAGCACGTGCGCCACCTCCTGGCTGGTGGCCCCGGTGGTGTAGACGTCGTCCACCAGGATGAGGGCGCGCGGCTTGGCCGCCAGACCGGCGACGGCCTTCTCGTCCACCGCAAAAGCGCCCCGCAGGTTGGCCTGCCGTCCAGCTCTGTCCAGCGCCTTCTGATGCCGCGTCCGCACCGGCTTGCGGGCCAGCGCGGCGACAGCCAGCGCGGGCCTATGCCCCGCGGCCAGGCGCCGGGCCAGCAGTTCCGCCTGGTTGTAGCCCCGTTCGCGCTGGGACGAGGCATGGGTGGGCACCCAGGTGACGAGAACGGGAGGAGAGCCGGGTGTCGGCAGCAGCCCGGATGAAGGCTGCTCGGTCCGCGGCGGCCCGGGTGCGGCCGGCTCCGCCGCCCCAGTCACCGACGACTGCGCCACAGCTTCCACCACCAGCGCGCTGAAGGCGGGAGCCGCCAACCTCGCCATGAGCGGGGCAAGCACCGGCTGCCCTCCGGCCTTGAACTCGACGACCATCCGCTTGGCCGGCCCGGCGTGTACGAAGGCGCTGCGCTGCCCGGCGTACGCCAGATCGAGCCCCATGCAATGCGAGCATCGCCCGCCGACGAGCGGCCGCGGCCCGGGCTCGCCGCAGCGCGGGCAGCAGTCTGCACCGATGGCCGTCAAGGAAGCCTCGCAGCGCGGGCAGAGATGGTGTTCGAAATCGCCGCACCCCACGCAGCGGGGCGGGAACAGGATGGAGACCACCGGCTCGACGACACAGTCGTAGAGCCGGTCTCTCAGAGCGGTCAGGCCGCCTGCGGCAGCCGGCGCCTGCTCACCGGCCATGCTCGCGGCCGGGCTTCTGGCCTACGATACCCTCCACGATCACCGATCCGGACGGCACGAACGAATCGGCGAGCACCACCGCCCGCACGACATGAGCTCCGGCCCCGACTACGGTACGGTCGCCCAGTACCGCCGGTCCTTCGATGACCGCATCCTCTTCGATACTGCACCCTTGCCCTATGACTACCGGCCCTTCGATGCGTGCGGACCCTGCCACGGATGCGCCCTCACCGACCCAGACGCCTGGCTGCACCTCGCTGCCTGGCAGTTCCACCCGGACCTTACCGGTGAGCGCGTCCACATTCCCGCGGAAGAACTCACCGAGGTTACCGACGTCGCTCCAGTAGCCGCTGAACGTGTGGGTGTGGAAGGGGATGCCCTGCTTGAGCATGTCGGGGAACAGCCGGCTGCCGAAATCATCGAACTGCCCGGCCGGGATGAGATCGAGCAGTTCGGGCTCGAACACGTAGATACCGCAGTTGCAGAGATTGGAGAGAGCCTCTTCGCGCGGCGGCTTCTCCTGGAAGCCGGTGACCCGGCCGTCGGTGTCGGTCACAAGGACGCCGTAGAGGCTCGGGTCGGCCACTTCCTTGACCGCTATCGTGGCGATGGAACCGTTGCGCCGGTGCGCCGCCACCAGTCCGGTGAGGTCGATGTCGGTGAGGGCGTCCCCGCTCATGATGAGGAAAGTGCCGGTGCCGAGGAACGCCTCGTTCCTCTTCACCCCACCCGCGGTGCCCATGAGCGTCTCCTCGAAGGAATAGGTGACGTCGAGGCCCAAGCCCGAGCCGTCGCCCAGGTATCCGGTGATCGCGTCCGGCAGGTGGTGCAGATTGAGGACCACCTCGCGGATGCCGTGGCGCTCGAGCAGTCGCAGGATGTGCTCCAGCACCGGCCTATCGGCCACCGGGGCCATGGGTTTGGGTAACAGGTCGGTGACCGGCCGCAGCCGGGTCCCTTTGCCCGCAGCCATGACCATGGCTCTCATGCAAGCGCTCTCAGCGACTCGGTGAACGGAGGTCGGGCCACGCCACGATCGGTGATGATGGCCGCGATGTTCGCGTTCGGCGTCACGTCGAAGGCCGGGTTGCGCACCTTGACGTCCCACGGGGCCCAGCGCTCCGACCCGTAGCCGGTGACCTCGGTCTCCGCCCGCTCCTCGATGGGGATGGAGTCCCCGGTGGCGAGCGACAGGTCGATGGTGGAGAACGGGGCGGCCACGTAGAAGGGGATACCGTGCTCGCGCGCGAGCACCGACACCATGTAGGTGCCGATCTTGTTGGCCGTATCGCCGTTGGCGGTGATGCGGTCGGCCCCGACCACCACGTGGGTGATGGCGCCCTTCTTCATGAAATACCCCGACATGTTGTCGGTTATGAGCGATACCGGTATGCCCTCGCGGACCAACTCCCATGCCGTGAGCCGGGCTCCCTGCAGCAGGGGGCGGGTCTCGTCCGCGAAGACGCGCAGCTTGGGGTTACGGACGTAGGCCGAGCGGATGACTCCCAGAGCCGTCCCGTATCCGGCCGTCGCCAGAGCTCCCGCGTTGCAATGCGTCAACACCACCGGCTCATCTCCCGTGATGAGGTCCGCCCCGTGCTCGCCGATAGCGTGGCACGAGGCCAGGTCTTCCTCGAAGATCCGGACGGCGCGCTTCTCGATGGCCTCGGTTATCTCGGCCGGCGAGAGGTCCTCGCGCTTCCAGATGGGCTCCATCTCCCGGAGCGCCCAGGGGAGATTAACCGCCGTGGGGCGGGTCTCGAATAGTGCTTTGGATGCAGCTTGGACCGCAGCGTGGAAACGCGCCGCGTCGCCGCTGCTGTCGGCGAGCGCCTGCCGGGCGGCCAGGGCCATCCCCATGCCGGCGGTCACACCGAGGGCAGGAGCGCCGCGCACAGTCATGTTGCAGATGGCTTCCGCCACCTCCTGCCACGTGGTGCACTGGAGCTCCACCTCTTCGAGGGGCAGCTTGCGCTGGTCGATCAGCACCACGGCGCCGTCGCGCCAGAGCACCGGCCTGATGTTGTCGACCGCCGCCACCCGGGCGTCGCCGCCGGCCGCCAGGCCTGCGGCGCCGGCCCCGTCACCGGCCGTCATCCTAGGTCCCCATGTGCCAGCTGTTGAGGTACTCCACCTGCTCGGGAGTCAGCACGTCGATGGCGGTGCCGAGCGACTCGACCTTGAGACGGGCGATCTCTTTGTCGATGGCCTCGGGCACGTCGTAGACCTTCTTCTCCAGGTCCTTGCAGTTGAGCACCATGAACTCCGAGGCCAGCGCCTGGTTGGCGAAGCTCATGTCCATGACGGACGACGGGTGCCCCTCGGCGGCGGCCAGGTTGATGAGACGGCCTTCGCCCAAGAGGTAGATGTTGCGGCCGTCGGCCATGGTGTATTCCTGCACGAACTCGCGCACCTGACGGGTGGCGGTCGACAGCGCTTCGAGCGCCGGGATGTCGATCTCGACGTTGAAGTGGCCGGTGTTGGCGACGATGGCGCCGTCCTTCATGACCTCGAAGTGCTCCTTGCGGATCACGTGGATGTCGCCGGTGGCGGTGATGAAGATGTCGCCGATGGGAGCGGCCTGGGCGATGGGCATGACCCGGTAGCCGTCCATGATGGCTTCCAGAGCACGCAGCGGATCGACCTCGAGGACCACGACGTCCGCGCCGTGCCCCTTGGCCCGCAGAGCCACGCCGCGGCCGCACCAGCCGTATCCGCCGATGACCACCGTCTTACCGGCGATCATGCGGTTGGTGGCGCGGATGACGCCGTCCAGAGTGGACTGACCGGTGCCGTACCGGTTATCGAACATGTGCTTGGTCATGGCTTCGTTGACGGCCACGATCGGGTAGGCGAGGACGCCGTCCTGTTCCATCGACTTGAGGCGGATGACCCCGGTGGTGGTCTCTTCCGTACCGCCGATGACACCCTGGAGCGCGTCCTTGCGTTCGGTGTGCAGCAGGCCGACCACGTCCGCGCCGTCATCCATGGTGATCTGCGGATGAGTGTCGATGACGCTCATGATGTGGCCGTAGTAGGTGTCCCGGTCCTCACCTTTGATGGCGAAGGTGGAGATGCCGTACTCGAGCGCGAGCGCGGCGGCCACGTCGTCCTGGGTGGACAGCGGGTTGGAGGCGCAGAGGGCGATCTCCGCCCCACCGGCCTTGAGGGTCTTCATGAGGCTGGCGGTCTCGCTGGTGACGTGCAGGCACGCGCCGATGCGGACGCCCTTGAGCGGCTTCTCTTTCTCGAACCGTTCGCGGATCATCGCGAGAACGGGCATCTCTTTCTCCGCCCATTCGATCCGTAGGACTCCAGCCTTCGCCAGACTTTCGTCCTTCACGTCATGTGGAACCACCCTCGTCTCCTTCTGTCAGGCCTTCCGGGCCTCTGTGAACAGCACGATCGCGGCGATGCGCAGGCCCATGTGGGCCGCGATGATGACCGGAGCCACAAGCTCAGCGCTCACGGCCGCCCATCCGAAGCGGACAGCCATGTCGGGCTCGTGCCCACCGGGCGTCCGGTCGTCGGGCACCCCGGCCACCACACCGCGACTTATTATCATACCTTCGAAATCCGGACCCAGTGCCAAAACGGCTTCAGGATCGTAGATACCGTCCATGCTCGGGAAGCGCGGGCCCACGGCTTCGTCGTTGGGACCTGCGAGGGGCGAGCGCCAGGTGAGGTTGACGTGGTCGGCGACCGCCACCGCCCGTGACGGCGCGGCACCGTCTGGTGCGGCACCTGGCGCCACCGGCGGCACGCCGGCGGGCCCCACCTCTGCGGAGCCACCCGCGGCTGCGGCCGAGCCGGCTGCGGCCCCCAGGCAGACATACCCTATCGTCCCGGTCTCGCCTCGCAATGCCGTGCGGAGCGCGCCTATCTCGGCCGCGCTGAAGGGGCGGTAGGGATTCCGCAGACCGAGCGCGGCAAGGGAGACCACCTCCCCGTCGGCACCGGCGAGCCGTTCGCAAAGCCGGGCCGCAGGCCCGGACGGGTCGAGCTCGAGGCGCGGGCCGGCCAGCACCTTCATTGTTTGGGAACGGTGACCATGGATTCGGCGATCTTCAGCATCTCTTCCTGGTCCAGCCAGTAGGAAAGCGTGTTCGAGACGAAGTAGAGCACACCGTCGCTCTTCCACCATACCCGCTCGACCTTGGTGTCGTTGCGAACGACGGTGTACACCACGCCGTCGTGGGTGACTTCCAACCCCTTGCTCGCGGCCGGCGCATCCAGCCAGGTCGTCTCGGTGATGCCGAACACCTGGTCGAAGTTGATCTTGGCCCCGTACATCATCCTGAAGGCCGGCTTGTCGGTGCCGCCCGGTTCGATGTTGTACGTGGCGTAGGTGTCAGGGAACCGTCTCGTCCAGACGTAGCCATCGGGGAGATAAGCGGGCGCTTCGACGGCGAACGGGGTCTGCGCCGCGAAGGGCTGCCACACCCAGGCATCGGTGATGCCCGCGCCGGAGGTGCCGGAGACCGCGAAGGCCTGCGGCAGGATGAAGTCCTTGCCCACGAACAGGGTTACGTGCGCCAGGCGGCTGTTGCGGGTGGTCTGGCTGATGCCGGTGGCGGCCGCCAGTTTCTTGGCATCCGCCTGCTTGCTGGGGGGATAGGCGATGGAGCTGTGCTGCTGCACCTCGCTGCCGTCGGCACTGCTGCCGATGGTCACGCCCAGGCTGCCCAACCACGTGGCGGCGGCGGCCGCCTCGCCGCTCCTACCGCTCACCCCGGTGACATCCACCGTGAGCCCTTGGAGATCGGCCGCGAGGGTCGTGGACGTGGTCGAGGAGGTGGCGTAGCCGGAGTACGCGCCGAGAGTATCGCCGGTGCTGCCGTCCGAACCGACCGTCGTGTCGCCGCCGGTGGTCGAGTCCACGGTGGCGTCGGCGGGGTCGTCAGGCACCGACTCGTGGAGGAACTGGCTGACCGCGCGGGCAAGCTTGTCCTCGCTCACGACCACGTAGGCCGCGCCGTTGATGGTCGGGATGCTCCCGCGCAGCGTGATGCCGCGGATGTCGTCGCCGTTCAACCCGACTCCCCAGCGGGCCAGCCGCAGGATCTCGTTGGCGTCGAGGTCGGTGGCCACGTTCTTGAAGAGGGCCGATATCAGTCCGGGAAGCTTGAACGGCAGGTTCCAGCCCATCGCCTGTTCGCGCAGCGCGTTCATGAAGCGCTGCTGCCGTTCCATCCGCCCGAAGTCCATGTTGCGGTCGTGCCGGAAGCGCACGAAGTCCAGCGCGTCAGAGCCTTTGAGTAGCTGGAACCCCGGATAGAGATCGATCGGCTCGTAGTAGTAATCGGGGTTGTAGTAGCGCCGGTCGACATCCACGTAGACGCCGCCGAGCGAATCCACCATGTCGGCGAACGCCGTGAAACCGACCTCCAGATAGTGGTTGATGTCCACCCCGGTGGTCTGTTCTATCGTCTTGATGGCGAGAGGTGCGCCGCCGTAGGCGAATGCCGTGTTCAACTTGCCCTTGCCGTGCCCGGGGATATCCACCCGTAGGTCGCGGGGCAGCGAGAGCACCGACAGGTAGTTCAACTCCGGGTCGACATGGACGACCATCAGCGTATCCGAGCGGCCGCCGATCGAGGGGTCGTTCGATCGCCGGTCGGAGCCGATGACGAGCAGGTTCATGGCCGATGGCGACGGTTCGTCCACCGTCGACGTGGGCCCGGAGGCGACAGCGGCGGACTCGGCATCCGCCAGCGTGGTCAACGTGGTGGAAGGCTTCTCCTGGAGCGCCTGGCGGATATCCTGCGAAACCCGGCCGTTGGCCGAGGAGACCTGTGCCCGGAACCAAAGGTATGAGCCGCCTGCGAGTGCGACGGCGACCACGACGAGGGCGATGCTGGCCCACAGAACGACGCGTTTCCAACGGCGCTTAGGACGACCCTCGACCACATACAGCGTATAGCGATTCTTCTTCGACAAACCGATCCGATTCTCTTGCCCTACTTCGTACGGAGCGGAGATTCTAACCTCGAAACTGCCCTGCCGTCCGAGATCAGCACACGCCGGACACCGGCGCCGTCACCCGCTCCACATCGGCCCCGAGGGACCGCAGCTTATCCTCCAGACGTTCGTACCCCCGGTCGACGTGGTACACGTCGCGCAATTCCGTGCACCCTTCGGCCACCAGGCCCGCAGCCACCAACGCCGCTCCGGCCCGCAGGTCGGTGCACCGGACGATGGCTCCGGTGAGGGCGCGGCCGCCATTGATGACGGCGTGATTGCCATCCACCCGGATGTCGGCCCCGAGGCGGACCAACTCGTCCACGAAACCGAACCGGTTCTCGAACACGTTCTCGGTGAGCACCGAGACACCCTTCGACACCGACAGCAACACCATCATCTGCGCCTGCAGGTCGGTCGGGAAACCCGGGAAAGGCAGGGTCGCCACGTCCACCGCCGAGTGCCGCTCGGGATCACCGACGGCCCGGATGCTCCGGGTGTTCTCCTGGACCTGCACGCCCACCGCCCGAAGTTTCGACAAGAACAGGTCGAGGACGTGAGGGCTGATCCCGTTGACCTCGACGTCTCCACCCGTGACGGCCCCCATGATGAGGAAGGTTCCCGCCTCGATGCGGTCGCCGATGACGGTGTGCTCGGTGGGGTGCATCTTGTCGACGCCATTGATGCGTATCGTCGAACTGCCGGCACCGGTGATGTCTGCGCCCATGCTCACGAGGAACTTGCACAGGTCGATGATCTCCGGCTCCCGGGCGACGTTCTCGAGGGTGGTGGTCCCCTCCGCCATGACCCCCGCCATAAGGAGGTTCTCGGTGGCTCCGACGCTGGGATAGTCGAGGAACATATCCACCGCGTGCAGCTTTTCCGCCGTGACCTCCACGAAACCGTGGTCCGAGCGGACCTGGCCGCCCATCTCCGCCAGGCCGCGCAGGTGGATGTCGATCTTGCGCTGCCCCAGGTTGCACCCGCCGGGCATCGCCACGCGGGCCCGCCCGAACCGGGCCACCAGCGGCCCCATGATCTGAATGGAGGCGCGCATCCTCTGGACGAGGTCGTACGGGGCGACATGGGACTGCACGGCCGTCGTGTCGATGGTCATGGTGCCCTGCTCGAACCCCACCACGGCGCCGAGGTACTCGAGCACCTCGCGCATGGTGTGCACGTCCTGGATATCGGGGACGTTGTGGAGCGTGCAGGTCCCGGAGGCGAGCAAGGACGCGGCCATGAGCTTCAGCGCGGAGTTCTTCGCGCCGGCTACCGTCACCTGTCCTTCCAAGCGCTGCCCGCCGCGCACTACGAGGCGCGGCTCTACGGTATCCGGAGCCATCACACGTCCTTGGATAGAGCCCTGGTCCGGGGGGCTACCCCAGCTGGGCGACCTTGATCCTGTTGCGAGCCCTCTTAAGCGCGAGTTGCTCCCGGTACGGGTCGACGACGTCGTCCTCGGGCACGGTACCCGTCCGGTGCATCTCCAATCTGCGAAGAGCCCGCTCCACCCCTTGCTCGGCGCGCGGCACATCGATCGCGCTCGCCTCCTCAGCGGTGTCGGCCAAGACTATCACTTTGTTGAACTGCACCTTGGCGAAACCTTCCGCCACAGCGAAGCTCAGCCACGTGCCACCGGCGGTGAGCACCCGCATCCGCCCGATGGTCAACTGAGCGACCAGCGGAGCGTGATGAGGCAGGATACCGAGCTCACCGGTGACCGCCGGGACGACGACCATCTCGACGTCGCCCTCATAGACAGGGCCGCGGGGAGCGACGAGCTCCAGGCGCAGATATTCGTTGGCGCCGTCTGCCACAGTCTTCTCCTAGACGGTCGCGGCGGCCGGAGCGGCCTCGGCGGCCTTCGCGGCGTTCACGGCCTCGACCACTTCGTCGATGCTGCCCTTGTAGGCGAAGGCCTGCTCGGGGAGGTCGTCGTGTTTGCCCTCGATGATCTCCTTGAAGCTCCGCACCGTCTCCTTCAGGGGCACGAACTTGCCCTCGCGGCCGGTGTACTGCTCGGCCACCGAGAACGGCTGCGACAGGAACTGCTGGATCTTGCGGGCACGCCGGACGATGACCTTGTCCTCGTCGGAGAGCTCGTCCATACCGAGGATGGCGATGATGTCGCGGAGGTCCTTGTAACGCTGCAGGATCTCCTGCACCTTGGTGGCCACTTCGTAGTGCTCGTCGCCCACGACCTGGCGCGAGAGCGCCCGGCTGGTGGAGTCGAGCGGGTCCACGGCCGGATACAGACCCATCTCGGCGATGGACCGGCTGAGCACCGTGGTGGCGTCAAGGTGCGCGAAGCTCGCGGCCGGGGCCGGGTCGGTGAGGTCGTCGGCCGGCACGTAGATGGCCTGGACCGAGGTGACCGAACCGCGGCGGGTGGAGGTGATGCGCTCCTGGAGTTCGCCCATCTCGGAGGTGAGGGTGGGCTGGTAACCCACGGCGGAAGGCATGCGGCCGAGAAGGGCCGACACTTCCGAACCCGCCTGCACGAAACGGAAGATGTTGTCGATGAAGAGGAGCACGTCCTGGCCCATGACGTCGCGGAAGTACTCGGACATCGTGAGAGCCGAGAGAGCCACGCGCAGACGGGCGCCCGGGGGCTCGTTCATCTGGCCGAAGACCATGGCGGTCTTGTCGATGACGCCCGACTCGCTCATCTCGAGGTAGAGGTCGTTGCCCTCGCGGGTGCGCTCGCCCACGCCGGCGAACACGGAGATACCGCCGTGATGCGTGGCGATGCTGTGGATGAGCTCCAGGATGACGACCGTCTTGCCCACGCCGGCGCCGCCGAAGAGGCCGACCTTACCACCCTTGACGTAGGGGGCCAGCAGGTCGATGACCTTGATGCCGGTCTCCAGGACCTCGGTGGTCGGTTCGAGTTCTTCGAACGCCGGGGAAGGACGGTGGATGGGCCACGTCTCGACGTCGGTGGGAAGGTCCGAACCTTCGTCGATGGGCTTGCCGAGGAGGTTGAAGAGCCGGCCCAGAGTAGGCTGGCCCACGGGCACCGCGATCGGCTTGCCGGTGTCCACCACTTCCATACCGCGGGCCAGACCGTCGGTGGAGTCCATGGCCACGGCGCGGACCTTGTTGTCTCCCAGGTGCTGCTGCACCTCGGCGATCAGGTGGATGCGGCCCGAAGGCGCGTCCACGTCGAGCTCGAGGGCGTTGTAGATGGCCGGCAGCAGGTCCGGGAATTCGACGTCGAGCACCGGTCCGATGATCTCAACGATCTTGCCTTTGTTCATGGCTTCCTGATGTCCTCCTGTGTAGATCGGGGCTCGCTACCCGGCAAGCGCGTCGGCCCCGGCCACCACTTCCAGGATCTCCTGGGTGATGGAATACTGCCGCGCCCGGTTCATCGCTAGGGTCAATTCGTCGATCATCTCGCCGGCCGCGTCTGAGGCGGCCCGCATGGCCGTCATCCTCGCGCCCTGCTCGCTCGCCATGCTCTCGAGGATCGCCCTGTAGACGGAGATCTCGATGTACGAAGGCAGCAGTTCGCTGAGCACGATCTCCGGCGAGGGCTCGAACATGAAGTCCATGTGCTGGCTCGCGCCTTCCGGCGTGTAGAGGCTGGTGAGTTCCTCCTGGATGGGCAGGATGACCTGCTCGTCCACATATTGCTCCATGGCGCTCTTGAAGCGGTTGTACACCAGGTGCACCCGGTCGATGCTCTCCTCGGTGTAGCGCCTGATGATGCCGGCCGTGATGGCCTGGGCTTCGAGGAAGGCCGTCCGGTCGGTGACGTCCAGATAGGCCTTGTCGACTCGGTACCCCTGGAACCGCGCGGTGCTGAAGCCCTTGCGGCCGAGGATGACCAGGTCGCTGTCGATGCCCTGCGCCTTGTAGCTGTCGACCAACTCGAAAGCCCGGCGCGTGATGTTGGCGTTGAAGGCGCCCGCCAGACCGCGGTCCGCGGTGAGGGCGATGATGGTCACCTTCTTGACTTCCTTGTGCGTCTTCAGCAGCGGGTATTCGGTCCCGCTGACCGGGATGTAACGCACCAGCTGCCCGATGAACTCGAGCATGTTGAGCGCGTAGGGCCGAGTGGCCTCGATGCGCTGCTGGGCTCGGCGGAGACGCGCCGCCGCGACCATCTCCATGGCCTTGGTGATCTTCTCCGTGTTCTGGACGGAGGTGATGCGCCGCCGTATGTCTCGGAATGAAGCCATGAGACCCTAGGATTCGGCCTTGTCGGCGGTCCAGGAGTCGCGGAACACCGAGATGGCGGCACGCAGCGCGGCTTCGTTCTCGGCTGAGAGTTCCTTCGTGGCCGCGATGGCCTGCCCGATCTCCGGGTGCTGCTGGTTGAGGAACTTCCGCAACTCACCCTGGTACCGGGTGATGTCGGCAACGGCGATGTCGTCGCAATAGCCCTGGGTCGCGGAGAAGATGATCATGACCTGGTCCTGTACCGGCCACGGGACGAACTGCGGCTGGTTCAGGGTGGCCACGAGCCGCTCGCCGCGGGCGAGCGTGCGCAGGGTCTCCTGGTCGACCTCGGAACCGAACTTGGCGAAGGCTTCGAGCTCGCGGAACTGCGAGAGGGAGAGGCGCAGACCGCCGGCCACCTTCTTCATGGCTTTGATCTGGGCGTTACCGCCCACGCGCGACACCGAGATACCGACGTTGATGGCCGGGCGGATACCGGAGTAGAACAGTTCGCTCTCCAGGAAGATCTGCCCGTCGGTGATGGAGATCACGTTCGTCGGGATGTAGGCGGACACGTCGCCGGCCTGGGTCTCGATGACCGGCAGAGCCGTCAGGGAGCCCCCGCCTTCCTTGTCGCTGAGCTTGCATGCCCGCTCGAGGAGGCGGCTGTGCAGGTAGAAGATGTCGCCCGGGAACGCTTCGCGGCCCGGCGGGCGGCGAAGCAGCAGGGACATCTGCCGGTAGGCGTCGGCCTGCTTGGTGAGGTCGTCGTAGATGCACAGGGCATGACGGCCGGAGTACGTGAAGTATTCGGCCATGGCCGCGCCGGCATACGGGGCGATGTAGCGCATCGGGGCCGACGTGGAGGCCGGGGCCATGACCACGATGGTGTAGTCCATGGCGCCGTACTGCTCGAGGCGGTTCACCAGGCCGGCCACCGTGGAGGCCTTCTGCCCGATGGCCACGTACACGCAGATGACGTCCTGGCCCTTCTGGTTGATGATCGTGTCGACGGCGATGGCCGTCTTGCCGGTGCCGCGGTCGCCGATGATGAGCTCGCGCTGGCCGCGACCGATGGGGATCATCGAGTCGATGGCCTTGATACCGGTCTGCAACGGTTCTTTCACCGGCTGGCGGCGGATGACGCCCGGGGCCTTGAACTCGACCGGCCGATACTCGGTGGTCTCGATCGGGCCTTTGTCATCGAGCGGCACGCCCAGCGGGTTCACCACACGGCCGATGAGCGCCTCGCCCACCGGAACCTGGATGACCTTGCCGGTCCGCTTGACCTGGTCGCCTTCTTTGATGAGCGTGTCTTCGCCCATCAGCACGGCACCGATGCTGTCTTCCTCCAGGTTGAGCACCAGTCCCATGACGTTATGGGGGAGCTCGAGCATCTCGGAGGCCACCGCATTCTCCAGGCCCTGGATCCGGGCAACGCCGTCGCCGACCTGCACGACGGTGCCGACCTCTTGGATCTCGACACCCGGCTCGTAGCGCTGGATGCGGGACTTAAGGACGGATGTGATCTCCTCAGGACGCAGTTTCAACTGAACCCTCCAAACTAGCCATAGGGCTGATCAACGATTCGCGGAGGCGCTCCAACCGGTGACGGACGCTGGCGTCGGCGACCCGGTCACCTATTCTCAGCCTGAGACCTCCGAGCAGTTCCTTGTCGACGCTCAGCTTCAGCTCGATCGTCTTGCCAAGGGCGGCTGCGAGCTTCGCGCGCAGCGACTCAACGATTTCGGCCGGCAGCGGCACGGCCGTGGTGACCTCCACGTGGACCAGGCCCTGGGCAGCCTCCACCAGGCCGACATACGCCCGGTAGATGCCCGCGACCTCAGCCTCCCGGCTCTTGTCCACGAGGATGCACAACAGGTTGCGGACCATCTCGTCGCCGCCGTCGGTCAGGTCGAGGAGGACTTCCTTCTTCTTGGGATCGGAGACCTCTTCCGTAGCCAACATCCGGCGGAGATCACCGGACGCGTCGACCGCCTGGACGAACTCGCCCAGGTCGCTCCGGACCTGTTCGATGCGCCCGGCCTCTGCAGCTGCTTCGTACAGAGCCGTCGCGTACACTCGTGCGATCTTGCTTTCGCTCACGGTCTTCTTCTAATTCTCGCTGATGGTGCTGAGATCGATCTCGTTGATGGCTTCTTTGATGAGCCGCAGCTGGTCCGCTTCGGACAAGCTGGTGCGTGCCACTTTCGCGGTCGCCGCCACGGCCAGATCGGCCGCTTCTTCCCGGATCTTCTGAAGCGCCTGGTTGGTGTCCCGCTCGATCTGCTGGCGGGCGCGAGTCAGGTTGCCCTCGGCCTGCGCACGGGCCTCTTCGAGGATCTCGGCCTTGTTGGCCTCCCCGGCCTTCCGGGCCCGATCCACGATGGCATCCGCCTCGGCGCGAGCCTGAGCCAGCTGCTTCTTGTAGTCGGCCAGCAACTGCTGGGCCTCGTCACGCAGGTTCTCCGCGTCCACGATTGACTGGTGGATCTGGTCCTGGCGCGCCTTCTGGAGTTTCACCAGAGGACCGAAGGCGAACTTGTAGAGCAGCCCCAGGAGGACCAGGAACGTCACCACCGACCATATGAACAGGCCGGGACTGATCTTGAACAGTTCTATTTCCGTACCCATGCCTCTACCTCGCGGCCGCGGCTTTCTCCGTCGTGGTCACTACTACTAGGCGACGAAGATCAGGATGATGGCGATAACGAAGGCGTAGAGCGCCAGGGCTTCGGCCAGAGCCAGACCGATGATGAAGACGGTACGGACTTCGCCGCTGGCTTCGGGCTGGCGGGCGATGGCCTGCGTGGCCCCTGAGGTCAGGAGACCGATACCGATGCCCGGGCCGAGCGTGGCGAACGCCATCGCGATACCGGCGGCGAGTTGTGCTGTGGTGCCTTCCATTTGTGTTCCCTCCTTGATCCGGGTGATGCCCTGGTTAGTGGCCGGCGTAGATCGCCGATTCGATGTACACGACCGACAGAATGGAGAAGATGTATGCCTGGATGAAGGCCACGAAGACCTCGAACAGGAGCATGATCACCACGAACGCACCTGCCGGGACGACCAGCGCGAAGCCGTACTGCAGGATGAGGCCGAGCATCACGAGGATGATCAGGTGGCCCGCGATGATGTTGCCGAAAAGTCGGACGCCGAGCGAGAGCGGCTTGAAGAACTCGCCCATGAAGTGCGTCAGGAAGATGATGCCGTTGAGGAGCGGCTTCATGGCGGCCGGCACTCCCGGCGGGGCCAGCCAGGACCCGACGTACTTGCGGGCGCCATGGCGCTTGAAGCCCTGGAACTGAGTGACGAAGAACACGCAGATGGCCAGCGCGAACGTGACGTTGATGTTGGCGGTGGGCGTGGTGGGCATCAGCTGCGTCGGCTTCGGGATGAGCCCGATGAGGTTCGTCACGATGATGAAGCTGAACAGCGTGAGGATGAGGTAATAGTACTTGCGGCCCTTCTCGCCCAGCTGGCCGCACAGATGGCCGGAGGCGAAGCCGATGAGGATCTCGGCGAACGTCTGGATGCCCTCGGGCGACTTCTTCATCCGCTTGGCCGCGATGAAGAAGATCAAGAACACCACCACGGCCGACACCCACATGTAGAGCACCGTGTTGGTGATGGAGAAGTCGAACGGCCCGATCTTGGGGATATGAACGACCGCCCGGTCGTTCATCTCCGCCATCACTTCGACGATCTTGCTTTCGCCAGCTTCTTCCAGCAGCAACATGCTTTCCCTCGCCTATGCCCCGGTAGCGCCCGTGGAAGGGGGCACGTTCCGGCGTTTGGACAGAAGACTGTAGACGGACCACGCGTTGAGAAGGGTGAACAGCACCGCGAACGAGAGCACCAGGGGGATGATCTCGAGCGGCGACCACATACCGAGGACGAAGAAGATGAGGACGATGACCACCAGCCTGATGAAGAAGCCCGCGATGACCGCGGCAGGACCGGCGACGGTGTTGTTGCGAACGGCGAAGCTCTGCACCTTGGCCGCGAACAAATGGTACGCGACCGCAAGCGCAACCCCGACGACCACTGATATCACCGTCAGCGTCAGAATCCCCTCCCGTTCCGGCCTACTCGCGAGACCGGTCTTTCGGGTCATCCGCCTTCTCCGACCGCCCCTCCCGGCTCTCCCCGCGGGGAGAGAACAAGATGGACGCCAGATGGGCGAGACCCAACCCAGCCCCTACGAACACGCCGCCCGTCATGAGCCAAGGAGTCGTGCCTGCCCAGCGGTCGAGGACAAAACCCAGACCTGTGAACACAAGCACCAGACCGACAAGCGTGAACCCCAAGGTCCACGCGTCCCCCCAGACTCGTCTCGGATCTTCGCTCATAAGAAGCGGCGGTTCCAGGACTCGGCCACTATATCATGCGAGGGCAATGGTATTTCAATATTGTTGGCTGAGATTTCTATTCACAAAACCCGTGAATATGCACTGAAAACCCCGTCCCGCGCCCCGCCGACCTACATCGCGACGAGCTTCGTCCCTGCTTCTTGGAACACTTCCATCGCAAGCGGATCGGGATAGGGTCCTGAGAAGTACACCGCGACGATGTCCGCGTTCACCAGCATCTTCGCGCACACGACGCACGGTTGGTGAGTGCAGTAGACCTCGGCCCCACTGATGGCCACGCCGTGGTACGCAGCCTGCACGATGGCGTTCTGCTCCGCATGCAGACCGCGGCACAACTCGTGGCGCTCGCCCGAGGGCACGCCCAGTTGATCGCGCAGGCAGCCGCGCTCGTCGCAATGCTGGAGCCCGCGGGGCACGCCGTTATAGCCGGTGGCCAGGATCTGGCGGTTCTTGACGACCACGGCCCCCACCTGGCGGCGCAGGCAACTCGAGCGCGTCGCCACCACCCGGGCGATCTCCATGAAGTACTCCTCCCAGGGCGGCCGGGCGGAGCAACTCCGTGAGGGCCCCGGGGCGGACATCAGACCCAGAGCTCGCGATAGAGCGGGAAGGCTCCGGTGAGCGCCCGGCTGCGGGTGAGGAGCCGGTCGAGGGTGGCCTCGGTCTGGTCACCGGTGATGGCGTCCACGATGATGTCGGCGACCTCACGCATCTCGTCCGGGCCGAAACCACGCGTGGTCATAGCGGGCGTGCCGAGTCGGATCCCGGAGGTGACCGCCGGCGGCCGCTCGTCGTAGGGCACGGCGTTCTTGTTGGCGGTGATGCCCACCCGGTCCAGCAGTTCCTGGGCGCGCTTGCCGGTCATCTCGGTGCCGGAGAAGTCCACGAGCATGAGGTGGTTGTCGGTGCCGCCGGAGACCAGTCTCATGCCCCTCTCCAGGAGCCGGTCGGCGAGCACCTTGGCGTTCTTGACCGTGAGGTGCTGCTTGGCCTTGAACTCGTCGCCCGAAGCCAGCAAGAAGCACACGGCCTTACCGGCGATGATGTGCTCGAGCGGCCCGCCCTGCAGCCCCGGGAAGATCGCCTTGTCGAGACGCGGCCCGTCGACCGCCCGGCAGAAGCAAGTGCCCCCGCGGGGCCCGGCCAGGGTCTTGTGCGTGGTGGTGGTGACCCATTCGCAGTGCGGGAACGGCGAAGGATGGGCGCCCGCCGCCACCAGGCCCGCGATGTGGGCGATGTCGGCCATGAGCATGGCCCCCACCTCGTCGGCGATGGCGCGGAACGCAGAGAAATCGATGGTGCGCGGGTAGGCGCTGGCGCCGAGCACGATGATCTTGGGCTTGTGCTCGATCGCACGGGCCCGGACCTGGTCCATGTCGATGAGGCCGGTCTCCTTGCTCACACCGTAGTGGAAGAAGGTGTAACCCCGGCCGGAGAAGTTGATGGCGTGGCCGTGCGTGAGGTGGCCGCCGTGCGCGAGGCTCATGGCCAGGACGTGATCGCCCGGCTCGAGCGCGGCCCAGTAGATGGCCTGGTTGGCCGTGGACCCGGAGTGGGGCTGCACGTTGGCGTGCTCGGCGCCGAACAGGTCCTGGGCGCGCTGGATGGCCAGCGACTCGATCTCGTCGACCACCTCGCAGCCGCCGTAGTAGCGGTTGCAGGGATAGCCTTCGGCGTACTTGTTGGTGAGCACACTCCCCATCGCCTGGAGCACGGGCACCGGCGTGAAGTTCTCCGACGCGATCAGCTCGATGTTGTGCTGCTGGCGAGCGAGCTCCTTGCCGATGAGCTGGTGCACCAGGGGATCGACCTGCTGCAGGGGCATGTCGGCGTAGCTAGGGGCGCGATGCGTCTGACTCAATGGGGATAGCCTCCTCAGAAGGCTGCTCGAGAACGAAGCCCTGGCGTCGTTCTTCGGCAGCCTGTTACGGACAAAAGCAGCCCCAAGGATACCAGAGGGAGCCCGGGCCGCTGAGGGCTCGCAGACGGGCGGGACTACCCCAGCGAGGCCTGGATGCGCCGCACCACTTCATCCGCGGCCACCGCTCCTTCGCGGAGCACGAGCGGTTCTCCGCCCTCCGCGAGGGGCCGCAGATCCACGACGGTGGAAGCCACTCCTGCCACGGGAGCAGCCCCGTCCGCGGGCACCGCGGCGAGCGAGCAATAAGCCAGCACGAGGGGATCGACATCGGCGAAGGCGGCCGGCGCGGGCAGCCCCGTGAAGTTGGCGCTGGTCGCGGCCACGGGCACGTCCAGTGCGGCAAGCAGGGCGAGGAGGTCCGGTTGGTCGGGCATGCGCACGCCGAGCGAATCGGGGGTGCCGACCAGGTCGGGGCGCAGCACCTCGGTGCCCACCACGAACGTGTAAGGGCCGGGCAGCAAGGCGTCGAGCACCTGTGCGGCCACCGGGTCGAGATCGGGGAGGGCGGTGCGGATAGCCTCCACCGACGGGAACAGCACCTGAACCGGCTGTTCCGGAGAGCGTTGCTTCGCAGCGAAAAGGCGGCGCACTCCGGCAGCCGAGTCCCACCTGGCCGCGATGCCGTACACGGTGTCGGTCGGCAGACCGATGACGGCGCCGGCGTCGAGGGCGCGGCGCAGCGCGTGCGCCGCCGCGCCGTCCAGGTCGCCCACGCTCATCACGGGCGCCCCGGGCAGGACCGCCTCCACCATGCGGTCCTTGCGCGAAAGGTCCTTGTGGGTCTCGACGAGGGCGAAACCGGCTGCGCGAGAGAGTGCCACCACGGCCGACGCCTGGTCTTCACCGACCTCGAGAAGAAGCGTGCCCCCCGGCCGCAGCGCCTGCGCGGCGGCCGGCACCAGGCGCCTATACACGTCCAGGCCGTCGGCCCCGCCGTCGAGGGCTGCGGCCGGTTCGAACAGCCGGACATCGGGCGCCAGCCCGGGGATGACGCCGGACCGCACGTATGGCGGGTTGCTCACGATGAGTTCGAGCGACCCGTCCGCGATGCCCGCCAAGAGGTCGCCCTCCTGGGACTCGACGAGATGGGATAGGCCGAGCGCCTCGGCATTCGCGGCGGCCACCGCCAGCGCATCGTGGCTGGCGTCCACGGCCAGGACCCGCACCCCGGCTTCCTGGGCCAGGCTCAGCGCGATCGCGCCGCTGCCCGTCCCGATGTCGACGATGGTCGGCGCCGGCGCGGCTGAGCCGCTCGGCAGCGGCGCTCCCTCGGTGCCCGCCGCCTCGCCGGCGGCGGCCGACCCGACGGCGCCCCGCGGCAGGTCCTTCCAGGCCGGCCGGCGCTTGAGCGTCTCCAACGCCAGCTCCACCAGCTCCTCGGTCTCCGGCCGGGGGATGAGCACCCCCGCCCGCACTGTGAGGCACAGGTGGCGGAAGTAGGCCTTGCCCCGGATGTAGGCCACCGGCTCCCGGGCCGCCCGGCGGGCGACGAGAGCGCGGTACGAGCTCACCTCATCGGGCGTCAGCGGGCGGTCGTACTGCGTGTAGAGGTGGATCCGGTCGACGCCGAGGGTGTCAGCGAGCAGCAGCTCGGCATCCAGCCGCGGGGATTCGGAGCCCTTCTCCTTGAGATATCCGGCCGCCGTCTCCAGCAGCCTTCCTATCGTCCACGCCTCTGTGGCCATGTCAGGCTGCGCCGATCGGCGTCGCGCGTCAGATCTGCGCCGCTGCGAGCTGCTCGGCCCGCTCCTGGGCGCGCAGGGCCTCGGTGAACTCGTCGAGTTCGCCCTGGAGGATGGCTTCCAGGCGGTGCGACGTCACGCCGATGCGGTGGTCGGTCACCCGGCTCTGGGGGAAGTTGTAGGTCCGCACCTTCTGAGCCCGGTCGCCGGTGCCCACCTGGCTGCGCCGTTGCGCGGCCACGGCAGCGTCCTGCTCGGCCTGCGCCATGTCGAACAGCCGGGCGCGCAGGATCTGGAACGCCCGCTCCTTGTTCTGAAGCTGGGACTTCTCGTCCTGGCACGACACCACCAGCCCCGACGGGATGTGGGTGAGCCGCACGGCCGAGTCGGTGGTGTTGACCGACTGCCCGCCCGGGCCCGTAGAACGGTACACGTCCACGCGGACGTCGTTGGGGTCGATGTGGATCTCCACGTCCTCCACTTCGGGCAGCACGGCCACCGTCGCCGTGGAAGTGTGGATGCGCCCGGTCGATTCGGTGACCGGCACCCGCTGGACGCGGTGCACGCCGGATTCGTACTTGAGCGCGCCGAAGGCGCCTTTGCCCTTGGCCTCGAAGATGACCTCTTTGATGCCGCCCAGACCGGCCTCGGTCGTGGACAGGATGGTGGTCTTGATGCGCTGCCGCTCCGCATAGCGCATGATCATGCGCTGGAGCTCGGCCGCGAACAGGGCGGCCTCGTCGCCGCCGGCGCCGGCCCGTATCTCCACGATGGCGTTCTTCTCGTCCCGCGGGTCCTTCTCCAGCACGGCGATGCGGATGTCGTGCTCGAGCGCCTCGATCTTCTCCTTGGCGGCGGTCTTCTCCTCGAGCAGGAACTCCTTCATCTCGGGATCGAGGCCGCCTTCGTCCAGCATGGCATCCGCCTCTTCGAGCGCCGCGCGCGTGCGCACGTAGTCCTCCGCGAGCAGATGGGCCTCCTGCAGGTCCGCGTGGGCCTTGGAGATCTCGGCGTAGCGGGTCTGGTCGCGCAGCACCTCGGGGTCGGCCAACTGCTCGGTCAACGCCGCGTACTTCTCTTCTATCTCTTGCGCCAGACGTTCGATCATGTGAGGGCCAACGCTTCCTTCTGGGAGGCTATCTCGGCGGCGTCCAGGGCGATGACTTCCTCCAGCGCTGCCGCAGCCACTTCGAGTTGCTCGAACGACGGCTCCCTGGTGGTGAGCCTCTGCAGTTGGATGCCGGGCCAGAGCAGTATGCGGGCCCAGAGCCGCTTGGACCTGCCCGCCCACTTGATGCCGAGTTCGTAGCCTATGCCCACGATGATCGGGATCCCGATGATCCGCGAGAGCACGAGGATGGGCACGCTCGGCTTGCCCACCAGGGCGAACAGGAACACGGCCAGCACGAAGACCAGCAGCAGGAAGCCCGTGCCGCACCGCGGGTGCCGCGTGGAGAACTTCCGCGCGAACTCCGGGTCCGGACGGCCACAGGCCTCGTAGGCATGGATGAGCTTGTGCTCCGCCCCGTGGTACTCGAACACCTTGCGCAGGTCGGGGATGAGGCTGACCACGCCCAGGTAGATGATGAAGATGACGATGCGGATGATCCCTTCGACGAAGTTGAAGAGGATCGGGTTGGAGAACGTCTCCTGGAACTGCTTCACCACCACCAGCGGCACCACGATGAAGAGGGCCACGGCCATCCCCAGAGCGACGACGACGGTGACGGCCATCTGCTTCCAGCCGAACGCCGGCGGTTGCTCGTCCACCTCCACGACCTCCGAGGGACCGGCAGGCACTTCGCCGGCCTCTTTGGCCGCCTCGGTGGCGGCGCGGGTCTTCTCAGCCTCGGCCTCGGTGAGACCTTCGAGGCTGATGTTCGCCGACAACCCCAGGGCCTTGATGCCCAGAGCCATCGACTCGTACAGCGCGACGATGCCGCGGATGACCGGCCAGCGCGCGATCTTGTTCTTGGAACCTGCGGGAGGGAGCGGGTAGGCCACCCGGGCGATGTCCCCGGAGGGGCGCCTCACGGCCACTCCCCAGGAGTGGCGGCCGCGCATCATGACCCCCTCGATGACCGCCTGGCCCCCGAACGCATGCTCGTGGGCCGTGCAGGCTGGGGAGTGCTCGTGTCCGGACTCTTGCTGTTCTGTCACCTTAGTCAGATCTCCTGAGGTACCGACCAAGTCCCCGCTTACAGGCTGAGGACTTCTTCTTCAGTATAAGGTCGGCCGCAGGTCATCTTTCCTTCAGGGCATCCACCGGTCATGCAACCGGGGCCGGTGCCCTCGAACAGCGTGGGAGCGGCCTCGAGGACCAGCTTTCGCATGGCCCAGGCGAGCCTGTTGATCTCCCATTGGGCCCGGCGGCAGCAGCGCAGCGAGAAGAAGTGCCGCAACTCCCGGGCGTTCATCGTGACTACTATCTTGGTCTCGGCGGCGTTGGGGAGGACGAAACGGGCATCCTCGTACACCGACTCGTTGCCGCGCCCTTCGGCCTGCCCGATCTCCACCAGCTTCTCGTACGACCGGCGGGCGTTCTGCATGGCCTCCAGGAAGACCTTCTCGGCCTCCGGGTTGCCCGCGATGCTCGGCGGGATGACGAAATCGCCATCAGACTGGAAGCGGACGTAACGCTGCGACTGCTGGCTGTAGGAGGCGACCCGGTGCCGCACCAACTGGTGCGAGCACGCGCGCGAGATGCCGTCCACCGCGAAGGTGAAGCTGGCATGCTCCAGCGCGCTGTGATGGCCGGACCGGACCAGGCCCCGAAGCAGCCTGCGGACGTCGTCTTCGGGCATCTCTGCCTTGAGTTCCGCGGCGCTCACCGGGGCATAGCAAAGCCGTCCCGCGGAAGCGACGGCGCGCTCCGGGGACGGCGTGAACTGCAGGAGCGTTACTCTGAGTTCGGCGGGCACGGCCGGCGAAGATTACTTCGCGGCTTTTTCGGGACGCCGATACTTCCTGTTGAACCTCTCCACGCGGCCGGCGGTGTCGACCAGCTTCTGCTTGCCCGTGTAGAACGGATGGCAGGCCGCGCACACTTCTACCTTGATCTCAGGCAGGGTGGAGCGGGTGGTGAACGTCGAACCGCAGGAGCAGATGACGTTGCTCTCGACGTACTTGGGATGGATGCCTTCCTTCACAGTGCCTCCAATGACACGTAGTACATATGGATCAGCCCGAGCGAAGCCGTAGTGAGTCCGCAAGGGGCCGATATGATACCACGGCGGCGCGGCGCGGTCCGGCCTACGGACCCAGCTTCGCGGTGCCTGGACACGAGGCATCCACCGACACCGATCCCCGCCCCGTCACCTTTGGCGCGCGCCTTCGTTTGAATCCGCGAGGGTGGCCACGGTCCGCTCGAAGCCGCCCGGCACACGGATCGATGCGAAGAAAGCGAGGCGCGAGGTGGGCAAGAGGATCCTGATGCTGGTGGGACTGGTGGGAGCCGCGCTGCTCTTGATCGCGGGGGTGGCGGCTGCCGCCGGCGGCCTGGCCCCAAGCGACGACGTGTCGCTCTCCACCTCGAGTCCCGACGAGACCACAGCTCCCATCGACACGACCACCGTCATCGACGAGACCACCATGCCCGGTGACGAGACCACGGTCACCGAACCGGAGGAAACCACGACCACCGTCACCGACGGCGACGACCTCGACGACGAGGGCGACGGCGGCCTCGAGGACGAGACCGAGTCGACCGGGGCCCATCCCGACAACTTCGGCGGCACCATCTCCTCCATGCGCCACGCGGGGGACCACACGCCGGCGGCCATCGTGAAGGGCAAGGACGTCCCGGGCTGGCAGAAGAACCACCCCTCCCCCGGCACCACCACCACCGAAGCGGCCGAGCCGACGGAGCCTGATACGGAGGACTGACGACAAGAACGGCGCCCGGTAACCCCGGGTTGCACGGAGAGGACGCGGACCCAGGAAGGGCCGGACGAGAGTCCGGCTCTTCCTCGTTTCAGAGGGTCATTCCAGCGCAGCGCGGGCGGCTGCGAGGGCTTCCTCGGCAGTGCCGGCCTCCCCGGCCTCCCAGGAAAGCCGCGCGGCGCGCAGGGCGGCACCCAGCCGTGGCCCGGGGTCCAAGCCCAGTTCACTCATGAGCCCATTGCCATCGAACGGCAGATGCCGCGCGCCCGGCGCTTCCCTCACCTGCCAGGTCTCGAGCAGTGCCTGAGCGGCCGCGGTGGTGGTGGCTCCGCCGTCGGCGGCCGTCGCCAGGACCAAGACCTCGGGCTCCCAGGGAGCCGCCGCCCACAGGAACAGAACCGCCTCGCGGCCGGGCCGGTCCGGCGCCGGCGTCACGGACGGCAGCGCACCCCACCCGGACATCCGTGCGGCGGTCGCCAAGAACGACATCATGGGCGACGACAGCTTGAGCCTTCGGGCCACCCGGCCGATCTTCTCGGCGGGCACACCGGCCAAGACACCCGCCAGACGCAAGGCGGTCGCCCGGGAGAACGCGCCGTCCACGGACTGCTCGAGGCGAGCCGCCGGGATGCCGCCGTTGGCGAGCGACTCCTCCAACCGGTCCAGTGCCGCAAAGAGGGCATCCGGGGCCGGACGCGACGGGACGGTGCCGTCGCCCGCGCCGGCCTCCGGCAGGAGCGCGTGCAGCAACCCCAGGTCATGCCAGAGGCGGGCCGCGTCCCCGGCCCGGCCGGCATCCAAGGTGAGGACCATCTCCGCTGCAGTCCGCTCCGCCGCCGCCTGGACGATCTGCGCGGCCTGAGCGCGGACGGCGGCCCGCAGGCCGGCATCGATGTCCAGGTTGAAGACGTGGGAGAACCGGGCGGCCCGCATGAGCCGCAACGGGTCGTCGCTGAAGATGTGCGCGGACACGGCCGCCAGCCGCCCCGCCCTGAGATCCGGCAGACCGCCGTGCGGGTCGATGAGACCGCCCAGCGCGCCTCCGGCGCCGATGGGCCGGGCCATGGCGTTGATAGTGAAGTCCCGCTCGGCCAGGTCGCTCTGGATGTCCCCGCCGCGCGCGGCGGCCACGTCCAAGTGGTCGTGCTCGCCGACGACGCGATAGGCCCGATGTTCCTCGGACAAGGTGAACCAGGGTAGGCCGAGCCGCCGGGCGGCCTCCCGCGAGATGGCGGAAGCGTCGCCGGTGACGACCACGTCGATATCCGGTGAAAAACGGCCGAGTTCCCTGTCACGGACGCTGCCGCCGACCAGCCAGCCCTCGGCCTTGCGCTCTTGGAGCGCGGCGGCCACGGCTCCCAGCATCGTCTCGCCCCTGTTGGTACGCGTGCCGGGCATCATGCGCGCGCCGGCGGCGCTACTTCCGAAGGCTCTGGCCGCTCCC
Source organism: uncultured Actinomycetes bacterium (assembly GCA_903873715.1). GTDB lineage: Bacteria > Actinomycetota > Thermoleophilia > RBG-16-64-13 > RBG-16-64-13 > CAIQPS01. The sequence goes on from CAIQPS010000029.1 coordinate 67,910, forward strand.
GCCCTGGAGCTTGCGCATCTTCCGCTGGTAGGTGAGCCGGTCCGTGAGGTAGACGATGAACACGAACACCACGAAACCGATCACCGCGATCAGCAGGGATCCCCAGACCGTGGAGGTGGGATTGCCGTTCTCATCCTTCGGGACCCACAGATACTGGATCATCACGAAGTAGAGGACCGCGAGCACGGCCGCGAAGATGACGGCCCGTATCCAACTGGGCTTCTTAACGGTCTGGCCGGCGGTCTGCACCCTGGCCTTCTGCTTCTGGGTCTTGCTGGTGTACTTGGCGCCCGACTGCCTGGGAGCGTACTTGGCGCCCTTCCTGGGTGCGGGCGCAGGAGCCTTCGGGAAGGCATCGCGCGCTGCTCTGCGTGTTTCTTTCTTAGACATGCTCTCCGCCGGAGGTCTTGCTGTCGCCCGACGCTTCCCGTCAGGTCTTCTGCTGGGCGATGGCCCGGACGATGTCGCCCCGGGTCACGATGCCCACCAACCGCCCGTTCTCCGTCACCGGCAGACGGTTCACGTCGCGGTCCGCCATCAGCGTCGCCACATCCCGCACGCTCTCGTCGGCGGTCACAGAGACGACGTCTTCCGTCATGATCTCCGAGACCTTCGAGCCGAACGCCTTGCGGAAGCGCTCCTCGAACTTGTGCACGCTCTGCAGGTAGATCACGCTCTCCAGGAACTGGATGTAGTACGGGAAGTGCAGGTCCGCATCCTGAAGGATGATATCGGCCTCGCTGACCATCCCGACCACCCGGTCCTGGGCGTCGACCACGGGCACGCCGCTGATCTTGTTCTGCGCAAGTATATCGGCCAATTCCCGCACCGTAGTGTCCGGCTTCACGGTGATGACGGGCGCCGTCATGATCTCCCTGACTTTCAACTCGTCCACGAAGGCCTCCTCTCGTAGATGCGACCGGCGGCGACCGCCGGGATGAGTTCCACCAAGTCCCCGGCCAGCACTCCCTGTGGGTCGGTCTGGGCCCCCAGCATACCGGCTTCGGCGTGCAGCCACGCCCCGGCGTACGCCGCCTCGAACGGCGCCATGCCCTTGGCGAGCAGAGCACCGATGATCCCGGCAAGCACGTCCCCGGTGCCTGCGGACGCCAATTGCGGCGGCCCCTGCACCACTGCTCGCGTCTCCCCTGACGGGTCGGCGATCACGGTCGAGGAGCCTTTCAGCAAAACCACCTGGCCGGTGGCCGCCGCCGCGCGGCGCGCGGCGGCCAGATGCTCTTTGGCCACGTCCGCCACCTGCTCGCCCAGCAGTGCGGCCAATTCTCCCACGTGCGGCGTCAGGACAAGGCCCGGCCGGCCCTGCAGGGCCCCCGCCTGTCCGGAGAACGCGAAGAGACCGTCGGCGTCGAGCACGCACGGGACTGCGCTCTGCAGTATCACCTGGCGCACCGTGGCCGCCGTGGCTGGGTCGCGGCCCAGACCCGGTCCGCAGACCAGGGCGCCCAGCCGCCCGTCTCCGATGACCCCGAGGACCCGCCCCGCGTCGTCGAGGACGTCCCCGTCGCCGATCTCCTCCAGCACCGTCTCCACCAGGCGGCTGCGCATCGGGTCCGCGGCACCGGCCGGCATGAGGAGACGGACGTAGCCGGCACCCGTGCGGTACGCGGCCTGCGACGCCAGCCAGGCGGCGCCCGGATAGGCCTTCGAGCCTGCCAGCACGGCCACGTAGCCAGCGCGGTACTTGTGGTCGTCCACCCGGCGCCCGGGGATGTTCACGTCGTCGTCCGTCACCACCCACAGATCGGGCTCCGGTTCGAGGAACCCGGGGATGCCGATGTCCCAGACGACGAGCTCGCCCGTGGCCTCGGAGCCCGGCGGGACCAGCAGCCCGGTCTTGGCGGCGTGGAAGGTGACCGTGATGTCCGCGGCCACACAGCCGGTAGCTATGGACCCCGTGGTGGCGTCCACGCCGGAGGGCACGTCCACCGCGACGATCGGGACTCCTCTCGCCCCGGCCTCGTTCACCTTGGCGGCCCACTCGGCCACCCGCCCTTTGAGTTCACCGGTGGCACCGGTGCCGAGCAGGCAGTCGAGTACGAGTTCGGTCTCGTCCCACAGGTAGTCGGGGACGGCGTTGATGCGCAGGTTGACGCCGGCCTTCTCGGCTGCGGCGTAGTTGAGGGCGGCATCCGCCGACAACTCTGCCGGGGAGGTGGCCGCCACGATACACGCCACGGGGTGCCCGGCCAGGTGCAACTGCCGGGCGGCGGCCAGCCCGTCGCCGCCGTTGTTGCCCCGCCCGCAGACCACGAGGGTATGCCGTCCGGGGAACCGGGCACGCACAAGGGTGCTCACTCCGAGTGCGGCCCGCTCCATGAGCACGGGCCCGGGAACGCCGATGTCCTCGATGGTCCCCCTGTCGAGTTCGCGCATCTGGATGGGGGTGAAGGCGGCAGGGCTGTCGAAGATGGTGGCCGCGCCGATCAGGTGCGCCACCCCGGCATGCTCGCCCGGACCGCCGGCGATGCCGGCAAGCGCTTCCTCCAGGTCGTCCGGTTCGCCGGTGCGGAAGATGTCAGGGATACCGTCCATCTCGCTACCTCCCCATAACGGCTCTGGGACAAGCCCCCAAGGCCGGGCGACGACCGCCAGGCAGGCCCCGGCGACCGAGTCCACGTGCGAGAGCGACACCTCGAGGCCTTCCACACCCAGTGTGGCGGCGGCCTCCGCGGTGCGCCCGGTCAGCTTCACCTGGGCGGGACCCCGCTCCGGCAGGTCTGCGAGTATCTCGATCTCCTGCCAGGACACGATGCCTGTACCTAATAGTTTACCTATTGCTTCCTTCGCCGCGAAACGGGCGGCCAGATGCAGCACCGGCTTGCCTTTGGCCCGGCAGTACGCGATCTCGCCCGGCGTGAAGACCCGCTGCTCAAGCCACGGATGCCTCTGCAGAGCCTTCTCGAAGCGCGCAACCTCGATGAGGTCGAGACCCACCGGCGCGCGCCCCGTGGGCCGCGCGGCTGCCGGCCCGTCCATCACTACTCGACCGTGACGGTCTTGGCCAGGTTGCGGGGCTGGTCCACCTTCTCGCCCTTGTGCTTGGCGACGTAGTAGGCGAACAACTGGAGCGGCACGATGGCCACCAGCGGGGCCAGCATCTCATCGGTGCGCGGCACCGGGAGGATCTCGTCCGCCATCTGGGAGAGGCTCTCGTTACCCTCGGAGCCGACGGCTATGACCCGCGCCCCGCGGGCCCGCACTTCCTGGACGTTGGATATCAGCTTGTCGTACACCCGGCTGTCGGTGGCGACCACGAGGACGGGCGAGCCTTCCTCCAGCAGGGCGATGGGACCGTGCTTCATCTCACCCGCGGCGTATGCGTCCGTGGGGATGTAGGAGATCTCCTTGAGCTTGAGGGCGCCCTCCAGGGCCACAGGCAGGCTCATGTTGCGGCCCAGGCACAGGAAGAATCGGCTGGCGGCGTACTTCTTGGCCACACCCTCCACTTTGGCCGCGGCGCCGTCTTCCAGATAGTCGCGCAGAGTGGCCGGGATGTGCCGCAGCCCTTCCGTGTACTCGCGCACCTGGGCCGGGGTCAGGTGCCCCCGCTGGTCCGCGAAGTAGAGGGACAGCATGAGCATCGCGAGGACCTGGGTGAGGAAGGTCTTGGTGGCGGCGACGCCGATCTCGAGACCGGCCCGGGTGAACAGCACCCCGTCGGCTTCCCGGGTGGCCTGCGACCCCACTATGTTGGTCACGGCCAGGACGTGCGCCCCGGCCTGCCGGGCCAGGCGCATGGCTGCGAGGGTGTCGGCGGTCTCGCCCGACTGGCTGATGGCGATGCAGAGGCAGTCCGGCCCTATCACCGGGTCGCGGTAGCGGAACTCGGAGGCGACCTCCACCTCCACCGGCATCCGCGCCCAGCGCTCGAGGGCGTACTTGCCCACCAGGCCGGCGTGATACGAGGTCCCGCAGGCCACGATGATCACCTGGCGGACGTTGCGGATGGCCTCCGGGTCGAGCCCCAGGCCGTCCAGCGCCACCCGCCCGTCGGAACTCACCCGCTCGCTCAGGGTGTCGGCCAGGGAGGTGGGCTGCTCGTGGATCTCTTTGAGCATGAAGGTCTCGTAGCCGGCCTTCTCGGCGGCTTCCTCGTCCCAGTCGACCACCTGCGCTTCGCGCGCGACGGGAGTCCCGTCGAGATCCGTGATCTCCACGCCCTTCCGGGTGACCACCACGACGTCCCCGTCCTCGGGGAAGATGACGGTGCGGGTCTCGGCCAGGAAGGCCGGGATGGCGGAAGCGATGAAGTTCTCGCCCTCGCTCAGGCCCAACACCATCGGGGTCTCCTTGCGGATGCCCACGATTACACCGGGCTCATCCACCGCGATGGCGCAGTACGTGAAATGTCCCTCCATCAGCCGGTAGGCGGCCACGGCGGCGTCGCGCAGAGACCCTTTGTAGGCCCGTTCGATGAGGTGCGCCACCACCTCGGCGTCCGTCTCCGAGCTGAACGTGTGCCCTTCGGCCCGGAGCTCGGCGCGCAGACTCAGGTAGTTCTCCACGATGCCGTTGAGCACGATGGCGAACTTGCCGGTGCAGTCCGTGTGGGGATGGGCGTTCTCGTTGGACGGCCGGCCGTGCGTGGCCCAGCGGGTGTGGGCGATGCCCACTGTGCCACCGTCGCCCAGTTCGGGCAGGACCGCTTCCAGGTTGTCGAGATTGCCCACGGAGTGGAGGAGCTTGAAGCCCCCTTCGTGGACTATCGAGATGCCGGCCGAGTCGTAGCCCCGGTATTCGAGCTTGCGGAGGCCCCGGAAGAGGATGTCACGGCATTCCCTGTCGCCGACATACCCGATGATCCCACACATCAGAAACAGACCTCCGTTCTCAACGGTCCTGGAACTCCACCTTGACGTAGGGAGAGGTCCAAGCCGCAACCAGCGCTTCGTACGAGGGGAGCAGTTCGAGCACCGAACCGGCCGCCGGCACCTCGAAGCCATCGCCCACCTCGACCACCAGGTAGTCGGCGGAGCGGCCGAGCTCGACCAGGCCGGGCTCGCGGAAGTACACGGCACCGGTGCTCAGATCCTGCCGGCCGATGCCCAGGACGAGCCTTTCGACCTCCCCGAACTGGGCCGGTTTAGTATACCGCTCGAGCACTTCCACCCTGAGCATGCAGGCGTCCTGGGTGCAGCCGCGGAGGGGCTCGTAGAACAGCGCGTCCTGGCCGAGCAGGAGCGCCTCCCCACATCGCAGCTCCGTCACTTCTTGAGGCAGCCTGTCGCCGGGTCTGAGGTGCCAGAGGACGCTCGAGTTCCCGGCGGAGACCCGGGGGCACTCATATCCCGCGCCGCGAAGCGCTCGGGCGGCCCGGGCACAGGTCTCCACGGACATGTCCAAGCCATACGCCTCCCCGATGAAACAGGCGTAGTTCGTGCCGACACCCTCCAGCTTCAGCCTCGGGTCGGACGCGACGGCGGCGGCCACGTCGAGCAACTGTCCCTCGGGGACCCCCTCGCGCTGATCGCCGCTCTCCAACTGGATCATGACCCGGCGGGGCGCTGCGGCGGAGCCCAGCGCCGCCACTGCGGCGGCTCCCTGCACGGTCGACACGTAGGTGACGTCCGCGGGATCGAACGGTCCGTTCAACGACGGGAGATGGATGCGATGGAGCTCGGCGTCCGGGAAGGCGGCCCGCAGGCGGGCCAGGTTCTCGTCGCGGGTATCCGCCAGGGCGACGGCACCACCCGCCAGCATGGCGGCGGCTACCCTGGGCTCGCCCACGCAACCTTTGGTCACGGCGACGAGGTCCACCCCGATAGCGCGCAGAAGAGAGGCGACCGCTTCCGTGTTCCGGCCGATCGCATCGATGTTCACTCGCAACTCAGCCACAGGCCCCTCACACTGTCGAGACCGCCGCCCGGGCCTCGCGGCCCTGCGGCTCAGCCATTGTGCCCTGGAAAAGAGAAGAGGCGAGGGAGAATTCTCCCTCGCCTCCTGTTTCCCCTACGTAAGAGCGTACTAACGCTTGGAGAACTGCGGGCGCTTGCGGGCTTTCTTGAGGCCGGCCTTCTTGCGCTCCACCATACGGGCGTCGCGGGACAGGTGCCCGGCGCGCTTCACGTCGGTCTTGAGCGACGGGTCGGCTTCCACCAGGGCGCGCGCCACACCGTGCTTGAGGGCGCCGGCCTGGCCGGATTTGCCCCCGCCCTCGATCTGGGCGATCACGTCGTAGCGGGCTTCCGTGCCGGTCTCGACCAGCGGGGAGCGCACCATGAGCGTGAGGGTCTGACGGTTGAAGTAGTCCTTGACGTCCTTGCCGTTGACCGTGATGTTGCCGGTGCCGGGCATGAGCCGGACACGCGCCACGGCGGTCTTCCGCTTGCCGGTCGCCGCGTAGATTACTGCTGCCATGGCATCTCCTCAGGCTTCTGGGCGGCGTGCGGGTGCTTCGGCCCAGCGTAGATCTTCAGTTTCGTGAGCTGCTGCGCGGCGAGCCGGTTCTTGGGCAGCATGCCCTTGACGGCCTTCCGCAGCACTTCGGCCGGACGCCGGTCGATGAGATGCGAAAGCGACTCAGCCTTCAGGCCACCCGGGTAACCGGAGTGCCGGTAGTACATCTTCTGGGTCATCTTCTTGCCCGTGACCGCGATCTTGTCCGCGTTCACGACCACGACGAAGTCCCCGGTGTCGGTATGCGGGGTGTACTGGGGCTTGTTCTTGCCCCTCAAAACATTGGCGATCTCAGACGCCAGCCGGCCCAGGTTCTTGCCGTCCGCGTCGACGACCCACCAATTGCGATCAACTTCGCCGGGTTTCGCCGAATAGGTCTTCACACTGCCTCCCTTGAGCCCGTTCCGCAACGGCATCCTTGCCACCCCTCATGAAGGCGGGCGGATGCAGCGCTCCGAAACGGGCTTTCTAAACGCGACCGCGAATAATAGAGAGGCAGGAAGAAAGTGTCAAGCCGCGAACGGCCCTTCTAGACGGCTTTTTGCGCCGTCATGGCCGGCGTGGCCGCTATCCCGGGCAACACGTCCCCCGGCATGGCCACGAAGCTGGCGAACATGACGTCCAACCAGCGCCCCGCGATCTCCTTGTCCAGGAAGTGTTTGAACCCCATGGTCTGGGACACGTCCCCGGCGAACGCGAACCCGGTGATGAACCAGGCGACCTGCTCGGAGTCCACGTGTGCGGGGATCTTGCCCTCGGCCTTGCCCCGTTCGACGATCTGGACGAACTCCTTGAGGGTCTCCAGATGCTTGGACGCCAGAGTCTCGCGCAGGCCCTCGCCCGGCGCTCCGGCAACGAACTCCAGGAGCAGCTGCGCGTGGTGGCGCTCGCCCTGCCCGGCCCACAACTCTATATGGTGGTCGCATATCTCGCGCAGGCGCGCGAGGGTGTTCTCGTTGGACCTCGTCATGCGCGATGCGTAGATGCGCTCGTAGATGACGTCGAGTGCGGCGAGCAGGATCTCGTGCCGACTCTGGAAGTGACTATAGAGTGAGGCCTGGCGGATGCCGGCCCCGGCCGCGATCCGCGACATCGTGACGCCCTGCAGCCCGTGATTGGCGATGAGATCGAGGGCGACCTCGACTATCTGCCGCTTGCGGGCGACGGCGGTCATGCGCGGTGTGAAGCGGATCGTTTCTTCGCTCACGTTGATCCCCAGACGTACGACGGACGAGCCGGTCGACTCACGGTAACACGGCGAGTCGGGTATCACTAAGGACCGGGGCTTCTCGGAGGCGGTTTCCGGCAGTTTCCCCTCTGCGCGGCACCTGTTTGCCTTGACAAACTATCGTACGGTAGGTAGTTTACAGCATTGGCAAACTGTCGGTCGGTAGTTTAGCGGCGCGCACCGGGATCGGGCCGGAAGGCGGGCTTAAACCGGCCGCTCACCATGAAGAGCAACGAAGGGATGACAATGGCTGGCACGCGCCGTTACACCAACCTGACCACCGGTGGACCGGTCCACGTGGATGTGGAGGACGGCAAGATCGTTCGCATCATCCCGCTGCAACTCGACGCGACCGACGGACCGGCGTTCACCATCAAGGCCCGCGGCCGGGAGTTCACCCCGCCGAAGCGCGCCACTCTGTCCCCGTACACGGTGGCCCACCGGTCCACGATCTACTCCCCCGACCGTATCCTCACGCCGCTCAAGCGCGTGGACTTCGATCCGGACGGCAAGCGCAACACCAGCAAGCGCGGTGAATCGGGCTACGAGCCCATCAGCTGGGACGACGCCCTCGACATGGTGGCCAACGAGATCATCCGCCTGAAGCGCGAGTACGGCCCCGCGGCCATGCTCACCACCACCGGCTCGCACCATCTGTGGGGCAACGTCGGCTACCGCTTCAGCGCGTACAACCGCTTCATGAACCTGGTTGGCTACACCTACGCCGAACACAACCCCGACAGCTGGGAAGGCTGGCAGTGGGGCGGCGCCCATATGTGGGGCTTCAGCAACCGCCTGGGTATCCCCGAGCAGTACGACCTCCTGGAAGACGCCCTCAAGCACAGCGAGATGGTCGTGTTCTGGTCGTCCGACCCGGAGACCACCGGCGGCGTCTACGGCTCGTTCGAGAGCACCATCCGGCGTGACTGGCTCAAGCAGGCGGGGATGAAGATGGTCTTCATCGACCCGTACTACAACCACACCGCCGGCCTTGTGGGCGACAAGTGGTTCGCCCCGCGGCTCGGCACCGACGTCGCCATGGGCCTGGCCATCGCGTTCGTGTGGCTCACCGAAGGGCTCTACGACAAGGACTACGTCGAATCCCGCACGCACGGCTTCGAAGAATGGGAAGCCTACGTGCTCGGCACCAACGACGGCGTACCGAAGACCCCGGAGTGGGCCGAGGTGGAGACGACCATCCCGGCGCGCGAGATCAGGGCTCTGGCCCGCGAATGGGGCACCAAGAAGACCATGCTCGCCGCCGGCGGCATGGGCGGATGGGGCGGCGCCTGCCGGGCCGCCACCGGCAACGAGTGGACCCGCACGATGATCGCTCTGGCCGCCATGCAGGGCATGGGCAAGCCGGGCAGCAACATGTGGTCCACCACGTCGGGCGCGCCGTTCGACCGGTCCTTCTGGTTCCCGGGCTATGCCGAGGGCGGCATCTCCGGCGACCTGGCCGGCACGGCCGCGGGTATCCGCCTGGCCCATCGCATGTGGCCCAACGGCGGCACGTTCTCGAACCCCCACCACTCCTCCGAGGGCCAGATCGCCTCGCGCCTCCGGATCCCCGAAGTCATGCGCCACGAGACCATGGAATGGCGGGCCAAGGGCTTCTGCGGCGGTTCCATCGAGAGCCAGTTCACCAAGTACCGTTACCCGGCCCCGGGTTATCCGCACGTGCAGATGTACTACCGCTACGGCGGATCCTTCATCGGCACCATGACCAACAGCAACCGCTACGTCCAGGCCTACCGGGACGGCAAGGTGGGCTTCGTGGTCAACCAGTCCATCTGGATGGAGGGCGAGGCGCGCTTCGCAGACATCATCCTGCCCGCGTGCACCAACTTCGAGCGCTACGACATCGGTGACTGGGCCTTCGCGTCCGGCTACGGCGCCAACAAGTTCGACCAGTGCAACCACCGCACCATCGTGTTCCAGCAGAAGTGCATCGAGCCGCTGGGCGAATCCCGCTCCGACTACGACATCTTCGCGGACCTCGCGGGCCGTCTCGGCGTGGGCGACATCTACACCGAGGGTGGCCACACCGACCTCGACTGGGTCAAGCGGATGTTCAACGCGAGCGACCTTTCCCGCCGCATCTCCTGGGAAGAGTTCGAGGATAAGGGCTACTACGTCGTGCCGGTGCCGGAAGAGCGGGCCTACACTCCCGCCCTGCGCTGGTTCGCCGAGGACCGCGAGCGCGACACCCCCGACGGCGCCGCCGTGTGGGACCAGGTCAAGCGCAAGGGTCTGCAGACCTCCAGTGGCAAGATCGAGTTCGTCTCCAGCAGCCTCACCCGTTTCTACAAGACGGACGGCGAGGACCCGGAGCGCCCGGCCATGGGCCCGCAGTACATCCCGAGTTGGGAAGGGCACCACACCACGGACCTCTACGGCAAATACCCGCTGCAGATGCTGTCCCCCCACGCCCGCTTCAGCTTCCACACCATGGCCGACGGCAAAGGATCGTGGACCAACGACATCAAGGACCACAGGGTCCTCAAGGAAGACGGCCACCATTACTGGATCATGCGCCTCAACTCGGCCGACGCGAAAGCGCGGGGCATCGAGGACGGCGACATCATCCGGGCGTACAACGACCGGGCTGAGGTCCTCCTGGTGGCGCAGATCACGGAGCGCGTCCCGCCGGGCTGCGCCCACTCCTACGAGTCGTGCGCGGACTACCAGCCCGTGGGCGAACCGGGGTACTCTGCGGACAAGGCCGGCTGCGTCAACCTGCTGACATCGCACCGGTTCATCACGCCCACGTCGACCGGCCAGGCGCCGAACTCCTGCCTCATCGAGGTGGCGAAGGTCTAGGGAGCAGCCGACGGGGTATCCACACTGAGCTTGAGCCGGAGCCTCCACCTCCGGCTGAGCCTTCGGGGCGGCGCACCGCGCGAGCGGTGCGCCGC
>CAIQPS010000030.1 GCA_903873715.1 uncultured Actinomycetes bacterium
CCAAGCCGTTCAGCTTCGAGGGCCGCAAGCGCGCCAGCCAGGCCGAAGCCGGCATCGAAGAGCTGGCCAAGAAGGTCGACACCCTCATCATCATCCCCAACGACCGTCTGCTGCAGGTGGTAGAGAAGCGCACGTCCATCATCGAGGCCTTCAAGGTCGCCGACGACGTGCTGCGCCAGGGCGTCCAGGGCATCACCGACCTCATCACCGTGCCCGGGCTCATCAACCTCGACTTCGCCGACGTGCGCACCATCATGAAGAGCGCCGGCTCGGCCCTCATGGGCATCGGCCAGGCGAGCGGCGAGAACCGCGGCATCGAGGCGGCCCGCATGGCCATCTCGTCCCCGCTGCTCGAGTCGTCCATCGAAGGGGCCACGGGTATCCTCCTTAACATCAGCGGCGGCCCGGACATGGGCCTGTTCGAAGTCAACGAGGCGGCCGAGATCATCTCCAACGCTGCGGACACCGAGGCGAACGTCATCTTCGGCGCCGTCATCGACGAATCGCTGGGCGACCAGATGCGGGTGACGGTCATCGCCACCGGTTTCGACCGCCAGCGTCATGCCGAGGCCGAGGCCGACAAGTCGATCGAGCGCCCGATGGCGAAGCTGCCCGAGGCCGCTCCGCAGAGGCCCAACACCTTCGAGATCGACGACGACGTACTCGAGATACCCCGGTTCCTGCGCGACAAGGATTGACGGTCACGAGGAGCCGGAGGAGGGCGCCTGCCGGATGAGCGCGGCGCTCGCAGAGAGGATCAGTCATGAGGCCCGCGCGCGTTTCGCCGTGCGCATGGTCGGCTCCACCCCGGTGCTCGAACCCGTCCTGCCGGTGCCCTTCAGGGTGTATTTCACCACCCGTCTGGGGGGCGGCAGCGTGGGCGCCTTCGCCTCCATGAACCTGGATCACCGGTCGGCCGGCGAAGACTCGGCCGTGGACGACAATCGTCGGCGGATCGCCGTGGATACCGGAAGGCGGCTCGTCAGCCCCGAGCAGGTACACGGCCTGCGCGTGGTGGGGGCGGCCGAGTACGTGGCCGCCGAGCGCGGCGTTGCAGACCCGGCGCCCTGCGACGGTCTGACCCTCAACCCGATGCTTGACGGCGACCTGGCAGCGGTGCTGCTGTTCGCGGACTGCCTGCCGATCGTCCTGTGCGGAGAAGTGGACATGGCGGTGGCTCACGGTGGCTGGCGCGGCATCGTGGGCGGCATCGTCCAGCAGGCCGGAGCGGCCATGACGGGACCTCCCGGCTCCGCGGTCATCGGGCCGAGTATCGGGCCCTGCTGCTTCACCGTGGGGCAGGACGTGGCCGGTCTGTTCGCCGAGCGGTTCGGTGAGGGCGTGGTCCTCCGGCCCAAAGAGGAGGGAGGCCCGCCGCGGGTGGACCTCTGGGAAGCCGCCACGCTGGCAGCCGGAGAGATGGGCGTCCCGCGGTCCCGCGTGCTCAACCCACGCTTGTGCACGGTGTGCAACAACGACCTGTTCTACTCGTACCGCGTGGAGGGCCCTGTTACCGGCCGCCACGCATGCGTGGCCTGGACGGGTGCGGCATGAACGTGAGCGTCGACGTCGTCAGGGCGAACCTTGCCGAGATCGAGGCGCGCATGGCGGAAGCATGCGCGCGGGCAGGCAGGGAGGACCGTCCCCGGCTGCTGATGGCGTCGAAATATCTGGACGTGGAGCAGATGGGGATACTCTCCGAGGCAGGAATAAGCCTCGTGGGGGAGAACAGGGCAGAAGGGCTAGAGGAGAAGTGGAACAGATGGGGCGACACCTTCGAGTTCCACTTCATAGGACATCTGCAGAGCCGGAAGGTCCGGGATGTGGTGCCCTATGTCTCTCTGGTCCACTCTGTGGAGTCCATCTCGCTCGTTGAGGAGTTGGACAAGAGGGCGGGAGCGGAGGTCCGAGTGCTGCTGGAGGTCAACGTGAGTGGGGAGGAAAGCAAGTATGGTATCCTCCCGGCGGCCGCAGAGACCTTCCTGGAGCGGGCGGCGGCCCATCGGCGGGTCAGGTTCACAGGCCTGATGACCATGGCTCCGTTCACTTCGGACCCGGAGTCCACCCGCCCGTACTTCAGAGAGTTGCGCGAGCTCCGTGACCGTCTGGCTATAGCCTTCGCGGATCGCTACGAGCTCACCGAACTGTCGATGGGGATGAGCAACGATTACGCTGTGGCTGTAGAGGAAGGCGCGACGATAGTCAGGATAGGTAGCGCGCTTCTCTCCGACGATTAGGAGGATGGGATGGCCGGCATGTGGCACAAGACGCTCGTCTATTTCGGGCTCGCCGACGAGGACGACGACTACTATGAGGACGAGGAGCCGATGGCCCCGCAGGCGGACCTGGAGTCCACCTACCGGCAGCGCGCCACCGTGCGCCGCATAGAGAGCACGCCCAAGCGCCGGTCCGCGTCCGACTTCGACGACATCTTCTCGGACGACGACTATCGCTCGGCCCGTCCCAGCTCGCTGTCGGCCCAGCGCCCGTCTCCTGTCCGCGCCGTCCCGCCCCAGCAGGAACAGCAGCCCGTGCGCGTCCATCTGGTCGTGCCGAAGAACTTCAACGACGCCCAGATCATCGCGGACAAGTTCAAGAGCGACATCCCGGTGATCCTCAACCTGCAGCAGAGCGAGACCGAGCTGTCCAAACGGCTCATCGACTTCGCGAGCGGTCTCACCTACGCCCTCGACGGGGGCATGCAGCGGGTGGCCGACAAGGTGTTCCTGCTGACGCCGAAGAACGTCGAAGTCTCTGCCGAGGAGCGCCAGCGCCTCGTCGAAAAGGGCTTCTTCAACCAGTACTGATAGCGGCTCGCCAAGGCGGCATACGCACGTGATCATCGGCATACTGCAGAGCGCCGGCAGGTGTCCTGTGCCCGATGGGCAATGGCCGTCATCGCCTTCCGGCTCATCCACGGTGCTGCTGTGCCCGCCGGTGGATCCCGCTGGATTGGGCGCCACCGCCGAGTGCGTGGTGTCCATCGGCGCCGCTCCCTCCTTCGCGGCCCTGCGTTCTCAGGTGGGGCCCGGACCGGCGTTGTTCCGCGCGGTGGTCACCGAGGGGACATGCCCTGGAGAGGGCGCGGTGGCGTTGGCGGCGGAGCCTGGCGCCGATGAGGACACCCTGGCGGCGGTCAAGGCCGCTCTGGCATGGGTGGGGACGGTGGAAGTGGTCACCGAGGACGTCCTGGATGCGGTCGCGGCAGTGGTGTCCGGAGGCGAGGCCTATCTCAGCCGGGCGCTCGACGGGCTCGTCGAAGGCGCGGTGCGTGACGGCATGCCGCGCGAGCAGGCCGAGACGTTCGCCCATCACACTCTCTTGGCGACCGCTCTGCTTGTGCGGGGCGCCGGATCACCGGCAGACCTCAAGGACCAGGTGGCGTCGCCCGGGGGCACCACCATCGCCGCGCTGGCCAGTCTCGAGGATGCGGCGATACGCGGGGCGTACATGCGGGCGGTGCAGGCGGCCGCTCAGGAAAGCCGGGCACGGCGGTACGCCGCCCGGCCGGGCGTGGTTGAATAGTCACAGGTGAAGGCCGGGCGCTCGACAGCGCCGTCTTGCGAAGGGAGAGCGGAGTGAAGATCACATCTCTCGATATCCGGCGCAAAGAGTTCAAGCGCTCGGTGCGCGGCTACGCCGACGAGGAAGTGGACCTGTTCCTCGACGAGGTCGCGGACGGCCTTGAACAGCTCGCTGCCGAGAACACCGAACTGGTGGAGCGCCTGCGCAAGCAGGAGGAGCAGTTGGCCGGCAACCAGCAGTTGCGCGAGGCCCTCGAGAAGACCTTGATCACCGCCCAACTCCAGGCCGACCAGACCCGGGCGCAGGCCCGCAAGGACGCCGAACAGATCATCCGTGACGCCGAGTACAAGGCGCAGGGAGTGGTCGAGGAATCGTACGGCGAGCTCCAGAAGGTGCAGCAGGCCCTCCTGCAGCTCAAGCAGCTCGAGGAGGACTTCCGCTCGAAGTTCCAGTCCCTGCTCCAGAGCCACCTGAGAGTGCTCGCGGAAGTGCCGCTCGACATACCCGTCGCGCAGCCTGTGATGGTGCCGGTCGTCCAGCAGACTGTGCCGGCCGCCGAGCCCGCTGCGGTCCCTGAGCCGGACTCAGCGCCCGTGGCCGCCGCCCCGGTGCCGGGGGAGAGTCCCTTTGTCGTGCCCGACACGTTCGAGGCCGTCCCGGAGTACTCGAGCAACGTCACCACTCAGCCGGTCGTATCGTACGTGCCGGAATCCATCGTGGCGGCAACACCGCCCCAGGATGCGCCCATCTTTGGGAGCGCCCCTGAGGACTCCGCCGCGGACACGGCCATGGACGAGACCTCCGAGACCGTAGGTGGGCCGGCCCGGCTCCTCTGGCCCGAAGAGACCGGCGAGACGCAGACCACCGACCCTGGCAACCTCTTCCCGACCGTCGACGACACGAACACGTCGGTGCTGGACGCGCCGACCGTGATCAGTGACGATTCCGTGACCCTCATCGGAGAGGATCCGCTGCAGGGCTTCTTCTTCTCGTCCACCGAAGAGACCGGCGCGGATGGTCCCTCGAGCGGGAAGAGCGGCAGGTCGAAGCCTCGTGACTTCGAGTGGTGACCCAGGGGGCGTGAACCCGGGGCCCCCGGCTATCCTGGCCAGGGGCGGAGTGCTTCTCGTCGGCGTCCGGGTCATGCCGTCGGCTTCCCGGACCGAGATCCGGGGTCTCTACGGCGACCGTCTGAAGGTGGCCGTCAACGCTCCTCCCGAGGCGGGCAAGGCCAACGCCCGCCTGCTCCAGGCTCTCTGCTCATGGCTGGGGCTGCGCGCGGACCAGGTGACCGTGCACTCAGGACACACCGGCCGCGACAAGGTGATAGCTTTCTCGGGCATAATGGAAGCGGAGTTGCGCAACAGATTCGACAGATCGCTCCGCGAGGCGGGGCAGGCCAGGTAGGCGCATTATGGATCTAGAAGCTCTGAAGCAGGCCCTGATCGCCGAGCGCGAACGGCTCGGCCGGGAGGTCGCCGACCTCGACGCAGATCTGTCGTCGTCGTTGGAGGACTCCTCGGAAGAGAGTCCGTACGATCAGCACCTCGCTGAGACTGCGGCCGTCACCCTCGACCGCGAGATCGATCTCACCCTGGAGGAGAACGCCAAGGCCCGCATCGCCCAGATCGACCGGGCGCTTGCCAAGATGGCGAAGGGTGGCTACGGGGCCTGCGACAAGTGCGGCCAGCCCATCGGCGAAGACAGGCTGAAGGCCGCCCCGTTCGCCACGCTCTGCATAGAGTGCAAGCGCCGGGAAGAACGAGGCCGATGAAGGCCGGCAAGGCTCGTTCGGGCGCCGGTCCCAAGAAGCGTCCTGCCGCCGCGAAGGCGCGGGACCGCCGGAGGGCGGCCATCAAATGGGCCGTGCTGGTGGTGGTCACGGGCATCGCAGTGGCCCTTTGTCTGTGGACCACCTATCTGGCCGAGAAGCGCTTGGTCATCGGAGAGGTCGACAAGGTCCTGCCGTTCCTGTGGCTCCAGCGCACTGCCAACAGCGGCGTGGCCTTCGGCCTGCTGGGCGGGCGTCTTCCCGTCATCCTGGCGGCCAACGCCGTCGCCATCATCGTGGTGCTGGTCTATGTGTTCATGGACAAGCGTGCTGTGCTCGCGGGCATCGCCGGCGGGCTGGTGGTCGGAGGGAGCCTTGGCAATGTCGTGCAGCGGCTCACCGGTGACGGCCACGTCACCGATTTCCTCAAGTTCCCGTACTGGCCCAACTTCAACCTGCCCGACGTGTTCATCGTCTTGGGTATCGCGATCGTGTTCCTGGGTCTGCTCGTGGAGGCCATCCGCGTACTGCGGGCCGGGGACGAGACCTCACCTTCGCGCTAGTGGGCGGCGGGACAAGCACCCCTCGTTCCGGCGGGCTCCTGGTCACGGTGGGGCCTGAGGACGAGGGCAAGCGCCTCGACGTGCTCCTTGGAGGGGTGCCCGAGGTGGGCAGCCGCTCCAGGGCGGCCAATCTCATCGCGGCGGGCGCGGTCACCGTCGACGGTGCCACGGCGGCCAAGAGCCGCGCAGTCGTCGCAGGAGAACGGGTGATCGTCGTGCTGCCCAGGGAGGGCGCGGCGGAGGTGGCCGGCCATACGGACGTACCCGTCGTCTACGAGGACGAATACCTGCTCGTGGTCGACAAGCCGGCCGGTATGGCGGTGCACCCCTCGCGCGGCCACGCCACCGGTACCTTGGTGCAGGCGCTCTCCGGGCATGGCCTGGAGGGGGGTGAGGAGTTCCGGCCGGGAGTGGTGCACCGGCTCGACAAGGACACCAGCGGCCTGCTGGTGGTGGCGAAGTCGGTGGAGGCGCACAGGCGCCTGGTGGCCATGATGCGCCGCCGAGCCGTAGACAGGCGCTATCTGGCCCTGGTGCACGGAGCGTTCTCGGCCGACACGGGCACCATCGAAGCCCCCGTGGGCCGCGACCCTGTCAAGCGCACCTCGATGACCGTGGGCGGGCTCGCCGCGCGGGATGCGGTCACGCACTTCCGGGTGCTCGAGCGTCTCGGGGACCTGACCCTGGTGGAGGCCCGGCTCGAGACCGGCCGGACCCACCAGATCCGTGTCCACTTCGCCGCCATTGGCCATCCTGTGGCGGGGGACCCGATGTATTCCAGGCGTGACTCTCTGGCGGTCGGGCGGCAGTTCCTGCACAGCTATCGCTTGGCGTTCGCCCATCCGTTCACGGACGAGGAGTTGGTGTTCGACGCTCCTCTGCCGGCAGACCTGGCCACGGTGCTCGAAAGAGTGCGCGAGAGCGAAGGGCGGGCCGATGCCTGATCCGGACGAACGACCCGCGGTAGCGATCTTCGATCTGGACGGCACGCTGGTCGTGGGCCAGACGCAACTGCTGCTCGTGAGGTACCTGTACAAGGCCAGGGTCATCAGCCGCGTTTTCCTTGCCGGGACCGCCCTGTGGTTCCTCGCCTACAAGGCCGGGCTTGTGAAGGTCACCGAGGCGTCGCGCGCCAAGGGCGCGCAGGTGCTGGCCGGTCTCACCGTGGCTGAGGCCGACGATCTGATGCTGCGCTTCACCGAAGAGGTCATGGT
Source organism: uncultured Actinomycetes bacterium (assembly GCA_903873715.1). Classification (GTDB taxonomy): domain Bacteria; phylum Actinomycetota; class Thermoleophilia; order RBG-16-64-13; family RBG-16-64-13; genus CAIQPS01. The sequence goes on from CAIQPS010000030.1 coordinate 7,074, forward strand.
GCCCCGGCTCCACCCGGCGTCGTCCGCCGCCCTTGCCGAGCATCTGGCGGAGGGCGACACGGTCGTGGTCGTGTCGGCGGCTTTGGACCCCCTGGTCCGGGCGCTGTGCCGCCACCTGGGCGTGAAAGACTACGCCTGCGCCGTTTGCGAGATCGTCGACGGGCGGTACACCGGACGCCTCACCGGCCTGGTGCCCTACGCCGGTGAGAAAGCCCGTGTGGCGGCGGCGCTGGTCGCGGAGCGGGGCGCCGACCCCGCGGGATGCTGGGCCTACGCCGACCACGACAGCGACCTCGAACTGCTGCGCTTCGTCGGCCATCCGGTGGCCGTGAACCCCCGGCCCGGTCTGCGGGCCGTGGCGGAGCGCGAAGGCTGGCCCATCCTGCAAAGTCCCACTCCCGAAACTGGAGGTTCATCAAATGGCTGACGTGTTCCCGGCGGACCTCGCTGCGAAGTGGGACCTGGACGACCTGGCGGTCACCACCATCCGTATGCTCGCCATCGACGGCGTGCAGAAGGCCAACTCGGGCCATCCCGGGATGCCGCTCGGCGCCGCGCCGATGGCCCACGTGCTGTGGAGCCGCCACCTCAAGTTCGATCCGCAGCATCCCGGCTGGGCCGACCGTGACCGTTTCGTGCTCAGCGCCGGCCACGGGTCGATGCTGCTGTACTCGCTGCTCCACCTGGCCGGATACGGCCTGGCGGTCGAGGAGCTCGAGCAGTTCAGACAGTGGGGCAGCCGCACTCCGGGTCATCCCGAGCACGGGGTGACGCCGGGCGTGGAGGTCACCACCGGTCCGCTCGGCGCCGGGGTGTCCAACAGCGTGGGCCTCGCCATCGCGGAGGCGTTCCTCGCAGCCACGTTCAACCGTCCGGGCTTCGAACTGGTCGACCACTACACCTACGGCATCTGCGGTGACGGCGACCTGATGGAGGGCGTGGCCTCGGAGGCCGCCTCTCTCGCCGGGCACCTGGGCTTGGGCAAGCTCATCTACCTCTACGACGACAACCAGATATCCATCGAGGGCTCGACGAGCCTGGCCTTCACGGAGGACGTCGCCGGCCGCTTCGAGGCCTACGGCTGGCAGGTCGTCAAGGTGGACGACGGGAACGACCTGAAGGCCATCGACATCGCCATCTCCTTGGCGCGCGCCGAGAAGGCCAAGCCGTCGCTGGTGATGGTCAGGACCGTCATCGGTTGCGGCAGCCCGCACAAGGCCGGCAGCGCCGAAGCCCACGGCGCTCCGCTCGGGCCCGAGGAGTGCAGGTTGACCAAGGAGGCGTACGGCTGGCCTCCGGACCTGTGCTTCGCCGTGCCCGACCGGGTGCGCGAACAGTACGCCGCGGTCGCGGCCTCCGGCGCGGCTTTGCGCGCGCGGTGGGACGAGACGTTCGCGCGCTACGAGCGGGAATACCCGGAGCTCGCCCGGCAATGGAAGGACGCCTTCAGCGGGTCGCTGCCGGAAGGGTTCGCCGACAAGCTCCCGGTCTTCGCGGCGGGGGAGAGCATCGCCACCCGGGCCGCGTCGGGCAAGGCCCTCAACGCGATCGCACAACTGGTGCCGACGCTCATCGGCGGCTCCGCCGATCTGGCGCCCTCCAACAACACCCTGCTGGCCGGCCAGACCGGTTTCCAGCCGGGCGACCACCTGGGGCGCAACCTCCATTTCGGCGTGCGCGAGCACGCGATGGGCGGAGCGCTCAACGGCATGTGCGCCCACGGCGGTCTGTTCCCGTTCGGCGGCACCTTCTTCATCTTCTCCGACTACATGCGGCCCGCCGTGCGGCTCGCGGCTCTGTCGCACTTCCCCGCCATCTACGTCTTCACCCACGACAGCATCGGCGTCGGGGAGGACGGGCCCACCCACCAGCCCATCGAGCACCTCGCCTCGCTGCGGGCGATGCCAGGGTTGGTCGTGTTGCGGCCGAGCGACGCCAACGAGACCGTCGTCGCCTGGCGCCTGGCGATGGAACGGCGCACGGGCCCCACCGCGCTGGTGCTCACCCGTCAGAACCTGCCGGTACTCGACCGAAGCGTCCTCGGCTCGGCCGAGGGGCTGCTCAGAGGGGGGTACGTGCTCAAAGATGTGAGCGGTGCGGCGCCGGACGTCATCCTGATCGCCAGCGGTTCCGAGGTCGAACTGGCTCTTGCGGCGGCGGGCACGCTGGCCGGCGAGGGCGTGGGGGCCCGGGTGGTGGCGTTGCCCAGTTGGGAGCTGTTCGAGCAGCAGGATGCCGCGTACCGGGAGTCGGTGCTGCCGCGTGCGGTCACGGCCCGCGTGTCCATAGAGGCGGGGTCGACGTTCGGGTGGGACCGCTACATCGGCTCGGCTGGGATCGCGGTAGGGATCGACCACTTCGGTGCGTCGGCCCCGGCGAAGGTCCTGTACAAGGAGTTCGGCATCACCGCGGAGAACATGGTGGCAGCGGCCCATAAGGTGCTGCACAAGGACTGACGGCGCGGGGCGCCGGCCACGGGCCGGCAGCCGGGAGAGCGCCGGCCACGGAGTCGAGACGGTAGAAAGGCTCGGTGACATCATGACGGAGCAGGGCGGCGACGTCCGCAAGTCCAAGATCCTCCTCGACGAGGAGCAGGTGGGCCGCACCCTCGCTCGGATGACGCACGAGATCGCCGAGCAGTCCCCGGACCTCGCCGATCTGGCTCTCGTGGGGATCCAGCGCAGGGGAGTGGAGTTGGCCGCCAGGTTGGCCCGTCTGCTCGAATCGTTCTACGGCGTGAGGCCCCCGACGGGAGCCATCGACATCACCTTCTACCGCGACGACCTTGACGCCCGGGCGGGCCGCAACTACGAGCAGCCGAAGGTGCACTCGACCGACCTCCCGTTCGACATCAACGACAAGACCATCGTGCTGGTGGACGACGTCCTCTACACGGGACGGACCATCCGCGCCGCCATCGAGGCGCTCTTCGACTACGGCCGCCCGACGGCCGTGCGGCTGGCGGTCCTCGTGGACCGCGGCCACCGAGACCTTCCCATCCGCCCGGACTACGTCGGCAAGAACGTGCCCACCAGCCGCAGCGAGCAGGTGGTCGTCCACCTCATGGAGATGGACGGGCTCGACGAGGTCGCCATAGCCTAGCGGGACCGGGTGGGCTCGGCCGCGCCGCGCACGGCCCTGACGCCGGCGCAGCCCCGCGGGCCCTCGTGCGCGCTCTCGCGCCCACGGCGCGGTACAATCCACGCAGCAACGAACCTTTAATCGGGTCCAGAGAGGCCGAAAGGGTAAGGCAATGCACCTCATCTCCATCGACGACCTCAGCACCGCCGAGATCGACAATCTCTTCGCGCTCAGCGACGGCTTCCTCGAGATCGCTTCCCGGCCCATCAAGAAGGTGCCGACCCTCCGCGGCCGCACCGTCATCAACGTGTTCCTGGAAGCGTCCACGCGCACCCAATCCTCGTTCGAACTCGCCGGGAAGCGGCTTTCGGCGGACGTCATCAACATCAAGGGCTCGTCCTCGAGTGTCTCCAAAGGGGAGAGTCTCAAGGACACCATCCTCACTCTCGAGAGCTATCGGCCCGACATCATCGTGATGCGCCACCCGCAGGTGGGCGCGTCCAGGATGGCCACCCGCTATACGAACGCCTCGGTGGTCAACGCCGGTGACGGGACGGGCGAACATCCCACCCAGTGCCTGCTCGACCTGTACAGCCTCCGCCGCGTGTACGGAGATCTGCAGGGGCTGAAGGTGGCCATCGTGGGGGACATCCTGCGCAGTCGGGTGGCGCGCTCCGACCTCTTCGGGTTCCGCAAGATGGGCATCGACGTTCGCCTGGTGGGGCCGCCCACGCTCATCCCGCCGGGCATCGAGTACTGGGACGTGCCGATCCACCACGACCTGAGCGCCCTGGAGGATGTCGACGTCATCTATCTGCTGCGGATGCAGCTCGAGAGGGCGAAGGGCAAGGTGCCGCCGGTGCCTTCACTGCGGGAATACAGCAGGGTCTGGGGACTCTCGCCCTACAAGGTGAAGCCGGGGCAGCGGGTCATGCATCCCGGGCCGGTCAACCGGGGCGTGGAGCTCTCGGCCGACCTGGTCGACGACGACCGCTCCCTGATACTCCACCAGGTCGAGTCCGGCCTGGCCGTCCGCATGGCCATCCTCTATCAATGCCTGGCCGGTAGCCTCACCGATGAGCCTGGTGCATAAGGTCGCCGTCATATTCCCGACCACTATGGTCTAGATACTTGACATTAGAATTTAGAGTTTATATTCTAATCTCAATGAGGCACCCACCGGCCGGGATCTCACGACCTTGAGAGGGGTTCGTTAATGGCACGCACCATAGGAGTCATGGACGGGACCGAGGCGATAGCCCATATCGCTCATAAGGTCAACGAGGTGATCGCCATCTACCCGATCACTCCGTCGTCCCCGATCGCCGAGCATTCCGACGCGTGGTCCGCCTCCGGCAAGAAGAACCTCTGGGGCAGCGTGCCGATGGTGGTGGAGATGCAGTCCGAGGCCGGCGCGGCGGCAGCCGTGCACGGAGCGCTGCAGGCCGGCTCCATCTCGACCACGTTCACGGCTTCCCAGGGCCTCCTGCTGATGATCCCGAACATGTACAAGGTCGCGGGCGAACTCTCGCCCACCTGCTGGCATGTCACCGCCCGCTCCATCGCGGCCCAGGGCCTCTCCATCTTCGGTGACCACCAGGACGTGATGGCCGTCCGTCAGACCGGCTTCGCCCTCCTGGCCTCCGCCTCCGTGCAGGAAGCCCATGACCTTGCACTCGTCGGGTCCGCGGCCACTCTCAAGTCGCGCATCCCCTTCATCCATTTCTGCGACGGCTTCCGCACCTCCCACGAGGTCCAGAAGATCAGCCTCATCCCCGAGGACCAGATCCGCGAGATGATCGACGAGGAGTACGTCCTCGCCCACAAGGCCCGGGCCATGACCCCGGACCGGCCCACCCTCCGCGGCACCAGCCAGAACGCCGATGTGTACTTCCAGGCTCGGGAGAGCGTCAACCGCTACTACGAAGCCACTCCGGCGATCGTGCAGGAGTACATGGACCGCCTGGCCGGCTTCACCGGCCGCGCCTACCACCTGTTCGATTATGTGGGCGCGCCCGATGCGGAACGCGTGGTCGTGCTCATGGGCTCCGGCTGCGAGACCGCGCACGAGGCCGTCACCCGGCTGCTGGCCGACGGTGAGAAGGTGGGCGTGCTCAAAGTCCGCCTGTATCGGCCGTTCTCCGTGGACCACTTTGCGGCGGCCCTTCCCGGCTCCGTCAAGTCGATAGCCGTCCTCGACCGCACCAAGGAACCCGGGGCGGCCGGCGAGCCTCTCTATCTGGACGTGGTCAACGCTCTCTCTGAGGCGGGACGCGGCCAGGTGAAGGTCATCGGGGGGCGCTACGGCCTCTCGAGCAAGGAATTCACCCCGGCCATGATCAAGGCCGTGCTCGACGAGCTCAAGAAGGACAAGCCGAAGAACCACTTCACTGTGGGCATCACCGACGACCTGACCCACACCAGCCTCGACGTGGACACCAGCTTCCACAGCGAGCCGGAAGGCGTCCACCGGGCCATGTTCTACGGGTTGGGTTCCGACGGCACCATCGGGGCGAACAAGAACTCCATCAAGATCATCGGGGAGGACACGCCCAACTACGTCCAGGGCTACTTCGTCTACGACTCCAAGAAGTCGGGCGTTCTCACCGTCAGCCACCTGCGCTTCGGGCCGCAGCCCATCCAGTCGGCGTATCTGGTGGACAAGGCCGATTTCGTGGCCTGCCACGTGTGGAGCTTCCTCGAGCGCTACAAGACCCTGCTGTACGCGCGTCCGGGCGCGACCTACCTGCTCAACTGCCCCTTCCCCGCCGAAGAGGTGTGGGAACGGCTGCCCTACGAGAGCCAGGCCCGCATCATCGAACTGGGTCTGAAGGTCTACGCCATCAACGCCTACGAAGTGGCGAAGGCCACCGGCATGGGCGGGCGCATCAACACCATCATGCAGACGTGCTTCTTCTACCTGGCGGGCATCATCCCGCCGGACGAGGCCATCGGGCATATCAAGGCGGCCATCAAGAAGACCTACGGCAAGCGCGGCGACGCGGTCGTGCAGCAGAACTATCAGGCCGTGGACCAGGCCATCGCCAACCTCCACCAGATCGAGTATCCGAGCGTCGTGTCGGCCGTGGTGCACAAGCCGCCGCTGGTGCCGCACGAGGCGCCCGAGTTCCTCAAGAAGGTCACCGCGCCGATCATGGCCGGTCTGGGCGACAGCCTCCCGGTGTCCGCTCTGCCGGACGACGGGGTGTGGCCCACCGACACCACCCGCTGGGAGAAGCGGAACATCGCGCTCGAGATCCCGGTGTGGGACCCCGACCTCTGCATCCAGTGCGGCAAGTGCTCTCTCCATTGCCCGCACGCCACCATCCGCACCAAGCTCTACGACCCGGCGCTCCTTTCCGGCGCTCCGGAGACCTTCAAGCACGCCGACGCCAAAGGCAAGGAGAACGCCGGCCAGGCCTGGACCGTGCAGGTGGCCGCCGAGGACTGCACCGGCTGCGCGGAGTGTGTGGAGATCTGCCCCGGCAAGGACAAGGCCGATCCTTCCCGCAAGGCCCTCACCATGGCCTTCCAGCCTCCGCTCCGCGTGCCCGAGCGGGAGAACTACAGCTTCTTCCTCGACATCCCCGACGTGGACCGCACCCAGGTGCGTGTGGGCACCGTCAAGGGCAGCCAGTTGCTCCGCCCGCTCTTCGAATACTCGGGCGCCTGCTCCGGCTGTGGCGAGACCCCGTACATCAAGCTGCTCACCCAGCTCTACGGCGACCGCCTGCTCATCGGCAACGCGACCGGATGCTCCAGCATCTACGGCGGCAACCTGCCCACCACGCCGTACGCCAAGAACGAAGAGGGCCGCGGCCCGACGTGGAACAACTCCCTGTTCGAGGACGCGGCTGAGTTCAGCTACGGCATCCGCCTCACGGTGGACAAGCAGACCGAGTTCGCCCGCGAACTGATCGAACAACTCAAGGACGTCCTGGGCGCCGGGCTTGTCCAGGAACTGCTCGCCTCCCACCAGGAGGACGAGGCGGAGATCGCCCGGCAGCGGGCCCGGGTGGCCGAACTGAAGGCGCGTGCCGAACGGGCCGCCGCCGCCGACCCGAGCGACGTCCGCTATGGCCAGCTACTCGCGGTGGCCGACTACCTCACCAAGAAGAGCGTGTGGGGCGTGGGCGGCGACGGCTGGGCGTTCGACATCGGCTACGGCGGACTGGACCATGTCCTCGCCTCCGGCCGGAACATCAACCTTCTGGTCCTCAACACCCAGATGTACTCCAACACCGGGGGCCAGTGTTCCAAGGCGACTCCCATGGGCTCCGTGGCCCTGTTCGCCGCGGGCGGCAAGGCCATCGGCAAGAAGGACCTGGGTTCCATCGCCATGACCTACGGCAACATCTACGTGGCCCAGGTGGCCATGGGCTACTCCGACACCCAGACGGTCCGCGCCTTCGTCGAGGCCGAGTCCTACGAAGGCCCGTCGCTCATCATCGCCTACTCGCACTGCATCAGCATGGGCTTCGACATCCGGAAAGGCTACGAGCACCAGAAGGCGGCCGTCAACTCCGGCTCCTGGTTCTGCTACCGGTTCGACCCGCGCCTGGCTGCGCAGGGCAAGAACCCGCTGCAGATCGACTCCCGCGACCTCACCATGCCGGTGGACGAGTTCGTGGCCACCGAGAACCGCTACAACATGCTGCGCAAGGCCTCGCCGGAGACCGCCAAGATGGTGTGGGGCAAGGCCCAGCGCCATGTGGCCACCCGCTGGGGCATCCTCAAGCAGCAGGCGGCCATGAGCTACGACATCGAGAACCCGTTCGACCTGGGCGGCATCGACCGCGAAGTGCGCGCCGCCCCGGAAGTGCGTGCGGTCACCTTCGGGAGCGTGGGCCTGAACATGCCCGCCGGCGCGCCGGTGGACGAAGCGGCGAGCGTCCCCGAGAGCACGCTCGACCTGTACGACTCGAACGTCTGATCTTCCCGCCGCCGCGGCGTTCAGCGTGCGCGTGAGCGCACGCGCCCGGCACGTCCGGCTCGTCATGACGGGCGCGGGGGACCTGGTCGTCGTCGTGCCGCGCCGGTTCGACCAGCGGCACATCCCCGCCATCGTCGAGTCGAAGGCGGCGTGGATAGAGCGGGCGCGGGGCAGGGTGGAGGCGCGGCGCGCGGCAGCCGCCGCGGCGCTTGCCGGTGAGCCGTCGCTCCCGGAGTCCATCTCGCTTCCGGCGCTGGGCGAGGCATGGAGCGTGGAGTACAGGGCGGGGTCCTCGGACCGGGCTGTGGCGCGCGAAGGCGCCGGCGGTCGGCTGGTGGTCACCGCGCCCGCCGGTGACGAGGAGGCGGCGCGGCGGGCCCTCGTCAACTGGCTCAAGCGCCGGGCCGCTGAGGCGCTGCCCGAGCGGCTCGAAGTGCTCGGGCGCCACCACGGTCTTCGCTTCGCTGCCGTGAGTGTGCGGAACCAACGGAGCCGCTGGGGCAGTTGCTCGCCCCGGGGGAACATCTCGCTGAACCTGCGGCTGCTCTTCCTCGAGCCCGAGGTGGTCGATTACGTCCTCCTCCACGAGCTCTGCCACACTCGCGAACTCAATCACGGTCCGCGCTTCTGGGCGTTGTTGCGCAGTCTCGACCGGGACTGGGCGGTGCACCGCCGGCGGGCCCGTGAGGTCTGGCGGACGCTGCCGGGTTGGGTCCGGGCGGAGGACGGTGCGGCAGGTCTGTGACGCTGGACCCCGCTCTCCGTCCGCGATAAGATTAGGCCACCTTTAAACGAGCCCCGTGAGGCCGAAAGGAGCTTCTGGATGGACAGCGGTCCACGTCCCTCCGCGCCCAGGCTTGCCTGCCGCGCGTTTCCACCCGAACGATTCCTCGTTCCCCGAGTGCACCTCCTCGATCCCGCCGAGGGAGTCGACTACGTCGGCGACCTGCTGGTGGAAGACGGCAGGATAGCGGCCATCGGGAAACGTATAGCCGTGGACACCGAGGTACCGATCCTCGACGAATACACCGGCTGTTGGGTGTTCCCGGGTTTTGTCGACCCACACGCCCATCTCCGCACGCCGGGGCTCGAATACAAGGAAGACATCGCTTCCGGCGCCCGCGCCGCGGCGGCGGGCGGCTACGTGACGGTCGTCGCCATGGCGAACACCGACCCGGTGGTGGATTCCGGCACGGTCGCCTCCTGGGTGCTGGGCAAGGCCGCGCAGGACGCGGTGGTCCGCGTGGGCCAGGTGGGCGCGGTGAGCAAGGGCCTCAAGGGTGAGGAGCTCTCCGAGATGCGGGAGCTCGCCGATTCCGGCGTCGTCGCTTTCGCGGACGACGGCAAGCCGGTCTCCGACGCGGATCTCCTGCTGCACGCCCTCCGTTACGCGCGGGGGACCGGGCGTCCTATCCTGCTCCATCTCGAGAACAAGAGCCTGTCGCTCGACGGGGTCATGCACGAGGGCAAGTGGAGTGCCAGGCTGGGGCTGCGCGGCATCCCCGGGATCTGCGAGTCCGGCCCGCTGGCCCGGGACCTGGAGTTGGTGCGCTATGCGGTGGCCGAGGAGGATCGTCTGGCCGCGGCGCGCGCGACGGCGGGCGCTCCGGCCTCTGCGGACCGGGGCGGCACGCCCATGGTGCACTTCCAACACCTGTCTTCGGCGGACAGCGCCCGCCTGGTGGCCGGCGCCAAGCGTGACGGCCTGCCCGTGACGGCGGAGGTCACGCCCTTCCATCTCTACTTCACCGACGAACGGCTGCGCGCCTTCGACCAGAACCTCAAGATCAACCCGCCCATCCGCTCCGAAGCCGACCGGGAGGCGCTCATCGCCGCCCTTGCCGACGGGACCATCGACTGCATCGGCACCGATCACGCGCCGCACGCGCCGCAGGAGAAGGAAGTGCCCATCGAGGAGGCCCTCAACGGCAGCGTGGGTCTCGAGACCGCGTTCGCCGCGGTGCACACCGCACTGGTGGCGACCGGGAAGGTGCCGCTCGCCCGGGTAGTGGAGGCGATGACCACAGGCCCCTGCCGGGTGCTCGGTCTCGAGGCGCCCCGCTTGGCCGAGGGCGCGCCGGCCGACTTCTGCATAGTCGACCTGGACGAGAGATGGACGGTCACCCCGGCGACGCTCCGGGGCAAGAGCCGCAACTGCGCATTCCTGGGAGAGACCCTCACCGGCCGCGTGCGGTCGACGGTCGTGGACGGGGCGCGCCGCTTCGAGCGCGCCGGAGGAGAGGCCTGATGTATCGCGGAGACATCCCCGGCTATGTGGTGCTGGAGGACGGCACCGTGTTCGACGGCTTCGGGTTCGGCGCCCAGGGCACGGTGCTCGGAGAGGTGGTCTTCAACACCGGCATGACCGGATACCAGGAGGTGGCCACCGACCCCTCCTATCACGGCCAGATGGTCACCTACACCTACCCCATGATCGGCAACTATGGGGCCGCAGAGCCGCTACTCGAGTCCGCCGACGCCCACTCACGGGCCATCATCGTGCGGGAGATAAAGAACACCGCCTGGAACGCCACATGCCCGGAGGCCTGGGTGGACTGGCTCGTCGACCGCGGCATCGTGGGCGTTGCGGGGATCGACACGAGGGCGCTCACCCGGCGCATCCGCGAACACGGGGCCATGACCGCCTGCGTGGCGGCAGGGCACGATCTCAAGGTCGACGATCTCCTGGCGTCCGTCCGAGCCTTCCCGAGTATGGCAGGCCGCGACCTGGCCAGCGTGGTCACCTGCGCCGAGCCCTACGAATGGGACGGCGGGGCGGGGTGGGGCGTCGAGACCCCCGAGCCGCGCTTCAACGTGGTGGCATACGATTTCGGTCTCAAGCGGAGCATCCTGCGAAACCTGGCCGCGGTCGGCTGCCGGGTCACCGTCGTGCCCGCGGGCTGGACCGCCGAGCAGACCCTGGCCATGAAGCCCGACGGCGTGTTCCTCTCCAACGGTCCTGGCGACCCCGCGGCCGTGGGCTACGCTGTCGAGACCATCCGCGGCCTGCTGGGCAAGGTGCCCGTGTTCGGCATCTGCCTCGGGCATCAGTTGATGGCCCTGGCTGTCGGCTTCTCCACCTACAAGCTGAAGTTCGGCCACCGGGGCATAAACCACCCGGTGCGCAACTATCTGTCCGGCCGCATCGAGATCACCAGCCAGAACCACGGTTTCGCCGTGGAGCCGCCGGGGGTGGTCAAGGCCGCGATGGAGCGGGGCTCGGTCGTGGGGGATGGGGGCGTCTCGGGGCTCAGCGCCGACGACATGGTCCTCGACTCGGAGTTCGGTCCCGCGCAGATCACCCACCTGAACCTCAACGACGGTACGGTCGAAGGACTTCGGCTTCTGGACATCCCGGCCTACTGCGTGCAGTATCACCCGGAAGCCGGGCCCGGTCCGCACGACAGCCACTACCTGTTCCGGCAGTTCGCGGAAGTGATGGGGGGTTAGACATGCTTGCTGTAGGAGACAAGGCGCCGCTCTTCGCAGCGGACGGCAGCGACGGCAGGGTCGATCTCGGCGCTCTCCTCGAGGAGAAGCCGGTGGTGCTCTACTTCTTCCCCCGGGCGATGACCGGCGGCTGAACCACGGAAGCCATCGAGTTCGATGGCTTGCTCCCGGAGTTCGACAGCCTCGGCGTCGCCGTCCTCGGGATGTCGATCGACCCGGTGGCCCGTCTGCAGAAGTTCCGGGACAAGTACGGCATCAGGTTCAACTTCCTGAGCGACGAGGACCGGGCCGTCGGCACCGCCTACGCGACGCTCAAGGGCGGTCCGGAGACCACCCACGAGCGTGACACCGTGGTCATCGGCAAGGACGGCGCCATCCTGCTCGCCTACAAGAAGGTGAGCGCGGCCGGCCACGCCGCCAAGGTCCTCGAAGACGTCAGGAAGCTCAGGGCCGAGGGCCGGGTCTAGGCGGCACGTGGCAGGCTGCGGCCCGGTCGCTGCCGCCGTTCTAGCGGGCCGGGTGGAAGATCCCGATCGGTATGCCGTCCGGGTCGGCGAACATCCCCCAGGAACCTACGCCCGGGATGGCGGTCTCCGGCACGAGGAGCGTCCCGCCGGCCCCGACGGCCCGGGCGAGTGTCTGCTCGACGTCGTCGACGCCGAAGTACACGTTGAGTGAGAACCCGGGCACGCCTTCGGGCTTCGCCATCATCGCCCCGCGAGGCCCGTCGCCGGGGTCCACCATCGGGTATCCGGCGAGATCCGCCGCGTCTTCGACCTTCCAATCGAAGACACCCGCGTAGAACTTCTTGGCCTTGTCGAGATCACCGACCAGGAGCTCCCAGTGCATGATGGGGTTGGGCATCGCGTCAGCCTCCTTCGCTCCGATCCTCAGGCCTCGAGGCAGGCCGGCAAGGAGCAGGCCTGACCGGTCGGTCGGGATATACCTCGCGCACGCTTCTCCTAATACAATAGGCCGATGGACGAGCGCCCGGTAATAGTCTGGTTCAGACGCGATCTTCGCGTCGCTGACAACCCCGCACTGCTGCACGCCGCCGGCGTCGGGGCGCCGGTGGTGCCGGTGTATGCCGCCGGGTGGGAGCGAGACGATCCCTGGAGGCCGGGCTCCGCCGGTCGCTGGTGGCTGGAGCGCTCTGTGGCAGCCCTGGCGGAGTCTCTGGCCGCCCTCGGGGCGCCGCTGCTGGTGCTGCCCGGCACGGCGGAGCAAGAGCTTCCGGCTTTGGCCGGGCGCCTGGGCGCCGGCGAGGTGGTCTGGAACCGCCTGCTCGAGCCCAACGTGCGGGTGGCTGACGCGCGCGTCGCCGAAGTGCTGGAACGAGATGGGGTGGCGACCCGGACCTTCAATGCCGGTTCGCTGTTCGAGCCGGAGGGGCTCTTCGCCCGCTCCGGCCGGCCGTTCGCCCAGTTCACGCCGTTCTGGCGCACGTGCCTCTCCCTGCCCGACCCGGAAGCGCCCTTGCCTGCGCCGGCCCGGCTGCGCGGCCTGGGTCTGGGCGGCGGGGCGGCCGCGAGCATGCCCGATCAGGCCGGGTCGTCGTGGCGCCCCGGTGATACCGGCGTCGTCTGGTACCCGGGGGAGCCGGGGGGCGGACAGAGGCTGGGTGAGTTCCTCGACTGCTGCGTCGCGGTCTACCACTCCGGCCGCGAAGTCCCCGCCATCGACGGTACGTCGCGCCTGTCGCCTCACCTCCACTTCGGCGAGATAGGTCCCCGCCAGGTGTGGGAGGCCGTCCGCCGGGTGGAGGAGAAGGCCTGGAGGGGCCGCCGCGGTCTCCCAGCGGACCCGCCCCCGGGCGGCGCGGCCGACCCCACCGAGGGCGCAGAGTCGTTCCTGCGCCAACTCGGCTGGCGCGAGTTCGCCCAGTACATCCTCTTCCATTCCCCGTGGATACCGGAGGCTCCGTTCCGGCCCGAGTTCTCCCGTTTCCCCTGGCAGGACGATCCAGCCGGCTTCGACGCCTGGGCGGCGGGGGAGACCGGATACCCGCTGGTGGACGCCGGCATGAAGCAACTCCTCACCGAGGGGTGGATGCACAACCGGGTACGCATGGTGGCCGCTTCGTTCCTCACCAAGGACCTGCTCATCCCCTGGCAGGAGGGCGCCGGGTTCTTCTGGGAACATCTCGTGGACGCAGACCTCGCCAACAACACTCTTGGCTGGCAGTGGACGGCAGGGTCCGGGCCGGACGCCGCCCCGTACTTCAGGGTGTTCAACCCGGCACTGCAGGCCGGCCGCTACGACCCGGCCGGAGAGTACGTCCGGCGGTGGGCCGGGCCGCACACGCCCAGCCGGCCCATCGTCGAGCACGACCGGGCCAGAGTGCGCGCACTGGCCGCGTTCCACGGCCTCCGCGAGGGGAGATCCTAGGGCTCTTTCACCTCGTGGTCACCAGTCTCTTGCCAAGCGCTATGCAAGTATGAGACGTTCTAGGCAATCAGGGTGACCGGCCAGCCCCGGCCCGATGCTCGGGGGTGGCCGGCCGGCATACCGCCGGCATCATCCTGGGTCCAAGGGTTACGTGGGACGGCGTTTCGGCGGTGCCCCATGTCCCTCTGCTGGAGTAGGGCGTGAGCGCACGACAAGGGCAGGAGAGGAGAGGGCCATGGCAGTCGATACGAAGGTGGCGGCGGAGATATCGATCGAGAGGCAGATGCTCAAGCGGTCGCTGACGCTGCTGCCTCTGTTCGGGATCATCTTCTTCACAGTCTGCGGGGGCACGTTCGGCATCGAGGGGCTCTTCGCGTCCGGCGCGGGGATGGCCCTGTTGCTGATATGCATCACGCCCATCGTCTACAGCATCCCCAACATGCTGATGGTCCGTGAGCTCCAATCGATGATGCCGGTGGAGGGCAGCTACTACCACTGGACGAAGCAGGCGTTCGGGCCCGGCACCGGCTTCCTCACAGGTTGGATGAACTGGGTGATGTCCTGGGTGGACGTGTCGATCTACCCGGTGCTCGCCGTGACCTATCTCGGGTACTGGTTCCCGGTCATCGACAACGGGACGAGTTGGCTGCCGGCCTGGGCGGTGCAATGGATCATCGCCATCGTCATCATCTGGCTGATCTCGCTTCTGCAGATGCGGGGAGCGAAGCTCGCCGGTCTCACCAGCGTGTGGCTGGGGGCCATCCTGCTGATCCCCATCGTCATCATGACCGTGGTCGGTTTCTACAACTGGGGGGCCCACGGCAGTTCCTTCCAGATGTCGTTCCTCCCGACGGGGACCGGCGCCTACGACGCGTTCGCCTTGGGTCTCTGGGTGGTGATGTGGAACTACATGGGCTGGGAGCTTCCCACCTCGGCCGGCGACGAGATCGTGAAACCGAAGCGCACGTACCCGCTCGCCATGCTGCTCGTGCTGATCGCCGCGGTCGCCGTCTACCTCCTGCCGACGGTCGCCTCGATGTACGGGGGCGCGGGCGACGACGGCAAGTACGCGTTGTGGGGTATCGAGGCCAGCGATGAGAGTGTGGGCATCGGGCCCGACCTGGAGGCGGCGGGCATGACCCCCGACCAGATCCAAGCCGCGGGGGTCGACACGACGGCCGCGGAGGGCTGGTTCCTGCCGGACATGGGCAGGGCGGTCGCAGAGAAGGCGACGGGCACCGGCAGCGGCTTCGCGGGGTTCCTGGGCACGTTCCTGACCATCGGGGCGGTCCTCAGCATGTTGGGGCTGTTCATCGGGAACAGCGTGTCGTCCACCCGGGTGCCATTCGCCCTTTCGGAGGACGGCATGATGCCCAAGGCATTGGTGCGCGTCCATCGCAAATGGGGCACGCCGTTCATGGCGATCATCCTCTGCGGTGTGCTCTTCACGGTGTTCTCGGTCAACAAGTTCTCGAGTCTGGTGGTCATCGACGTGCTGCTGAACTCGCTGACGCTCCTGCTCCAGTTCGCAGCGCTGTGGAGGCTCCGCTTCACCCGGCCCGACGTACCTCGCAACAAGATCCCCGGAGGGTGGGCCGGTCTGGTCATCGCCACCATCCTGCCCGCGGCCATCATCTGCCTTGCGATCTACTGGCAGGTGCGGGACGAGGGGCTGTGGGCGATCTGGGGCGCTCTGATAACGGTCGGCGCAGGGATCGTCATGTATTTCGTGATGAAGTTCTGGGTGAAGCCGGGTGTCCCGGACATCGACCCCTTCGTGCTCGGTGACGGTCACGGGGAGGCCGAGCCCGTGCCGGTGCGAGTCACGCCCCGCTGATCTCTTTTGCTTCAAGCCACTGTCAACAAGTCGAGGAGCGTGTGATGAAAGTCCTTCTGGTGGGTGTCGGCGGAGTGGGCGAAGCCCTGGCAGTCATCTCCAAAGACAAGCCCTGGCTCGAGAAGCTCGTCCTGTGCGACTACAACGTCGAACGGGCCAGGGAGGTCCAGGCCAAGCTCGAAGACGCCGACCGTTTCCCCGTCGAGTTCATCGACGCGGGGAACAAGGACCAGATCGTCGCCCTGGCCAAGAAGCACGGGGTGGACCTCATCCACAACTCGGTGGACCCGGTCTTCAACGAGGCCATATTCGACGCGGCCTACGAGGCCGGCTGCAACTACATGGACATGGCCATGACCCTGTCGACGCCGCATCCCGAAGACCCCTTCAGCAAGCCGGGCATCAAGCTGGGCGACTACCAGTTCGAGCGCGCCGCCGACTGGGAGAAGAAGGGTCTCCTGGCGCTGGTCGGCATGGGTGTGGAGCCGGGTATGGCGGACGTGTTCGCCCGCTACGCAGAGAAGCACCTCTTCGACGACATCGAGGAGATCGGCATCCGCGACGGCGCCAACCTGGAGGTCCGCGGTTACGACTTCGCTCCCAACTTCTCCATCTGGACGACCATCGAGGAGTGCCTCAACCCGCCGGTGGTGTGGGAGAAAGGCAAGGACTGGTTCACGACGCCGCCCTTCTCCGAGGGCGAGGTGTTCGACTTCCCCGAAGGCATCGGCCCGGTGGAGTGCGTCAACGTGGAGCACGAGGAGGTGCTGCTGGTGCCGCGCTGGGTCAAGTGCAAGCGCGTGACCTTCAAGTACGGCCTCGGCGACGAGTTCATCGGCGTGCTCAAGACCATCAAGATGCTCGGTCTGGACAACCGCTTCCCCATCGACGTCAAAGGGGTGAAGGTCGCTCCGCGCGACGTCGTGGCTGCCTGCCTCCCCGATCCGGCCCATCTCGGCGACCAGATGTTCGGCAAGACCTGCGCCGGCACGTGGGTCAAGGGCACCAAAGACGGCAAGCCGCGGCAGGTGTACCTGTATCAGGTGGCCGACAACGAGACCTGCATGCGAGACTATGGCGTTCAGGCGGTCGTCTGGCAGACGGCCGTCGGTCCGGTCATCGCTTGGGATCTGCTCCAGAGCGGGACTTGGCAGGGCAAGGGCGTGTTGGGTCCCGAAGCCTTCGATCCGGACCCGTTCATGGAGCTCATGCCCACCTACGATTTCCCGTGGGGGATGAAGGAGATGCCTGCGTAACCGTGAGCAGGGAGAAGGTACTGTTCCGCACCCACTCGGCGCCCTTCCAGGCGCCGCAGTGGTCTGTGGGAAGTTTCGTGGACCATCAGGGCACCGTGTACAAGGTCACCCGATGGAAGGAACTGCGCCCCCTCTCGCTGGACCGCGGCGGCATGCTGCGGGAGTGGGAGGTCTACGGGCGCAAGGCCTCCAGCAAAGAGGTCAGTGACGATCTGATGAGCGGCTTGGAGGAGCTCCTGCGGGGCGAGGACGAGAAGGACTGAGTCCCGGCCGCAGGCGCCCGGGCCAGCGCGGCCGCCACTTTGCGGTGCCGTCTAGTATGATGGCCCGGTCCCTGATTGACATACAGACCATCTACCTATTCGAACATGACCGGAGAGGGGCGATAGTATGACGGGTTCAGCCAAAGTAGAGCGTTCGAGGATCGCTGAACTCATGGAACGCGAGGAGAAGCGTCTCGAGGATGCGACTCCCAAGTCGTTCGAACTGTACAAGCGGGCGGCGAAGTCGCTGCCCATGGGAGTCTCCTCGAGCTACCAGGCTCGCGACCCCTATCCCTTGTACTTCACTCACGGCAAAGGCTCCAAGATCTACTCGGTCGACGGGCTGGAGCTCAGTGACTTCCACAACGGCTTCGGCTGCATGGTCCAGGGCCATGCGCACCCGGCCATCGTGGAGGCCATCCAGAAGCGTTGCGAGCTCGGCACCCAGTTCGCGCTGCCCACGGAAGACTCCATCATCGTGGCCGAGACCCTGGCCCAGAACTTCAAGCTGCCCAAGTGGCGCTTCGTGAACTCCGGTTCCGAGGCCACCATGGACGCCATCCGCATCGCCCGCGCCGTCACCGGCCGCGACACGATCATGAAGATCTTCGGCTCCTACCACGGCCACCACGACTACGTCATGGTCAGCCTGGGCATCGCCGACTGGGGCGACATCGGCCAGCGCGACAACTACAAGTCGGTCTCCTACGGCAAGGGCATCCCGCAGGCCGTCATCGACATGACCGCCGCGGTGCCGTTCAACGACGCTCCCATGATGGAAGCCCGCATCCAGCACCTCATCGACGAGGGCCGGAAGCCGGCGTGCGTGATCATGGAAGCCGCCATGATGAACCTGGGCGTCGTCCTTCCGGAGCCCGGATATCTCGAGGCAGTGCGCGAGATCACCAAGAAGCACGGCATCGTGCTCATCTTCGACGAAGTGAAGACCGGCATCTGCTCCGCCGCCGGCGGCGCGGTCGAGCGCTTCGGCGTCGTGCCGGACATGGTCACCCTCGCCAAGGCCCTGGCCGGCGGTCTGCCGTCGGGCGCTATCGGCGCGAGCGAGGAAGTCATGGCCGTGGTGGAATCCGGCAAGGTCTATCAGGTGGGCACCTACAGCGGCAACCCGCTGTCCATGGCCGCCGCCCGGGCCAGCCTCGAGCAGGTCATGACCCCGGACGCCTACAAGCACCTCAACTACCTCAACGACCGCCTCATCACCGAGTGCGACGCCGTCTGCGCCAAGTACGACTTCCCCGGGTACACCGTGGGCATCTCGTCCAAGGGCTGCGTCAACTTCGCGAGCGGCAAGATCGTCGACTACGAGACCTTCATCAAGTATCAGGACTTCGAGCTCTGCAACCTCGCGTGGCTGTACAACATCAACCGCGGCGTCATCATGGCGCCCGGCCGCGAGGAAGAGTGGACCCTCTCGGTGCAGCACACCGACGCCGACATCGACAAGTACGTCAACGCGTTCGACGAGCTGATCCGGGACGTGACCGCCTAGGCCTCCCGCGACATCCGCGACTGCTGGGGCTCCCCGCCGTGCCGGCGGGGAGCCCCTTTTCCATCCAGGCGGCGATCGCCGGTCAAGGTCGACCCCGGTCTATCCATCGACGGGTTTTCGGCCTAGAGTGGAGTCGTCTCCGTGGTCCGACACCGAGGGAGAAGACATTGGCGATCAGTCTGCGGCGCGTCCCCGAGCCCCGGGCGGTGCCTCGATGATATGCATCGGGCTGTTGGGTCCCGAGGATGCACCGGAGTTGCTGCGGGCCATCGAGGGGAGCCGGGGCCTGCATGAGCCCTGGATCTACCTGCCCTCGACCGAACAGGCCCTGCGGGAGGACTTGGGGCGGCCCGCCGAGATGCGCCTCGGCTATGGTATCCGCGAGCCGGGAGGGCGTCTGGCGGGCGTGGTCAACATCAACTCGATCATCCGCGGGCCGTTCCAGAACGCGTTCCTCGGCTACTACGCGCTGTCGCCGTTCGCGGGCCTGGGGTACATGCGCGCAGGTATGGCGGCCGTGCTCGAAAGGGCGTTCGGCGAACACGGGCTGCACAGGGTGGAAGCCAACATCCAGCCCGAGAACTTGCGTTCCGCCCGCCTGGTGCTGAGCCTGGGCTTCCGCCTGGAGGGGCGTTCACCCCGCTATCTCCAGGTGGGAGGCCGCTGGAGGGACCACGACCGGTACGCGCTCACCGCCGAGGAGTGGGCGGGGGCTGGGCCGGACGGGGGTCAGCCGGACGGATAGCCGCCGGAGCGGCTAGCAGCAGCCGTCGCAGGGCTGGTCGCCGGCAGCCGGACCGTCGGGCGCCGCACCTCCCGGCGATATCTCCATCGTGTACGGGTTGTACAGCCTGGGCCGGCTCTCGTTCACGTAGAGCTGGAAGATGTCCGGCCGGTTGTAGTGCCCGGCGAAATCGTGGCGCAACTTGGTGGCTATGCAGAGTTCCAGGTTGCAGTCGGCGTAGATGATGCCCTCTTCCGCTCCCATGGGACCGGCCAGGATGCGCTGGTTCGGGCCGACGATCACGGAGCCGCCGCAGCAGTCGGGGTCGCGCAGGAAGGCCTCACCCTCGGGGCCTACCTGGAGCTTGGCGATCATGTCCTCGTCGACCGTGCCGCAGGGGGAGATCACGAAGGCCTTGCTCATCTGCGCGAAGGCCTGCGAATCCACGGACACCCGGATGCGCATGGGGTCGCCGCTGGTAGGGAAGTGGTTGGGCCAGCTGCTGATGTGGAACCGCGTGCCCTGCGCGATGAACGCGAACGCCGCGAGCGGGTTAGAGTTCTCCCCGCAGATGAGTCCGCTGATGGGGCCGAACTCGGTGGGGATGGCCTTCATCGTGTCGCCGTAGCCCCCGGTGTGGACCAGGCGTTCGCCGACGGTGGGCATGACCTTCACGTGGCGCCCGAGGAACGAGCCGTCCGGGCCGATGAACAGCTGCGAGTTGTACATAGTGCCGGTGGTGTCGGGCAGCTTCTCGCACGCGCCCATGATCACGTAGGCGGCGGCTTCGCGCGCCGCGGCGCAGAGCTTGTCAAAATCGGGACTGGGCACTTCCAGCGAGTTCTTGAACAGCTCGACGGCCAGCTTGTTGGCGATGGCGC
Source organism: uncultured Actinomycetes bacterium (assembly GCA_903873715.1). Lineage (GTDB taxonomy): Bacteria > Actinomycetota > Thermoleophilia > RBG-16-64-13 > RBG-16-64-13 > CAIQPS01. Next base: position 27,397 of record CAIQPS010000030.1, read on the forward strand.
CCGTCGCCGGGTGGTGGTGATACCAGATGGGATGGGTGGGGATGAACCCTTCGGGGAAGGCGATGAGCTTCGCGCCGCCGGCCGCGGCCTCAGCGATCAGCCGGCAGGCCTTGTCCACCGAGGCTTCACGGTCGAGGAACACTGAGGCGGCCTGCACCGCCGCGACCTTGACCACCGGATACACGTCGCCACTCATGGCATTTCCCTTCAGTTTGCGGGGAGTCCTCCACGATGTTAGCACTCACTCACTTCTGCTGAGGGAGCGTCTGCGGTGCTCGGAGCGGGCAGGGGCTGCGATGACCGGCGCGCGGCGGGGTATCCTCATAGCGATACGATCAGCGAGCGCGCGCCACACCGCGGCGCGCCCGGACACGGAGGACGGATGGAGGAGATCTTTACCCGCCGCAGCATCCGCAGGTACATGGCGGAGCCCGTCTCCGACGAGCAGGTGACCGATATCATCCGCGCCGGCATGGCCGCGCCGTCCGCGGGCAACCAGCAGCCTTGGGCGTTCGTTGTGGTGCGCGACCAGGCGGTGCGCGACGTCATAGCGGACGCCAATCCATACGGTGGCATGGCCAGCGACGCCCCCGTGGTCATCGTGCTGTGTGCCGACATGAGCAGGGACAACCGCCCCGGCTTCTGGCCCCAGGATTGCGCCGCCGCCACGCAGAACATGCTCCTCGCCGCCCACGCCATGGGTCTGGGGGCCGTCTGGTGCGGCACGTATCCCCGGGAGGAGCGGATGGGTCCCATCAAGGAAGTGCTCGGGCTCCCCGAAGGCATCATCCCGTTCTCGGTCGTCCCGGTGGGGTATCCGGCCGAGCATCCCGCTCAGGCGGACCGCTTCGACGCCCGCCGCATCCATTACGATCGTTGGTAGGGAGGAAGACATGAAGAAGTCGCTCGGCCCCGGTACCTGGCTGTATCCGACCCCTGTGTTCGTGGTGGGCACCTACGACGCGGCCGGCAAGCCGAACGTCATGACCGTCGCGTGGGGCGGTATCTGCTGCAGCAAACCGCCGTGCGTGGCCATCTCCGTGCGAAAGGCCACCTACACCTACGCCAGCCTCATGGAGAAGAAGGAGTTCACCATCAGCATCCCCACCGAGAAGCAGGTGGTCCCAGCGGACTTCTTCGGCACGGCCTCCGGCCGCGACACCGACAAGTTCGCCGCCGCCGGGCTGACGCCGGTGCGCAGCGAGCTGGTGCATGCGCCGTACGTCGGCGAGTTCCCCTTCGTGCTTGAGTGCCGGATCGTCCACGTGGCCGAGCTCGGCCTGCACACGCTCTTCGCCGCCGAGATACTGGACGTCAAGGTGGACGAGTCCTGCCTGGACGAACGCGGCCGCCCGACCGCGGCGCTCATGAGACCCATCTGGTGGGGTCCCAGCGAGAACCGGTACTACGGCACCGGGGAGGATCTGGGCAAGGGCTTCGCGGTCGGCCGGGTGTTGCAGCCGGGCGGCGACTGACGGCTGGCTCGAGCAAACGCTTGTTGGGGACCGCACCGCTTCCGTAGCGAGCGCTTACTAGGTTATGATGGCCCGATGAGACACCGGGTCGGGGCAGATGTCGGGGGAACCTTCACCGATCTCGTCGCCATGGATGAGGCTGGTCGCATCACCGTGGCCAAAGCCCCCACCACCCCGGAAGACCAGTCGGACGGTGTGCTCGACGCAGTGGCGCAAGCCGGTGTCGACCTTGCGTCCGTCGACTTCTTCTCGCATGGCACCACGGTGGGGGTGAATGCGGTCATCGAGAACAAGGGCGCCCGGGTGGCCATCATCACCACCGAAGGCTTCCGGGACGCGCTCGAGTTGCGTCGGGGGCAACGGGTCATCGACGACCCGGACGACATGTACGACCTGCAGATGGACCTCCCGCAGGACTACGTCGGAGGCTACGACCCTCTGGTAAGGCGTCCGCTGCGCTTCGAAGTCCCGGAGCGCCTGGACTACCAGGGCAGGGTACTCAAGGCTCTGGACGAGGACGTCGTGAGAGGCATCGCTGCCGAATTGCTTCGCATGGACGTCCAAGCCGTCGCCATCTGCTACCTGTTCTCCTTCATGAACCCGGCCCACGAGCAGCGCACCGCTGAGATCCTCCGCGAGGAGTTGCCCGGGCTGCCCCTGTCGCTCTCGAGCGAGATCCTGCCGGTGATCCGGGAGTACGAACGCCTCAGCACGACGACCATCAACGCATACGTCATGCCGGTCATGCAGTCGTACCTCCGCCGGCTGCGCGAGAGGCTCAAGGAACTGGGGTTCGGCAACGAACTGTTCCTCATGCAGTCCAGCGGGGGGATCATGTCGGCCGCCGTGGCCGCCAACCGGCCCGTCTACACCATCGATTCGGGTCCGGCCGGCGGCGTCTCGGCAGCGGCCCGGTTGGGTGTCTCTCTCGGCTACCCGGACGTCATCTCCTTCGATATGGGCGGGACGACGGCCAAGATCTGTGTGATCCGCGGCGGCGAGCCCGTGGTGACCACGCGCTTCTGGTTGGGCGGACGCTACTTCATGGGCGTGCCGGTCATGGACATGGTCGAGATAGGTGCCGGTGACGGCAGCATAGCGTCTGTCGACGCAGCGGGCGCGGTCCACGTCGGGCCGCGGAGTGCGGGGTCCGTGCCGGGCCCGGCCTGCTACGGCAAGGGTGGCGACGAGCCCACCGTCACCGACGCGGATCTGGTCCTCGGCTACATCAACCCCGGCTACTACCTGGGCGGTGCCCTCACCGTCGACGTGGAGGCTTCGCGGGAGGCGATCCGGCGGAAGTTGGCCGAACGGTTGGGAGTCGGCATCGCGGAGGCCGCGCACGGCGTGTACCGGCTCGTGAACGCCAACATGATCGGGGCGACGCGGGTGGTGACGGTCCAGCGGGGCCATGACCCCCGGGACTTCACCCTCGTCGTGTCCGGGGGGACGGCCGCGATCCACGCGGTCCGCATGGCGCAGGAGTTGCGAATACCCAGGGTCGTGGTGCCCCTCAACGCCGGCGTCTTCTCCGCCGTGGGGCTCATCAGTGCCGACACCCGCTACGACGTGCATCGCTCGTACGTGGTGCGGCTGTCGCAGGCCGACCCGTCGAGGCTCGAGACGATCTTCGCGGAGCTCGCCGCTGAAGCGTCGGCCAGGATCGAGGAGTCCGGCTGTCCGCCCGAGCGCGTGGTGCTCCACAGGCACGCGGACATGCGCTACCTGGGGCAGGCCCACGAAGTGCCGGTGGAAGTGCCGGAGAGCATGGTGCTGCGCATGGACGCCGCGGCTGTCGAACGGCTGGGGAATCTCTTCCACGACAAGCACATGCACCTGTTCGGTCACGACTCCCCGGGGTCCGAGGTCGAGTTGATGACCCTGTCCGTGTCCGCGGTCGGGCCGTTGGGCCTCACTCCCATGGCCGAGATAGCGGTGGGAGGCCCAGACCCGTACGAGGCGCGCAAGGGCCGCCGGCAGGTGTTCTTCGAGGAGGCAGGCGGCTACGTCGAGTGCGAGACGTACGAGCGGCTGCGCCTGTTGGCCGGCAACGTGGTCGCCGGACCCGCGGTGGTGGAACAGATGGACACCACGACGGTCATCCCGCCGGGGGAGACGGCCGTCGTGGACCGTTTCGGGACGCTCGTCGTGGAGTTGGCGCAGTGAGCGCGGTCGCCTCCGGAGGCCGGGGGGCGGGCGCCGGTCCGCGGGACGCCTTCACGCTGGGCGTGCTGCGCAGCCTGCTCGAGTCCATACCGTTGGAGATGGCCGAGGTGCTCAAGCGCACCTCGTACCATCCCATCTTCAACGAGGTCCTCGACTTCTCCACGGCGCTGCTCGATAGGGAAGGCCGCCTGATCGCGTCGTCCATGGGGGTGACCGTCCATCTCGGCGCCTTGGAACTCAGCGCGGGAGCGATCATCCGCTTCTTCGGCCCGGCCGGGCTCGCTCAGGGTGACGTGGTCATCCACAACAACCCGTTCCCAGGGGGGACCCACCTGCCCGACGTCGACGTGGTCGCTCCGGTGTATCACGAGGGCGAGTTGGTGGCGTATGCGGTCGCGCGGGGTCATCACGGGGACATAGGAGGCATGCATCCGGGGAGCTTCGCCGGCGACACGGTGAGCATCTTCCAGGAAGGGGTGCGCATCCCGCCGATCAAGCTCTACAAGGCGGGCGTGCTCAACGAGGGGGTCCGCGACCTGTTCTTGGCCAATGTGAGAGTCCCTCAGTTCTCCTGGGGCGACCTGCAGGCTCAGGTGGCCGGCTGCCGGCTCGGGGCGAAGCGGATCGGCGAACTGTTCACCAAATACGGCTCAGACGAGATGGTGGCCACCATGGACTGGGCCATGGACCACTCCGAGCAGCTCATGCGGGCGGAGATCGCGGCCATCCCCGACGGGGTGTACGTGTTCGAGGACTTCCTCGATAACGACGGTATCGATACCGAGCGGCCGGTCAAGATCCACGTGAGGATCACCGTGGCCGGCAGTGACATCACCGTGGATTTCAGCGGCTCCGACGCGCAAGTGAAGGGCCCGGCCAACTGCGTCCTCGGCGTGACCTATTCGGCCACGTATTGTGCCCTCTTCAATCTCACCGACCCCACCATCCCCAAGAACCATGGGTGCTATCGCCCGGTGACCATCGTGGCCCCGGAGGGACTGGTGGTCAACGCCCTGTTCCCCGCGCCGGTGGTGAGCGGCAATACCGAGACGTCCCTGAGGATCATCGACACGGTCAGCGCCGCGCTGGCCCGGGTGATCCCTGAGAGGGTCATAGGTGGGGATTCGGGCACGGCCACCGCGCACATCGCCGGCGGCTTCGACCCGCGTACCGGTGAGTACTACGCCTGGTACCTCGGATCCGACCCCACGGCGTGGGGCGCCCGGGCGACCAAGGACGGCTTCGAACTGGCCGGCGGCCCGCGCATCGGGGGCAGCGTGTCCCAGGTGTCGATGGAGGTGTTCGAGACCCGCTACCCGTTCCTGGTGGAGAGTTACGCGTTCATGCCGGACAGCGGCGGCCCGGGGCGGTTCCGGGGCGGGATGTCGGGAGTGACGATCATGCGGCCGCTGGGCCACGAGTGCGAGGTGGGCGGCGCCAACGACCGGTGCGTGATACCGCCGTACGGGGTGTTCGGGGGCATGCCCGGGCTGCACGGCGAGAACAAGATCATCCACGCGGACGGCGCGGAGACGCCTATCGACCGGGCGGGGGGCAAGATCGCCCGGCCGGGAGACGTCCTCTACTTCCGGGCTCCGGGCGGCGGGGGCTACGGCGATCCCCTCGACCGGGATCTGGACCGTCTGCAGCACGACCTCGACATCGGCCTGGTCTCTCCCGAGAGCGCCTCACGCGACTACGGAGCGGTGCTGGACGACACCGGCAGTTCGATCGACAGGGCGGCCACCGAGGTCAAGCGGGCTGCGCTCAGGGGCGAGTGGATGCGGTCGCGCATCTTCATAGACCAGAAGACCCGGCCCTTCGCCCGGATACCCTTCCGTACGGTGGCCATGGACGAGCAGATCCCATAAAGCGAGCAAGGAGCGACGCATGAAGAAGAAGACCTATCCGCTCTACTACGGGGGACAGAAGCAGCGCTTCGCCCGGTCTGTCGTCGTCGGCGACCTGGTGTTCCTCTCGGGGATGAGCGGCCGGACGATGGAGACCGGCGATGTCTCGTCCGCCGACGTGAGGGAGCAGATGCTCGTGGCGCTCGACAAGGTCAAGGCGGCCCTTGAGGAGGCGGGTAGCTCGATGGACCACATCGTGAAGACCACCATCTACCTGAAGGACGTCAAGGACTACCAACTGATGCGCGACACCGAGTGGGAATACTGGCAGAAGCACGCGCCCGGGCTCATCGAAGAACCGCCCGCGAGCACCTTCGTCATGCCGGCTTCGCTCGCCCGCTCGAGCATGCTCGTCGAGATCGACGTCGTGGCCTGCCTCAAGGACTGAACCAAAGATGTTCGCAAGCCGGCGGCCGTACGGCGCCGGCGCCGACAAGGAGCTGACATGAGCATGAAGCTGTACATCCTGGACGGCGGCCAGATGTGGGTCGAACGCGGGTTCCTATGGCACTTCGGGGACGGTGCCGCTACCGGTGAGGAATACCACGAAGGCCCGTTCGGTATCCGCAACATCCAGTTCTTCATCGACCACCCGAAAGCCAAAGTGGTGTTCGACCTGGGCTTCACCAGCGAGTGGTTCGACCGACTCCCCGGCTTCCCGCATCGCCGGGGGCCGCACGGCCACCATCTCATGAAGACGCCCGACCAGAACCCCGTGAGCCAGCTTGCCAAGATAGGCGTGAAACCTGATGACATCGACTATGTGGTCATCTCCCACCTCATGAGCGAGCATACGGGGTACCTGCCCGAGTTCGCCGGCACGAAGGCCAAGATCGTCGTGCAGGAGGCGGAGATGGAGTACGCGAGCCGGATCGGCACGCCGCCGCGCCCGGGTGACGAGCCCGCGGTGGAGCAGTTCCATACCTGGATGTACGTCCGCGACTACTTCGAGAAGAAGGGGCTCGACTACCTCTTCATCGACGGCGACTACGAGTTGCTGGGGAGGGACGTCGAGATACTCAGCCTGCCCGGCCACACGCCCGGCTTCCAGAACGTCATGGTGCGGTTGCCCAAGACCGGCCCGGTGTTCCTCTCGGCGTGCGAACACCGCGGCATGTACTACGACGTCCCGGTGAACGGCTACGCGCCGGGCATCCCGCACGCCTTCACCTGGTCGGCGGCCGGTGAGCTTTGGAGTTTCAAACGAGTGCGCGACCTTGTGGAGAAGGAAGAAGGCCAGATCTTCTTCGGTCACGACCAGGAGCAGTTCGAGACGCTCAAGGCCTGCCCGGAATACTACGAGTAGAAGCGTGCGGGCCTCGGCCGCGACCGCCGGGCCCGGGCAAAGGGGGAGACCATGCACCGCGCGTTGTTGCCCTTCGAGTTCTCCGAGCCGGCATCCGTGGAGGAGGCCGTCGCCCTCGTCGACGGCGGCCGCGCCCGGGCGCTGGCCGGCGGCGTCGACCTGGTGCTGAAGATGCGGCTGCGGCAGGAGACGCCGGAGCGGGTGGTGAGCCTCCAGAAGATCGCCGGCCTGGACCACGTCCGCGTTGATGCCCATGGCGGCGGGGCGCTGCACATCGGAGCGCTCGCCACTCTGCGCCAGGTGGAGCAGTCGGCTGCGGTGACACAAGGCTGGCCGCTCCTGGCGGAGGCCATCGCGTCGATCGTCTCGATGCAGACCAAGGTCATGGGGACACTCGTGGGCAACCTGTGCGTGGGCACCCCCGCCTCCGACGTGGCGCCCGCGCTGTTCGCGCTGGGCGCGCGGGTCAAGATCGCAGGTGTCGGCGATGAGCGGGACATCGCCGTCGAAGATTTCTTCCTGGGGCCGGGGGTCACCGCAGTCCGGCCTCATGAGCTGGTCACCGAGGTCGTGGTGCCCGCCCGGCCGGTGGGCAGTGCGGGCCGGTTCCTGAAGCTGTCCAAGACGGCTGATGATATCGCCAAGGTCAACGTCGCCGTCTCGGTGGCGTTCTCCCGCGGGACGTGCGCGCATGCGCGCATAGCGATCGGGTCTGCTGCGCCGACGCCCGTCAGGGCCGTGGCCGCCGAAGAGTTGTTGTTGCGAGAAGATTGGTGCCCCGCGACGGCGAAGGCTGCAGCGGAGGCGGCTGCGCGGTCGGTCCGCCCGATCTCCGACGTGCGCTCCACCGCGGACTACCGGGCGGAGATGGTGAAGGTGCTCGTGCGGGACGCTCTGACGCAGGCGGCTGATGGGGCCGGCGTACTCGACGGCCACGACGGGAAGGAGGCGTGATGGCCAAGGAGATCGCGACCTTCATCGTCAACGGTCAGGGATACGAGGTGATCGTCGAGCCGCACATGCTTCTCATCGACGTGTTGCGGGACTCCATCGGTCTCGTCGGCACGAAGTACGGCTGCGGCGCCGGCGACTGCGGGGCATGCACCGTGCTGCTTGAGGGGAAGCCGGTGTTCGCCTGTCTCACCCTTGCCGTGACGGCCAGGGACAGGAGCCTGACGACCATCGAGGGACTGGCGGACGGCGCCGGACTGCACCCGATCCAGCAGGCCTTCGTGGACGCCGGGGCCGTTCAGTGTGGTTTCTGCACGCCGGGTATGGTGCTCACCACAAAGGCCCTGCTCGACGAGAACCCTGAACCGACGCGCGGAGAGATCAAGGCCTTCCTGGCCGGCAACCTGTGCCGGTGTACCGGCTATGTCAAGATCGTGGAGGCTGTCGAATCGGCCGCGGGCATACTCAGGAACGGGGGTGCGCGATGACCAACGAGCCTCACTCCGAGTTCTCCTCTGTCGGCAAGTCTCTGGCCCGTCCGGATGTGGCGGCAAAAGCGACCGGTGCGGCCAGGTTCAGCGCCGACATCGCTCTGCCCGGCATGCTCATAGGGCGTATCCTGACCAGCCCGCACGCCCATGCCCGCATCGTTGCCATCGATACGTCGCGGGCCAAGGCCCTACCGGGCGTGGCCGCGGTGATCACTCACGCCGACGTGCCGAAACGGGGCTTCACCCGCTCCGTGATGGCCGAAGGCCTGCCTCCGTTCGCTTACGAGACGGAGAACCTGGACCAGTACATCCTGTCGGACAAGGCCCGCTACATCGGGGACTGGGTCGCGGCCGTCGCAGCCGTCGACCTCTACGTGGCCGAACGGGCTCTGGACCTCATCGAAGTGGAGTACGAAGTGCTGCCGGCCGTCTTCGACCCCGAGGACGCGCTCGCGCCAGGCGCCCCGGTGGTGCACAAGGGCTGGAAGGACAACGTCGCCGGAGTCATCGAGCACCCGTTCAACCGGGGCGATCTGGATGCGGCGCTGGCCTCTTCCGCCCATGTCGCCGAGTTCTCGGGCCGCAATTCGCGGCAGAAACAGGCCCACATGGAGCCGGACGCCGCCATCGCGTCATGGGACGACAAGGGGCGCCTGACGGTGTGGTCCCCCAGCCAGAACGCCCATCTCGCGAAGAAGGCGATGGGCCGCCGGGTGTTCGACATCGGCGAAGGCAACGTCCGCTGGATCACCCCGGCGGTCGGCGGCGGCTTCGGCGCACGCCTGTCGTTCGGCGTCGAGCCGGTGGCGGCGATGCTGGCGAAGGTCACCGGTAGACCCGTGAAGGTCTTGGTCACGCGTGAGGAAGACTTCAACGGTTGGAACAGCCGTACGGAGCAGAGGCAAACGATCCGGGTCGGCGTCGGCGAGGCCGGGGAGATCACGGCCATCGAGCAGGACGTCCTGTCGGATTCCGGTGCCTACTTCTCGCACAGCGGCACGATCAGCGCCGTCAACATGCAGTCCACACTGGGCGTCATGCGTTCCCCCGTGGTGCGAGGCAAGGCGCTGATGGTGTACACCAACAATCCGACGGCCAGCGGCATGCGTGGCTACGGCAACCCGGAAGGCTCGTTCATACTGCAGCAGGCCCTCGACATAGCGGCCGAGAAGTGCGGCATGGACCCGGTGGACTTCCGGCTCAAGAACGCGCGCGGGCCGGGTGAGCCGAGTATGTGGGAGCCGCAGGCCATCACCACCTGCGCGTTGCCGGAGTGCATCCGTCGCGGGGCCGTGGCCATAGGGTGGGACCAGAAGTGGCACGGCTGGGGTGCCGGCAAGGAGGGCCGCTACAGGCGCGGAGTGGGCATGTCCATCATGACGCACGCGAGCGGCGCAGGCGGGTTCCTGCTGGAGCATTCCACTGCGGTCATGAAGTTGGACGAAGACGGAACCGCCAGTCTCTCCGTGAGCCCCTGTGAGATGGGGCAGGGCATCCTGGGGGTCCTCGCGCAGATCGCGGCCGAGGGGGCCGGCCTCCGCTACGAGGACGTCCGGACAGTCACCGGCGACACCGACGTGACGCTGTTCGACATCGGGACCCATGCCAGCCGTTCCACGTATGCCATCGGCAACGCGGCGCTCGATGCGGCGCGCAAAGTCAAGGCGATCGTGGTGGAGCGCGCGGCCCGCATGCTCGGGGTCGAGTCCGAGGGACTCGACGTTCGCGACGGCCGCGTCTTTGCCGTCGCCGACTCGAGCGTGGGCGTGAGCGTGGCCGAGGTGGCTCATGCGGGGATCTACGAGTACGGCACCGACGCCCGGCATATCATGGCCACCGGCAAGCATCAGAGTGTCATGCATTGTCCCAACTTCCAGGCCGGTTTCGCCGAGATAGAGGTGGATGTCGAGACCGGTGTCATCAAGGTGCTCAAACTTGTGATCGCGCACGACATCGGCCGGGCCATCAACCCGCTGACGGTCGAGGGTTGTCTCGAGGGAGGGGCCGCGCAGGGTCTGGGCTACGCGTTGACCGAGGACCTCGTCATCGACAAGGGGACCGGCAAAGTGGTCAGCGACAGCTTTGCCACGTACAAGATGCTCTCCGCACTCGACATGCCCGAAGTCGAGGTGATCCTGGTCGAGGAACCCGACCCCACAGGCCCGTTCGGAGCCAAGGGGGTGGGCGAGACCGGTATCACGAACGTCGCTCCCGCGATAGCCAACGCCCTCTACGATGCCGCCGGTGTGCGGGTCCATTCTCTGCCGATCACACCGGAGAAGGTCTTGGAAGCTCTGCGGGCGCACGGGGCGGGAGCGTGACACTGCCGCGGGCGCGGACGGCGCTTCGGCGGGAACTGAGCGGCCGGGGGTTTCCTGTCGCCGAAGACACGGTATCCCTGCGGAAGGAAGTCTACGTGTGGGGCGAAGGCGACCGCGCCGCCGCGGTGTTCGAGTTCAAGGCGACGGCGGTAGAAGCGGCCGAGACCATGTACCAGGGAAGGTGGACCAGCGATCTGCCACCTCGGTTCGCGGTGATGCCGGCCACGGAGCAGGACGCCCCCGAGGCGGACTTCCTGCAGCAGGCGGGGTACAGTGTGCTCTTCTTCACGGGGGACGGGCAGGATATCCTGTTCATCGACCTCGAGAAAGCTCTCGAGAAGATAGGGCGGCCCGCCTCGGCGCCGCCGGCTACCTGAGGAGACGGACGATGACCGAGCAGAACAGCGGCTGCACCACCAAGCTGGTGACCATCCCGGCGCGGCCCGGCCCCATCGAGATCGACCTGGCGCGCACCGCCGTCATCGTCGTGGACATGCAGCACGCGTTCGTGAGCCCCGGCGGCATGTTCGCCGAGGCGGGGTACGACATCTCGGGCGCTCCGGCGTGCATCGACAACAACGCCCGCCTGCTGCCGGCGCTGCGCGCGGCGGGGGTCAAGATCGTGTACCTCATGATGAGCTACAACCCCGACTACTCCGACTCCGGCGGACCCGGCTCGCCCAACTACCACAAGGAACTGGGGATGGCCCTCATGACGGCCGATCCAGCCAAGTGGGGCAGATACGTCACCTACGGCACCTGGGACGAGCGCATCGTCGACGAGATCGCTCCGCAGCCGGGCGATATCGTGGTGCGCAAGCAGCGGTACTCGGGCTTCGCCGGGACGAACCTGGACATGATCCTCAAGACCCACGGCATCAAGTACTGCTTCTATACGGGAGTCGCCACCAACGTGTGCGTGGAGACCACGCTCCGGGACGGCTACCTGCTCGACTACTGGCCCATCATGGTCTCGGACGCCTGCAACAACTCCGGGCCCGAGCACAACCGGCTCGCCACCGAATGGAACGTGGAGCACGCGTTCGGCTGGCTGGCCACGACCACTGATGTGATCACGGCGGTATCCGGGCACTGAAGGAGGCCGACATGAGCCACCCGCATCATTTCGAACTCGAAGACGCCAAGAAGGTGGGCGACCGCCTGGGTGTCGACTGGAGCAGCGTCGAGGTGGAGCAGTTCCGCCGAGGTCTCGAGTTCGAGTTCGAGCACGGGACCGTGTATCCCGAGACCAACGTCACCGGTGACGACCCTCTTCTCACCGGCAAGATAGCCTGGGCACACCTGAAGGACATCCCCGACTATTACGACCGGCTCGAGGACATGGTCGCAGAGGCACAAGCATACTGGGAAGCCGCAAACGCCGGATAGGAGCCATCGATGATCGTCACCACCAAGCAACTGTTCGAAGTGGCCTACGGCAAGTTCGCCGTCGGGGCCTACAACATCAACAATATGGAACAGACCCTGGGACTGTTCCGGGGCAACATCGATTCTCAGGCTCCGTTCATCATCCAGATCTCCAAGGGCGCCCGCTCGTATGCCGACAAGCGCATGCTCGAAGCCATGATCAAAGCGGCCGACGAGATCTTCCCCGAAGCCATCTTCGCCGTGCATCTCGACCACGGCGACTTGCCCACGGCTCTGGATTGCATCGAGAGTGGCTTCTACTCCTCGGTGATGATCGACGCCTCCAGCCAACCGCTCGAGGAGAACATCCGCATCACCCGGCAGGTCGTGGAAGCGGCGCATGCCCGGGGGATCTCGGTGGAGGCCGAACTGGGCCAGCTCGGCGGGGTGGAGGAGCACGTGCAGGTGGAAGAGAAGAACGCCCACCTCACCGACCCGGACGAGGCCGCCATCTTCGTTAAGGAATCGGGCTGCGACAGCCTTGCCGTGGCCATCGGGACCAGCCACGGCGCCTACAAGTTCACCGGAGCCCAAGGTCTGCGCCTCGACGTGGCGGCCGAGATCCAGAAGCGCCTGCCCGGCTTCCCGCTGGTCATGCACGGTTCCTCCTCGGTGCCGCAGGAAGAGGTGGCCCGCATCAACGCCGCCGGCGGCGACCTGAAGGGCGCCAAGGGCGTGGACGAGGACGAGTTCGCCAAGGCTGTGCCGCTGGGGGTCACCAAGGTCAACATCGACACGGACGGCCGCCTGGTGTGGACCCGTGTGCACCGGGAGTTCTTCCGCGATCACCCGGAGAAGTTCGACCTGCGCGACCCGGGCAAGGTCTTCATCGCCGAGTACGCGAAGTTCATCGCCCACAAGAACCTGAAGCTGCAGTCGGCCGGCACCTTGGAGATGGTGCGCAAGCACGTGGCATGAGGTAGAGTGGCGCCATATACGGGGGAGCCGCAAGGAAGGCGAGAGCGCTTTGCACGTGTTCGGGGGTCACAGCTTCGCCGACAGTCTGAAGTCGGGGGCGTACGCGGTCGTCAAGGGGCAGGCGACGCTCGACAGGATCAACGTCTTCCCGGTGGCGGACGCTGATACCGGGGCCAACCTCGCCGCTACGCTGACCGCTGCGGCCGCGGGACTGGGACGCACGCCCCCTCCGAGCATCGGCACGGCGGCGCGCCTGGCGGCGGATGCCGCCCTGGTGGGCGCCCGCGGTAACTCCGGGGCGATATTCGCGCAGTTCCTCCACGGCCTGGCAGACGGGCTGCGTCACAAACACGACGTTGAGGCCCGCGAGTTCGCCGTGGCCGCGGCCGGAGGAGTCGATTCCGCCTACCTTGCGGTGCAGAACCCGCGTGAGGGCACCATCCTCACGGTCCTGCGGGCGTGGGCGCGCGAGCTGGCCGACAGCGCCGAACGCTTCCCCGATTTCCGCGAACTCATGACCCATGCGCTCGGCGCCGCCCAGGCGGCTCTGGCCGCCACACCGTCTCAGTTGCAGGTCCTGGCCCGCAGCCACGTCGTCGACGCGGGCGGACAGGGGTTCGTGTACTTCCTGGAGGGGATGCTCGATCCCTTGCGGGCGCACCGAGGCGGGCACTCCGTCGCGCTCGACCCTCTGACGTTCCCCGCGGCCTACAGGGGACTGGACGTGTCCGCGACGGACAGCGGCGGCGCCTTTTTCGCAGCCGGCCCGGGCGGTCACGCAGGCGCCCGCGGAGCCGAGACCGATGAGCGGTTTCGCTACTGCACCGAGGCGCTGCTGACGGGGCAGTCGCTCGAGCGGGCAGTGATCGAGCGGGCGGTCGGAGCACTCGGGGAGTCCCTCGTGATCGCCGGTGGCGGCACGTATATGCGCGTCCACCTGCACACCAACGAGCCGGCCCGGTTCCGCAGCGCCCTGCAGAGCGTGGCCGTGGTGGAGAGCTTCAAGGTCGACGACATGGTGGCCCAGCAGCAGGCGGCGAAGTCCGCGACGATCGCGCTGGTGACCGACTCCACCGTCGATCTGCCGGAGGCCGCCCAGTTGCGGTCGGGGATGATCATGGTGCCGCTGACGGTGTCGCTCGGCGGGCGCACCTATCTCGACAGGGTGGAGCTGGGTTCGCAGGCCTTCTACGGCCTGCTCCGGCAGACCGGCGAGATGCCGCGTACGTCGCAGCCGAACAGAGAGGCCTTCCGCAGGGTCTACGAGACCCTGCTTTCCACGCATGAGAGCATCGTGTCCATCCACCTGTCGCCGCGCATGTCGGGCACGGTTCAGTCCGCCCAGAGCGCGGCAGCGGATGTGGACCCGCGGAGGGTCCGGGTGGTCGACGCCCGCCATCTGTCGGTGGGGCTGGGGCTCGTCGTGGAGGCCGCGGGCGACGCCATCCAGGCCGGCGGGTCGCTCGACGAGGTGGTCGCTGCCGCCGAGGACGCGGCCCGGAACACGCGGGTCTACGGAGCCACTCCCTCCCTTGACTTTGCCGTGCAGGGCGGCCGGGTGAGCGCCAAAGTGGCCCGCATAGCAGGCCTGATCGAGCTCCATCCCGTCATCCTGTTCGACGAGGAGGGGGCGGCGCACACCGATGGGGCCGCTCTGGGTTTCAACCGGACGCTGCGGGGCCTGGCAAGGCGCGCCGCGGAGTTCGCCGGGGGCGGGCAGGTGCGCCTGGCGGTGGCCCACGCCGATTCGCCGTCAGCCGTGGCCTACACCCTGCAGCAGTTGCGCAAGCGGTTCGGCCCGGACGTAGAGATCCCCATGATGGAATGTGGCGCGGTGCTGGCCACTCACACCGGCATCGGCGCGATAGCCGTGGCAGTGCGAAAGGTGGGCGGATGATGGGCATCTGGACGGCGTTGGGCATCACCCTCGCGGTGCTCTTGGTGTACATGACCCTCATCTGGCTGCTCAGTCTCGTCCGTCACGACGCCAGCGTGGTCGACCCGTTCTGGGGCGTGGGGTTCATAGTGGCCGCGGCCTCGTACCTGCTCCTCACGGACGGGTATGCCTACCGGGTGGTGCTCGTGGTGGCCCTGACGTGCGCGTGGGGGCTGCGGCTGTCCATCTATCTCGTGATACGCAACCGGGGGCGGGGCGAAGACCCTCGCTATCAGGCGATGCGCGCCAAGCGGCCGCGGACCTTCTGGTGGTACAGCTACGCCCAGGTGTTCGTTCTGCAGGCCATCTTGCTCTGGTTGGTGGCGGCGCCGCTGGCCGCCGCGGAGGGGGGAGCCCTCCCGGACCGGTTGACGGTCCTCGACTACGTGGGCCTGGCCGTATGGCTGGTGGGGTTCTTCTTCGAAGTGGCCGGAGACACGCAGTTGGCCCTCTTCAAACGCCGTCCGGAGAACAAGGGCAAGGTGCTGGACGGCGGTGTCTGGCGATATACCCGCCATCCCAACTACTTCGGCGAGGCCGTCATGTGGTGGGGCATCTGGCTGATCGCGGCGGCGGCTCACGGGTACTGGTCGGTCTATGGCCCGGTGATCATCACTCTCCTGTTGCTGCGGGTGTCGGGGGTGACCCTGCTCGAGAAGAGCCTCAAGGAGTCCAAGCCCGGTTACGCCGACTACGTGAGGCGCACGAGCGCGTTCGTCCCCTGGTTCCCGAAGAAGTCGGCCTGAGTCAAAAACGCGGGACGGGGCGCTTCTCGCGTGCCTTCGGGCCGCACCGCATAGCGATACATGGTATTTTTTGTCACTGGCAGACTGCGCGGGGGGTGACCCAGGTCGATCAACCGCGCCATTAGGCCGGTTGCGTGGCGAAAAGGTCACCCGCACCGGCCTTGTTGCGTTCTGCCACTGAATCAGAGACGAATCAGACGTTGGACATCGGTTTTTCGAGGGAAGGAGAGAGGATGGCGGGCGCGCTCGACGCGATCACACAGCACAAGGGTCTGTTGGCTTGGCTGACGGAAGTGGTGGAACTGCTCAAGCCGGACAGCGTGTACACGTGCGACGGCAGTGAAGAGGAATACAAGTACATGTGCGATCTCCTGGTCGAACAGGGGACGTTCACGCCTCTCAACCAGACCCTCCGCCCCGACTCCTTCCTGGCCCGCTCCCACCCGAGCGACGTCGCGAGGGTCGAAGACCGCACGTTCATCGCCGTCGCGGACATGAACGAAGCCGGCCCCACCAACAACTGGGTCCCGGCGCGCGACATGAAAGACAAGATGCTCCGGATCTTCAAGAACTGCATGGAAGGCCGGACCATGTACGTGATCCCGTTCTCCATGGGCCCGGTCGGCTCGCCGTTCTCCAAGATCGGCATCGAGGTGACCGATTCTCCGTACGTGGTGGTCAACATGTCCATCATGACCCGCGTGGGCCTTCCTGTCCTGGAGGCGCTCGGCGAGTGCGGCGACTTCATCCCGTGCATCCACTCCATCGGCGCTCCGCTCGCCCCGTTCCAGGCCGACGTGCCCTGGCCGTGCGAGCGTGATCCCAAACACAAGTACATCGTCCACTTCCAGGAAGAGCCGTCCATCTGGTCGTACGGATCCGGCTACGGCGGCAACGCTCTCCTCGGCAAGAAGTGCCTCGCCCTGCGCGTGGCCTCATCGATGGCCAAGAAAGAGGGCTGGCTGGCCGAGCACATGCTCATCCTCGGTCTCACCTCGCCCGAGGGCAAGACCCATTACATCGCCGGCGCGTTCCCGAGCGCCTGCGGCAAGACCAACCTCGCCATGATGCTCCCCACGCTCCCCGGCTGGACCGTCACCTGCGTGGGCGACGACATCGCCTGGATGCGACTGGGCGAGGACGGCCGTCTCTACGCCATGAACCCCGAGACAGGCTTCTTCGGCGTGGCTCCCGGCACCTCCTACGCGTCCAACCCGAACGCCATGGAGAGCGCCAAGTCCAACACCATCTTCACCAACACCGGCCTCACCGACGAGGGTGACGTGTGGTGGGAGGACATGGGCGTCGCGGCCCCGGCCCATCTCATCGACTGGGAAGGCAACGACTGGACCCCGGAGGACGGCCGCAAAGCCGCTCATCCGAACTCTCGCTTCACCGCTCCGGCCCGCCAGTGCCCGGTGATCGACCCGAAATGGCAGGACCCGGCCGGCGTGCCGATCTCCGCGTTCCTGTTCGGCGGCCGCCGCGCCAGCACCATCCCGCTCGTCAACCAGGCGTTCGACTGGGAGCACGGCGTGTTCATGGGCTCGGCCGCAGGCTCCGAGACCACGGCTGCCAACCTCAGCAAGACCGGCGTGCTCCGGCACGACCCGTTCGCCATGCTGCCGTTCTGCGGCTACAACATGGGCGACTACTTCTCTCACTGGCTCTCGTTCGCCGGCCGCACCGACGCGGAGAAACTGCCCAAGGTCTTCTTCGTGAACTGGTTCCGCAAGGACGACGACGGCAAGTTCCTCTGGCCGGGCTACGGCGAGAACAGCCGCGTGCTCAAGTGGATCTTCGAGCGGGTCGAAGGCACGGGCGAAGCGGTCGAGACCCCGATCGGCTATCTGCCGGCGCCGGGCGCTCTGGACCTCTCGGGCCTCGATATCTCCGACGATGCCATGAAGCAGTTGCTGGCCGTCGAGAAAGAGGGCTGGCTCAACGAGGTCGACGGTCTGTCCAAGTACTACGACGAGTTCGGCGACCGCTTGCCGGCGGAACTGCGCAAGCAGCTCGCCGCCCTCAAAGAACGCCTCGGTTGATCGGATAGCGCACAACAGGTCGAGAACAGGTAGAGGTGCTCATGAACCCCTTGGCAGTAGAACTCAACCAGACCATCGAGCGGGAAGCCCCGGCCATCATGCGGATGCTGTCCGATCTCGGCCGCGAGCTCTACTTCCCCAAGGGGATCCTCACCCAGACCGCTGAGGCCAACCAGAAGGCCCACCGGTTCAACGCCACCATCGGCGAAGCCCGGGAGGCCGGCAAGTCGATGGGGCTGGACGCCATCCTCTGCCACTTCAGCGACCTGAAGGCCGACGACGTGCTCCCGTATGCTTCCTCCGCCGGCCGGGCCGACATGCGCAAGGCCTGGCAGGCGGAGATACGTGCCAAGAACCCCTCGCTCGGCGACACACCCATCAGCCTCCCGGTGGTCACCAGCGGCATCACTCACGGTCTGAGCACCATCGCCGACATGTTCGTCGACGAGGGCGACGTCGTCCTCTTCCCGGACAAGTTGTGGGGCAACTACCTCCTGGTGTTCTCGGTCAAGCGCGGCGCCAAGGCCGGCCGCTATCCCTTGCTCGACATCGGCAAGGGGCTGGACGTCGAGGGTCTGCGCAAGGCCATCGCCGACAACGCCGCCAAGGGCAAGCTCATCGTGTTGTTCAACTTCCCGAACAACCCCACCGGTTACTCGATCACCGAGGCCGAAGCCGACGCCATCAGGGACATCCTGGTGGCGACCGCCGAGGGTGGCTGCGACGTCGTGGCCCTCTGCGACGACGCCTATTTCGGCCTGTTCTTCGACGAAGAAGTGATGAAGGAGTCGCTCTTCACGAAGCTCGCCGATGCCCACGAGCGCATCCTGGCCGTCAAACTGGACGGCGCCTCCAAGGAAGACTTCGCCTGGGGCCTTCGCCTGGCGTTCATGACGTACGGCATCAAGGGCGGCCAGGGCGCGTACGAGGCTCTCGAGAAGAAGACCGGCGGCTGCATCCGCGGCACTATCTCCAACTCCCCGAACGTCTCGCAGGAACTGCTCATGCGGGCCCTGAAGGACCCGGATTACGCGGCTCAGAAGGCGGAGAAGTTCGAGGTGCTCAAGCGCCGGGCCACCATCGCTCGCAACACTCTGGCCGATCCCAAGTTCGCCGAGGCGTGGACGCTGTACCCGTTCAACTCGGGCTACTTCATGTGCGTCAAGATGCACGGGCTGGACGCCGAAGCCTACCGGCAGAAGCTGCTCAACGACTACGGCGTGGGCGTCATCTCCACGAGCGACACCGACATCCGCGTGGCGCACTCCTCCGTCGACGAAGCGGACATCCCCGCGCTGTACGACGTCATGCTAGAGTGCGCGCTGGAGATGCGAAAAGGCTGATCCGCACTGTGCCCAGGGGCGCGGCGCGGGCCGGCCGCCTGGGGGCATCATGGCAAAGACCAAAGGGCAACTGGAAGCCGAGATCAGCGACGCCATCGTCCGCTTCGAGCTCGACTACATGGGCCGGGGGCCGGAAGAGGCGCGCACGTACATCGTGGACGACCTGGTGCTCGTGCGCCTGCGGGGTGTCCTCACGCCCGCGGAGCGCCAGCTCGCCGGACCGGACGGCACCACCCAGGGCCGCGAACTCGTCAAGCAGATCCGCCGGGAGCTCATAGAGAAGGCCAGGCCGCTGCTCGAGACCATAGTGGCGGACATCACCGGCCAGGGCGTCCGGAGTGTCCACACGGATATCAGCACTATCTCCGGCGAGCGCATCATCGTGTTCTCGCTCGCCGGCCCGGTGCGGCTGCCGGTCGACTGACAGGGGGTCCGGCGACCGGACGAGGGTCGAGGCGGCACCCGCCGGTGCAAGCGGGCCCGGAGTGTGAGGCAGCGGGCGCGGCGCCAGAACGGAGGCGGCCCACATGGCCATCGTCCACATCCGCTTCTACGCCGAACTGGGCGATCTTCTTCCGCCCGAGCAGCGCTTCCGCGATGTCGAGCGGACACTCTTTCGCGGGCAGACCGTCAAGGACCTCGTCGAATCGATGGGGGTGCCACATACCGAGGTCGACCTCATCCTCGTGAACGGTGAGCCGGTGCGGTTCACCCACCGCCTCCAGGACGGCGACCGGATCAGCGTCTACCCGGTGTTCGAGGGCTTGGACATCGCGCCCGCGTCGCTGCTGCGGCCCAGGCCGCTGCGCGTCACCCGGTTCGTGGCCGACGTCCATCTCGGCCGTCTGGCGCGCCATCTGCGCCTTCTGGGCTTCGACACGTCGTACCGGACCGACTGGACCGACCAGGCGTTGGCGGACGTCGCGATGGGGGAGGGGCGCATCCTCCTCACCCGGGACCGGGGGCTGCTGAAGCGCAGCGCAGTGGACCACGGCTACCTGGTCCGGAGCGACGACCCACCCGCCCAGTTGACCGAGGTGCTCGACCGGTTCGACCTGCGCGCGAGTCTGCGGCCCTTCACTCGCTGCCCCGCCTGCAACGGAGAGGTCGCGGCGGTCGCCAAAGAGGCCGTGATAGACCGCCTGCCCCCGCGAACCGCCCTCTACTACCACGAGTTCTGGCGGTGCGGCACCTGCGGCAGGCTGTACTGGAAAGGAGGGCACTTCCGGTCGCTCGAGAGGTTGGTGGCGTCCGCCGCAGGGGACCCGGAAGGACGGGAGACTCCCACCGCGCGGCAGGAGGACAGGAGCTGACTCAGCGCTCTTCGTGCTCCGAAGCGGCCACCCCTGTGGGTGCCGGGATGGCCTGCTGGGTGCGGGAGTCCGGGCCGGCGCCGAGCCGCCACCTCATGAACAGCGGTGCCCCGATGAGGGCCAGGACCCCCATAGCGGCCATGCCTGCGGCGGTCGATCCGCTGCCGGTGGCCGCGCCGGCGAGAGGGGAGAGCAGGGCGCCCAGACCCTGGGAGACGCGCTGCACCGCGCCGTAAAGGCCGAACGCGAGCGCCTGGTAGTCGGAGGGGAAGGTCTGCGCGTACGCCGCCCGGATTGTGGGGGTCAGCGCTCCCGACAGCAGGCCGTGCAGCGAGGCGCAGAGGACCACGAGGGGCAGTGTCCGCATCAGGCTGAAGACCAAGGCGTTCAACCCGAGGAGGACGAGGCCCACAATCACGATGTGCCGCGCCGTGCGCCTGTCCGGCCGCAGCACGGCGACGATCGTCGCTCCCACGGCAGACATCGGCACCACCACGGCGAAGACGGCCAGCAGCTTGAGGCCCTCGAAGCCGGTGATGTTCCTGATGTGGAGCGGCAGGTACAAGGTGAGGCCCATCACCGACGAGTTGAGAGCGAAGTATCCCGCCAGGAACCAGCCGGCCCGGTATTCGCTCGACGACTCCCTCCAGAGTTCGAACATGCGGTGATGCAGACGGCCAGTCGGGCGCTGGGGAACCGAGGTCTGCTGGCTCCAGAGTCTGGGCGCCAGGATCCCCGGTACGGAACAGGCGAGGAAGACGACGGCCGCCGGCAGCATGGCGTAGCCGCGGCCGGTCACTCCCGGGACGAGCCGCCCAGAGACGACCAGTTCCATGATGCCCACACCAGCTGCTCCACCGAGGAAACTCAGGGCCATGCCGCGCGATGACAGGCTGACGATGTTGTCGCCCTCGGCAGCGTTGATCATCGACGCGTTGTAGATGAGGCTGGTGAGTTGGAAGGCGTAGTTGCCGAGCATGGCCACCACGATCAGCACGGCGAGATCGGAGCCTCCGGCGTGGGGGAGTAGACTGAGAGAGCCGAGCAGCAGCGTCGCCACCACCATCGCCAAGGTGAACCAGAGGCGCCGGGTGCGCCGTTCGTCCGCCCAGACCCCTATGTAGGGGCCGCTCAGGCCGATGGCCCAGGAGGAGACCGCCGAGGCCAGGCCGAAGACCCAGGCCTTGACCCCGAGATCGCTCACGAGCCAGACGGTCAGGTACAGCGGGATGGCGAACTCTATGGCCGTGTTGCCGAAGTCGTAGGAGTACCAGGCCCAGCGGGTGCGCCGGGCGGAGCCGTGTGGGCCCTCCGGGGTGGGGACTGGTAGGT
The DNA here is from genome assembly GCA_903873715.1 of uncultured Actinomycetes bacterium. GTDB lineage: Bacteria > Actinomycetota > Thermoleophilia > RBG-16-64-13 > RBG-16-64-13 > CAIQPS01. Next base: position 49,078 of record CAIQPS010000030.1, read on the forward strand.
CGGCAGCCATAGCCGGGCTAGTGTACTATCTGTCCTCCTCGAGGCCAGGAAGGAGTGCCGCACATGCAGGATCAGAGCGACAAAGGGGCGCAGCGCGCGATGCCCGTGCTCTTCCGCGAGGTCCAGCATTTCCGCATGTGGATGTTCTGGGTGCCCATCCTGATCATCACCGGACTCGTCTGGTACGAGTTCTATCAGCAGATCATCAACGACAATCCTGCCGGCTCCCAGCCGCTCCCCGATTGGGCGGCCTGGGTCCTCACCATCGTCTTCGGCGTGGGCTTCCCGGTGTTCGGCTACGTGCTGCGCCTGATCACGGAGGTGCGGCCCGGGGAGGTCCGCGTCAGGCTCTACCCCTTCCGGGGCCCTACCATCGCAGTGAGGGACATCGTGGAGGCAGAGGTGCGGGAGTACTCCGGTCAGCGCGAGTATGGAGGCTGGGGCGTCCGCACCACGCCGAAGGCCGGTAAGGCCTATACCGCATACGGCAGACAGGGGATGCAGATGTGGCTCGAGGGCGACGAGCGTGTGCTCATAGGGACACAGCGGCCTGAGGAGTTCGCGGAAGCGCTGCGGGCCGCGGGCGCGTTCGTACGCTGAAGCGGGGGTCGGAGGTAGCGTGAGGATCGTCGTGGCACTCGGCGGTAACGCCCTTCTCAAGAGGGGAGAGGCGCTCACCGAGCACAACCAGCGGGAGAATGTCCGGGTCGCCGCCCGCGCGCTTGCGCCGCTGGCGCGGGACAATGCCCTGGTCATCACGCACGGCAATGGTCCCCAAGTGGGTCTGCTGGCCCTGGAGGCGGCCGCGGTCGCGGGAGTCCAGCCCTTCACGCTCGACGTCCTCAACGCCGAGTCCGAGGGCATGATCGGCTACATGATCGAACAGGAACTGGGGAACGTCCTGCCTGAGGAAGTCCCCTTCGCCACCATCCTCACCCAGGTCGAGGTCGACCCCGCCGACCCGGCCTTCCAGACCCCGACCAAACCCATCGGACCGGTCTACAGCCGCGAGGAGGCCGAAGCCCTCGCGCGGCAGCACGGTTGGACCGTCGGCCCCGATGGAGACAAGTGGCGCCGCCTGGTGGCCTCGCCCCGGCCGTTGCGGATCTTCGAGTTGCGGGTGGTCGACTGGCTCGTGGAACGTGGTGTGGTGGTCATCTGCACCGGCGGGGGAGGTATCCCCACGCGGCTCACGCCGGACGGGGTTCTGATGGGCGTCGAAGCGGTCATAGACAAGGATCACGCCGGCTCGCTGCTGGCCCGGTCTCTGGGCGCGGAGGTGTTCCTCATGCTCACCGACGCGACCGCGGTCTGGGCCGGCTGGGGCACCGAACGGGCCAGGGCCATCAGGAGGGCTTCCCCGGACGCGCTCGGGGAGTTCCAGTTCGCTTCCGGCTCCATGGGGCCGAAAGTGGAGGCGGCCTGCGAGTACGCCCGGGCCACCGGTGGCAGGGCGGGGATAGGCGCGCTGGAGGATGCTGAAGCTATCGTCAGTGGCCGGGCGGGCACCCTGATCTCCACCGAGTTCGAGGGGATCGAGTACTGGCCGACACTCTTCGATCCGTGATGACGGTCAACGGGTACTTCCTGATAGCCCTGGTCGGTCTGCTCGCGACCGAGGGGATCGACTGGGCTGCGCGGCTCCTCAATGTTCGGGCCCTCCAGCCGGAGTTACCGTCCGACTTCGCCGATGTGTACGACGCCGAGGCCTACCGCCGCTCTCAGGACTACACCCGGGCCAACACGCGCTTCGGTCTCATCGAGAGCGCGTTCGACCTGGCCGTGCTGTTGGCGTTCTGGCTGGCCGGAGGCTTCGGCTGGCTGGACGGGGTGGTCCGCGGGTGGCAACTGAACCCTGTCTGGGCGGGCATCGTCTTCTTCGTCATCCTGATGGCGGCCCGGGGCGTGCTCGCGATTCCGTTCAACGCCTACGCGGTGTTCGTCATAGAGGAGCGGTTCGGCTTCAACCGCACCACGGTGTCCACCTTCGTGCTCGACATGCTGAAGGGCGTCCTGGTGGGCGCCATCATAGGGCTGCCCCTCATGGCCGGGTTCCTGGCTTTGTTCGCGTACGCGGGCGGTCTGGCCTGGGTCTACGCCTGGGTGGTTGTGGTGGCGTTCTCGTTCCTCATGCAGATCATTGCTCCGGCAGTGATCATGCCGTTGTTCAACAAGTTCACCCCGCTCCCCGAAGGTGAACTCAGGGACTCCGTCCTTTCGTATGCCGAGCGCATCCACTTCCCGCTGGAGGGGGTGTTCACCCTGGACGCCTCCCGACGGTCCAGCAAGGGCAACGCCTTCTTCACCGGCTTCGGGAGACACAAACGGATCGCGCTGTTCGACACCCTGGTCGAGCGCAGCCCCGTGGAGGAGTTGGTGGCCGTACTGGCCCACGAGGTAGGGCATTACAAGAAGCGCCACATCCTCATAGGGACCATCGCGTCGGCGTTGGAGACGGCGCTCTTCCTGGGCCTGTTCTCGCTGTTCCTGGACCAGGCCGCCCTGTTTCGGGCCTTCGGGGTCGACAGCCCCGACATCTGGACGGGGGTGGTGTTCGTCGCGATACTGCTCACGCCGGTCCAGACCGTCCTGTCCGTCGCCGGGGCCGCCCTGTCCCGCCGGCAGGAGCGCGAGGCCGACCGGTTCGCCCTCGACACCACCGGGCGGGCCGACCTGCTCGTCTCCGGCCTGAAGCGCCTCTCCAAGGACAACCTCAGCAATCTCACACCGCATCCGTTCTACGTGTTCATGAACTACTCCCACCCGCCCACGTTGGAGAGGGTCAAGGCCCTCGATGCTGCCGCGCAGCGGTCGCGAGCCTGACCGCCGCCTGCGCCGCTGCGCCGTTAGCCCCATGGGCCAGCCGCGGTATTCGTCCGGCCTTCTCAGGATCGGCCTGGCGGGCGTGGTGTGGGGCTCGATCCCGCTCCTCATACGGATGGTGCACGTGTCTCCGTTCGTGCTCGTCTTCTGGCGGGTCGTTTTCGGAGGGGCCGCCGCCCTGGCGTACCTGCTGATCACCGGCAGGCTGGGTGCTCTGCGGCGGCTGACCCGGCGGGACGTCTTGGCGTTGATCGCGGTGGGAGCGCTGCTCGCGGGGAACTGGGTGCTCTTTCTCGGGGCTCTGGCGATGACCCGCGTGGCGGTAGCCGAGTTGCTCGGCTACACGGGCCCTGTCTTCGTGGTCGCGCTGGCTCCGCTCGTCAGCCGCGAGGCGTTCGACCGGCGCATAGTCGTGCCGCTCGTCCTCGCCCTCGGAGGCACTGTGGTCATCCTGGGGATGAACGGCCTGACCTTGGGCGGAGGCAAGAGCCTTCTGGGGGCCGTGATGGCGTTCTGCTCGGCCATAACCTACGCGGGGCTGATGCTGACCGGGAAGAAGCTCATCCACAGCCTGGAAGCGCCGGTCATAGTGTTCGGGGAATACGTCGTGGCGGCGGTCCTGCTGCTGCTGGCCGCGCTGCTTCTGCGGGGTCCGGTGGGGGGTCAGGAATGGGGCGCCCTGGCCACCCTCGGCCTGGTCCACACGATGCTCGCCACGGTCATCTTCTTCTCGGGCCTCAAACACGTCCGCACCGACCACGCCGCGGTGTTCATGTATGCGGAACCCGTGACCGCGGTCGTCTTCGCGGCGGTCTTCCTGTCGGAGCCGGTCGGGTGGGCGACAGCGGCCGGAGGGGCGGCCGTCGTGGCTGCCGGTGTGCTCGTCGCCCGGATGACGTCGCCTTCGGCTCCGGCGGGCAGCCTGGAAGTCCCGGCCGCGTTAGAATCTGACGGTCAACACAGCTCGACCGGCCGCGCAGACGGGCCGCAGCAGGAGGGATAGATGAAGATCGCGCTCATCGGCCAGGCGGCCTTCGGGGAAAAGGTGCTCAAGGCGCTGGCCGAGGCCGGTGAAGAAGTGGCCGTGGTCTACATGCCCCCGGACGGCGGTAAACCGAACTCCTTCCGGGAAGCGGCGGAGACGCTCGGCATCCCCGTGCGCCAGCACGCCCGCATGCGCGATCCCGAGGTGTTCGAGGAGTACAAGACCTTCGGTGCGGACCTCAACGTCATGGCCTTCGTCACCGATATCGTGCCACTCAGCATCCTCAACCACCCCCCGAAGGGGACGATCCAGTACCATCCCTCGCTCCTGCCCCGCCACCGCGGCGCCAGCGCCATCAACTGGGCGGTCATCAACGGCGAGCCGAAGACCGGCCTGACCATCTTCTGGCCGGACGAGGGCCTGGACACCGGCCCCATCCTGCTCCAGAAAGAAGTCACCATCGAGCCCGACGACACCATCGGCTCCGTCTACTTCAACAAGCTCTTCGATCTCGGCGTCGCTGCCATGCTCGAGTCGGTGCAGATGGTCAAAGCGGCCACCGCGCCCAAGATCGTCCAGGACCTCGGTCAGGGCGAGTACGAGCCAGTGTGCAAGCGGATGGTGATCGACTGGAGCTATCCCATCGGCGTCGTCTACAACGTCATCCGCGGGTGCAACCCCTCGCCCGGCGCCGTCACCGGCTTCAACGGGCAGGAGTTCAAGATCTTCGACTGCGAGCGCCGGCCCGAGAGTGGGGCTCAGGCCCCGGGCACCATCCTGGAGGTCACCGCCGAGGGCTTCCTCGTCTTGGGTTGCGGCGGCAGTATCTTCGTAAAGCGCGTCCAGCCGGCCGGCTCCGGCAAGGTGGCGGCTGCGGAGTTCGCAGCGAATGTCGGTCTCGCGGCGGGCGTCCGTCTGGGCTGAGACAACCGCCCTGGAGGCTCCGCGCCGAGTGCTCGCTAAAAAGTGCGGGAGCACCTATGATGCGTGCAGAAGTCGGTGGAGGCGACTCCCGGAGCTAGGACGACCATGACGATCGCCGACCAGAGCTGGTCTACCGTTATCGACCATCTGAGAGAGGGTGTGGTCGTCTGCGGGCCCGATGCCAGGGTCGTGACGGCCAACCAGGCCGCCTGCCACTTCCTCGGCAAGGACCGGAGCGAACTGGTGGGTGCGGCAGCCCGGGAGGTCGATTGGGGCATCAGCCCGCGTGCCGAAGACCCCGATGACGAAGGCGGCCCCGGACCCGACGGGCCGGTGGGGCGCGCCATCTCACAGCGCGCGACTCTCCGTGACATCCCTGTCGAAGGGGCGTGGTCCGGCGGGGCGCAGGCCGGCAGAGGCTTGCTGAGCGTGTTCCCGGAGGCGGGCCCGGATGGCCGACTCGAGCGGGTGGTGGTGAGCATCGCCCCGGTCCACGACAGCGCCGCGCCTTCCGCGGGGCTACACACCGACGAACGAGGGCTCGCCGCCGTCTTCGTCTCCAGCCCGGTGGGCGTGTTCGCCATGCGGGTAGCCGACGACGTGCTGATCGATGCCAACGATGCCCTCTGCGAGATCCTCGGTCTGAGTCGTTCGGAGGTGGTGGGCCGCAGTGTGCGCGACCTCGTGCTGTGGGGCTCCGGTGAGGGGGGAGGCGGTCTTCTGCAGCGCTTGGGCGCGCAGGGCCGGATCAAGAACCTCGAAGTCGAGTTCGGGCCGGCGAACGGGGCGCGTGGGGTGGGCCTCATCTCCCTGGAACTGGTCGACGTGGCCGGAGAACTGTGCGTCCTCGGCTTCATGATCGACATCACCGACCGGAAGGTGGCCGAAGAGGCGCTGCGCGAGAGCGAGGAACGGTACAGGGTCATCGCCGACAACGTCTCGGATGTGATCTGGCTGCTCGATCTCGCCGAGGATCGGTTCGTCTACGTGAGTCCGTCTGTGGAGCCGCTGCTGGGGTATACCGTGGAGGAGACCCTCCAGATGTCGATGCAAGACACGGTGACGAGCGAGGACTGGGCCGGGCTCTCCAGCATCCTCCCCCCAAGGTTGGCAGCGTTCGCGGCGGGTGACGAGGCGGCGCGGTCGATGTCACGCGAGATAACCCAGAGACGTAAAGACGGGGCGTCAATACCCACCGAGGTCGTCACGACGTTCATCACCGATGGGAACGGGGCCGTCACCCACATCCAGGGCGTCACTCGGGACATGAGCGCCCGCAAGCGGGCCGAAGAGGACCTGCGGTTCCGGGAAGCGATGCTGGAGGAGACAGGCCGCATAGCCAAAGTGGGTGGCTTCCGCTTGGACACGGTCACCGGGGAGGGCTTCTGGACCGACGAAGTGGCCCGCATCCACGACGTGGACCCGGCCGATCCCATCTCCCGCGACAAGGGCATCGACTGCTACGTGGGGGAATCGCGCGGCAAGATCGCGTCTGCGGTGAGGGATGCGGTGGAGAGCGCGAAGCCTTACGACCTGGAATTGGAGATCGAGACCGCTGCCGGCGTGCGCAAGTGGATCCGCACCCTTGGCCGCCCGGTGCTCGAGGATGGGCGGGTCGTGTCCATCCTTGGGTCGATGCAGGACATATCCGACCAGCGCCGTGCCGCGCACGAGTTGGGGGAGAGCGAGACGCGGTTCCGGACGCTCATCGACAGCGCGCCCGACGGCGTCCTGGTGCATGTGCGGGATCGCATCGAGTTCGCGAACGAGGCGCTCTGCCGCATGGTGGGGGCCGCCTCGGACGACGAGTTGATCGGCAGGAGCATCTTCGAACTGGTCGCCTCCGAGCACTGGGAGGCGGTGCGCGAGAGGATGACGATGGTCGACGCAGGCTGGAACGCGCCGCCCATAGAACATGCCTACCTCCGTCTCGACGGCTCGCGGTTCCCTGTGGAGGCGACCGCGGTGTCGCTGGCAGGGAACGTTCCCGGCACCCATCTGGTGTTCGTGCGTGACATCTCCGACCGCAAGTACGCGGAGAGCGAGCGGGAGAACCTGCAACGGCAACTGCAGCACGCCCAGAAGATCGAATCCGTAGGGCAGCTGGCGGGCGGGGTGGCGCACGACTTCAACAACATCCTGATGGTCCAGAAGGGCTACTGCGAGCTGATGAGAGCCGGTCTCCGGCAGGGGGACCCGCTGCTCCAGGACGTGGCTCAGATCGAGGCCTGCACGGAGCGGGCCACGGCTCTCACCAGGCAATTGCTGGCGTTCAGCCGCAAGCAGACCCTGCAGCCCCGGATGATCGACGCCAACAGTCTGATCGCCAATCTCAGCGGCATGCTCCGCAGGCTCATCGGCGAGGACATCGAGCTGCATACCGCGCCCGCGCCCGCCCCGGCGCTGCTCAAGGGCGACCCGGGGCAACTGGAGCAGGTGCTCGTCAACCTCGCGGTGAACGCGCGCGACGCCATGCGAGCGGGCGGGGCCCTGACCATCTCGGTCACGCACACCCGGCTGGACTCCGCGCCCGGCGACGCAGACGACGCCTTCGTCCCCGGCCGGTACGTCGTCATCGCGGTGAGCGACACGGGGGGCGGCATGGACGCCAAGACCATGGCCCGCGTATTCGAGCCGTTCTTCACCACCAAGCCGGAAGGGAAGGGCACCGGGCTGGGGTTGGCCATGGTCCACGGCATCATCCACCAATCGGGTGGAGACATATCGGTGTCCAGCGAGGTGGACCGGGGTACGACCGTCACCCTCTACCTGCCGGCCACCGACGAGGAGCCCGCCGCCCAGCCAGCGGCACAGGGTGCGGTCGAGCGCGGCTTCGGGCAGTTCGTACTCGTGGTGGAGGACGAGCGCCCGCTTCGGCGGCTGGCCGTCACCATGCTGGAGAAGCTCGGCTACCGCGCGGTCGCCGCTGAGAACGGCGGGTCGGCGCTCATGATGGTCGAAGACGAGGGGCTGCGCCCGGACCTGGTCCTCACCGACGTGATCATGCCCGGCATGCGCGGAGGCCTGTTGGTCAAGCGCCTGCGCAAGACGATCCCCGGCCTGCGGGTGGTGTACATGTCGGGCTATACGGATGATGCCCTCAAAGAGGACGACGTACTGGAAGCGGGGCACTTCCTCCAGAAGCCGTTCTCCCTGGCAGGCCTGTCGGCGGCGGTGAGGGCCGCCCTCGAAGACCGCCAGACTTGATGTCCTTGGTCGTCGCGACAGGGTCGCGGTTGGTGATCGAGCGCGTCCCTTCACTGTCGCCGGCGGTCCGGCGGACGGCCTGGTCGCTTCCCTCGCCCCGCCCGATACGGTAGGATTAGCCGACCGAAACCTTTAATCGCGGCCAGAGAGCCCGAAAGGATGAGTGGCTGACGCATGCCCCGCCGTACCGATATCCGGAAGATCCTGCTGCTCGGCTCTGGCCCCATCGTCATCGGGCAGGCGTGCGAGTTCGATTACTCCGGCACCCAGGCGTGCAAGGTGCTCATGGAGGAAGGCTTCGAGGTCGTCCTCGTGAACTCGAACCCGGCCACCATAATGACCGACCCCACCTTCTCCCACCGTACGTATATCGAGCCCCTGGTGCCCGACGTCGTGGCCAAGATCATCGAGGTCGAGCGGCCGGACGCCCTGCTACCCACGCTCGGCGGACAGACCGCCCTGAACCTCGCGGTGGCCCTCTCCGAGAACGGCACCCTCGAGAAATACGGCGTGGAATTGATAGGCGCCAACTACGAGGCCATCCACCGCGCCGAGGCCCGCGACGAGTTCCGCGAATGTATGGCCTCCATCGGACTGCGTGTGCCGGACAGCGCCGTCGTGCGCAGTCTTGCAGAGGCCCGGGCGGCGCTAAAGGACGGCCTGCATCTGCCTCTCATCATCCGGCCCAGCTTCACGCTGGGCGGTCACGGCGGCGGCGTGGCCACCTCCGAGGCGGACTTCGACGCGGTCGTCAAGGCCGGCCTCGATGCCTCTCCCACCCATCAGGTCCTGCTCGAGGAGAGCGTCCTCGGGTGGAAGGAGTTCGAGCTCGAGGTCATGCGCGACAAGAAGGACAACGTCGTCATCGTCTGCTCCATCGAGAACATCGACCCCATGGGTGTCCACACGGGCGACTCCATCACCGTGGCGCCGCAGCAGACCCTCACCGACCCGCAGTACCAGCGCCTCCGCGACGCATCGCTGGCCATCATCAGGGCCATCGGGGTGGAGACGGGAGGCTCCAACGTCCAGTTCGCCTTCAGCCCCGAGACCGACGAGATCGTGGTCATCGAGATGAACCCACGCGTGAGCCGGAGCTCCGCGCTCGCGTCGAAGGCCACCGGTTTCCCCATCGCCAAGATCGCGGCCAAGCTGGCGGTCGGCTATACGCTCGACGAGGTCGCCAACGACATCACCCGCAAGACACCCGCGTGCTTCGAGCCCACCATCGACTACGTGGTGGTCAAGACGCCGCGCTGGGCCTTCGAGAAGTTCCCGCTCGCCGACCAGACCCTCACCACGCACATGAAGAGCGTGGGAGAGAACATGGCCATAGGCCGGACGTTCAAGGAAGCCTTCCAGAAGTCCATGCGCTCCCGCGAGTTGGACGTCAGGCCCGACGTGCCGGACGACAACGACGCCCTCGTGGCCAAGATCGCCAAGCCGTCGGCCGAGCGCTACGACCTCATCTTCGAGGCGTACCGCCGGGGTGTGACCCTGGAGCAGCTGTTCGAGGCGACGCTCATCGACCAGTGGTTCCTTGAGGAGTTCCGGGAGATCATCGAGGCGGAGGACCACCTCAAGTCGTTCGCGGACAAGGGCGGCGTCTCCGCCGTCCCCCGAGAAGAACTGTGGCAGGCGAAGCGACTGGGCTTCAGCGACGAATACATCGGGCGCTTCCTCGGCGCCACCGAATTGGAAGTGCGGGCCCGCCGGAAGGCGGAGGGCATCATCCCCACGTACAAATCGGTGGATACCTGTGCCGCCGAGTTCGAGGCCTATACACCGTACTTCTACTCCACCTACGAGCAGGAGAACGAAGCCCTGCCGGTGCCCGGCAAAGAGTCGGTGATCATCCTGGGAAGTGGCCCCAACCGCATCGGGCAGGGGATCGAGTTCGACTACTGCTGCGTCCATGCCGTCATGGAGATGCGCCAACTGGGCTACCAGGCCATCATGGTCAACTGCAACCCGGAGACGGTCTCCACCGACTACGACACCTCCGACCGCCTGTACTTCGAGCCCCTCACCTTCGAGGACGTGCTCAACATCATCGAGAACGAGAAGCCCAAGGGCGTGGTGGTCCAGTTCGGCGGTCAGACACCGCTCAAGATAGCCGAGAGGCTTCACGCCGCCGGCGTGCCGATCATGGGCACATCCCAAGACGCCATCGACCTGGCCGAGGACCGCGAGCGGTTCGGCGACGTGCTCAAGCGGCTCAAGCTCAAGGCTCCGCCCTTCGGGACCGTCCGCAACGAGCAGGAGGCGCTCGCCGTGGCCGAGCGCATCGGCTATCCGGTCCTGGTGCGCCCGTCCTACGTGCTGGGCGGCCGGGCCATGGAGATCGTCTACGACGAGGAGACCCTCCAGCGCTACTTGAAGACCGCGGTGAAAGCCTCACCCCGGCATCCAGTGTTGATCGACCGCTTCCTCGAACACTCCACCGAGATCGACGTGGACGCTCTCTGCGACGGCGATGACGTCTACATCGGCGCCGTGATGCAGCACGTGGAAGAGGCGGGCATCCACTCCGGCGACTCGGCCTGCGTGATCCCCACTGTGTCTCTGGGTGACACCGCGGTGCGGCGCATCGAGGAACACACCGCCGCGCTCGCCAAGGAGCTGGGCGTCGTGGGGCTCATGAACGTGCAGTACGCGGTACAACAGAGCGATCACGGGGGCGCCAGCATCTACGTCCTCGAGGTCAACCCGCGAGGCAGCCGCACGGTACCCTTCGTCAGCAAGGCGACCGGGGTGTCGCTGGCGCGCATCGCCACCCGGGTCATCGCGGGCCAGAAGCTGCGCGACCTGGGCCTCCCCGGGTGGGAAGAGTCGGTGGCCGCCGGCCGTGTCCCTTCCCGCCGCGACCTGGAGCATGTGGCGGTCAAAGAGGCCGTACTACCGTTCCCGCGCTTCCCGGGCGTCGACACCACTCTGGGGCCGGAGATGAAATCCACAGGCGAGGTCATGGGGGTGGGCACCAGCTTCCCCGAGGCCTTCGCGAAGGCATCCCTCGGCGCCGGCGACAAACTGCCGCGTAAGGGCAGCATCTTCATCTCGGTCGCGGACGCGGAGAAGGACGCCGTCGTGCTGATGGCGCTCATGCTCAACACTCTCGGCTTCCGCATCCTGGCAACCGAAGGCACGCACCGTGCCCTGGTGCTGAACGGCATAGACTCGGTCCCGGTGATGAAGCACACCGTCGGCATGGACCGAAGGGCCGCCGGCGAGACCGAGATCACCACCGTCGTGGACCTGATCGAGGCCGGCGAGATCGACATGGTCATCAACATCCCGCGGGGCCGGGGCGCCCGCTCCGACGGCTACGAGATCCGGCGCGCGGCTCTCCGGCAGGGTGTGCCCACCATGACCAATGCCGCCGCCGCTCATGCCGCCGTGCAGGCCATCGCGAATGCGCACCGGCGGCAGGACATCTCGGTGGTCTGTCTGCAGGACCTTCACACGCGTCTCGCCGCCACGGCCAACGGCTCTCAGGCGGGGAGGTAGCGTGGCCGGAGGGGCGCCCGCGGTGTGGCCGCCGGTGGCCGGCGCCGGTGCGGGCGGCGCGTTCGCCGCTCGGTGTCTGGGTGCCGTGGTAGAGAACCGTTCGCTGGGCAGCCTTGTGTGGCTCACCCTGGAGGTCCCCGGATGGCCAGGCGCAGTCCCGGGTCAGTTCGCCATGCTGCAGGCGCGGGATTCCGGCTGCTTCCTCGGCCGGCCGCTCTCCGTCTCCGCTCAGTACGGTGAGGTAGTGTCGTTCATGATCGCTCCCATCGGGGAAGGTACGCGCGAACTGTGCGCCCTTTCGGTGGGTGAGCAAGTGTGGGTGCTCGGTCCCCTCGGCAACGGGTTCGACCTGGACCTTCTCACTGCGGGCCCCGGTCGGACGGTGCTCGTGGGCGGCGGAGTGGGGGCCGCGCCCTTCCCGCTCCTCCTGTCGGCACTCGCGGCGCGGTATCAGCAGACCCCTCCGCCCGCGGACGCGCCAAAGCCCGAGGTGCTCGTGCTGCTCGGGTTCCGCGACGCCTCACAGGCCTGCGGAGCCGGGCCCTTGGCGGGCGCCGCCGAGGAACTTGAGGCCGCCGGCGTGTCGTGCCCCGGAGAGGTGGCCACGGAGGACGGCTCCATCGGCCGCCCGGAGAGAGTGACGGAGACCATGTGGCGCCAGGTGCGTCCCGGCGACCGCCTGGCCGTGTGCGGCCCCTGGCCCATGATCGAAGGCGTGGCAAAGGTCTGCGCCTGCATCCCTGACGTTCAGGTCTGGTACAGCCTGGAGGCGGGCATGGCCTGCGGCGTGGGCTCCTGCCACGGGTGCGTGGTCACCTTGGCCGACGGGAGCAGGGCGCGGGTGTGCAGGGAGGGCCCCGTCTTCTCGAGCGCGGCCCTCTTCGACAGGGGCTGCTTCGACGCCCCGGCGGGAGGTGCCTCATGATGCCGGTGCGACTCGGCCCGCTGCTCCTGGCCCACCCGATCATCAACGCCTCGGGGACCATGGAGATCCTCGACTTGGCCGAAGTCCTGGGGCCGGACGTCCTCTCCGTGCCGCCCGTAGCCGCCTACGTGCCCAAGACCATCACCATGGACGCCCGCACCGGGAACCCGGCTCCCCGCATACTGGAGACACCCGGGGGCATGATCAACGCCATCGGGCTCGAAGGGGAGGGGCTCAAGGGGTTCGTGGCGGACAGGCTGCCGCGGTTGCTGGCCCTGCCGTGCCCCCTCATCATCAGCATCGGGGGGTTCTCGCTCGACGAGTACGTCGGACTGGCGGCGGGCCTTCGCGAGGCACTGGAGGCCGCTCTGGGCGACGGTTGGACGGCCAAGGCCGGTCTGGAACTGAACATCTCCTGCCCGAACGTGCACAGCGGGTGCGTGTCCATAGGCAGCAACCCGGCGGAGACGGAGTTGGTGGTCGGGGCGGTGCGGAAGATCTGGCCGGGGTTGCTCATAGCCAAACTCACGCCGAACGTCACCGATATCACGGCTATCGCCCGGGCCGCCGAGGCCGCCGGCGCCGACGCGGTCGCAGCGGTCAACACGTACAAGGGCCTCGTCATCGACCGGAAGACGCTCAGGCCGTACCTGGGCAACGTCACCGGTGGGCTTTCCGGCCCGGCCATCAAGCCGTTGGCTCTACGAGCCGTCTACGAGCTCTACGAGACGGTGGGCATCCCCATCGTCGGCATGGGTGGGGTCGCGACCGCCCGCGACGTGCTGGAGTTCATGGCCTGCGGCGCCGCAGCCGTGGCGGTCGGCTCGGCCGCCTTCCGGGACCCGTCGGTGGGAGCTAGCCTGGCGGTCGACCTGTGGGACGAACTGACGGCGCGGGGCACATCGGTGGCCGACGTGGTAGGGGTGGCTCACAGGCCGGTCTGAGCTTCCTCCGCGGCCCCTCCGCGGCCGAGTCGCGGCGGTGTGTACGATTGTCCAGCGATTGCTCAGTAGGTTATCCCGGCCCCGCTCAGCCGACCGGGCGATACACAAAAAAGCGAGTTGCGCTGGGAAAAGCCGTGTGTATAATGGCGGCTGTGAATCAGCCGATGAGCATAGTCCCACAGACCCCTGAGCGGTCCCAGCAGCAGCGGATGGAAGCCCTCCGCCGCGCAAATGACATCCGCTCGGAGCGTGCCAGGCTGAAAGAAGCACTCCGCAACGGTGACGTGGCTATCGCCACCGTCCTTTCTGATCCCCCGCCGTGCGTCGCCACCGCCAAGGTGCTCGACCTCATCCTGGCGGTCCCCAAGTATGGCCGGGTCAAGGCCAACAAACTGCTCGAGCGGTGCAGGGTGAGCTCGTCCAAGACCGTCAACGGTCTGACTCCTCGCCAGCGCAAGGAACTGCTCGAGTTGCTCGGCGCCTGAGCAACCTGTCGGGAGACACCATCTCCAGGCTCATCGTCATCTCCGGTCCGTCCGGCGCGGGCAAAGGCACGCTCATCCGGCAAGTGCTCCCCCGTTTCCCTGAGCTCATCTGTTCCATCTCGGCCACCACACGCGAGCCGCGGGAGGGGGAGGAGGACGGCCGCGACTACTTCTTCGTCACGGCCGAGCAGTTCCAGCGTGACGTTGACGCCGGCGAGTTCCTGGAATGGGCGCGCTTCGCCGGCCACTTCTACGGGACGCCCAAGCGGTTCGTGGAGGAACAATTGGCCGCCGGCCGCGACGTCATCCTCGAGATCGAACTGGAGGGGGCGCGCCAGGTCCTGGAGAACCGGCCGGACGCTCTCATGATCTTCATCACCCCGCCGTCGTTCGAAGAACTCCGTCGCCGGCTCGAGGCTCGAAAGACCGAGGATAGGGCCGCCATCGAGCGCCGTTTGGCCAGAGGGAAGGAAGAGATGGAGGCGGTGTTGAACAAGGTGTGGCAAGCTCCCCGGCAATTCGACTATGTTATAGTTAATGAACGCATCAGTGAGGCGAGCGACGAACTCGCCCGAGTACTCCAAATGACCAAGGAAGAGAATGGATAAGCCGACTGTCGACGAGGTCCTCGAAGGTCTGTCCGCGGCCCGCGAGCCCGAGACCGAAGAGCCCAACCGCTACACCGCCGTCATGGTGACGTCCAGGCGCGCCCGCCAGATCAACTCGTACTACCACAGCCTCGGCGAGGGTGGTGGCCTCGACGCGTTCGCTCCTCCGCCGGTCGCCAACTTCACCAAGAACTATCTGAGCATCTCCATGGCCGAAGCGGCCAGAGGCGAGATCTCTTACAAGCTGCGCACGAACCGGTAGCCGCCGGAAGGAGCGCTCCACATGGCCGATCAGCCCGTCGTCCTCCTTGGGGTAACGGGGGGAATCGCCGCTTATAAAGCCGCCGAACTCCTGCGAGGCCTGCAGAAGGCCAACATGGACGTTCGCGTGGTCATGACCAAAGCTGCCACCCGTTTCGTGGGCCCCATGACGTTCGAGACGCTGTCCACGCACGCCGTGCGGCTGGACGAGATCAGCGAACTCACCGCCGACTCGCGGATCACCCACATCGACGACAGCCAGGAAGCCGACATCATGGTGATAGCGCCGGCGACGGCGAACACCATCGCCAAGATGGCCAACGGTATCGCGGACAACCTGCTCAGTTCCATGTACCTGGCCTTCGCCAAGACCGTCGTCGTGGCTCCCGCCATGAACACGAACATGTGGGAGCATCCCGCCACCCAGAGGAACGTGCTCCTGCTGCGGGAGCGGGGCGTCTTCGTCGTGGAGCCGGGGGCGGGCGAACTGGCCTGTGGCGACTACGGCTCCGGCCGCATGGCCAACCCCGACAGTATCGTGGCCGAGGTAAAGCTCCGGCTTCAGGTGCAGCGCAAGCGCGACCTGCGGGGTATGCGAGTGCTCATCACCGCGGGCGGCACGCGGGAACCCATCGACGCGGTGCGCTTCATCGGCAACCGCAGTTCGGGGAAGATGGGCTTCGCCCTAGCCAGGGCCGCGTTCGACCGGGGCGCGCACGTGGATCTCATCCAGGCCAACGTAGACATGCCGGACGTGCCCGGTGTGCGCCAGGTGGAGGCGTCCACCGCCGCCAAGATGCACGCTCAGGTGATGAAGCGCCTGCCCGACATCGACATCCTGATAATGGCTGCTGCCGTCGCCGACTATCGGGTGGCGGACGGGCCGGCCGGGGGCAAGGTCGGCAAGGGCAAGGACGAGTGGTGCATCGACCTGGCGGCCACCACCGACATCCTCTGCGACGTCGCGGAACACCACAAGGGCCAGTATCTGGTTGGCTTCGCGGCCGAGTACGGGCTGGAGGGCGTCGCCCGGGCGCGAGGCAAACTGGAGCGCAAGAAGCTGGACATGATCGTCTTCAACGACATCTCCCGCACCGACATCGGGTTCGACTCCGACTACAACGAGGTGCGCATCCTCACCAAGGATTCCGAGGTGTTGCTCGGCCGGGCGCAGAAGGAGACCATCGCCGAACTGATCCTCGACAACGTCGCGCAGGCGGTGCGGTCGCGGATAGGGGAGGGCTCGCTGCCGGCTTAGGACGCCTTTACGGGCCTCGAAAAAAGAAAGGGCGCACCTGGGTGCGCCCTTTTTGTTCTGTGTCCCGGCTGGGAGGGATCCTACGCGGTCTCCCTCATGGCCTGGATCTCTTCGGAGGCCTTGATCTGCTCGAGGGCCTTGGCTTCGATCTGGCGGATGCGCTCGCGGCTCACGTTGAAGCGGCTGCTGACCTCGGCCAGGGTCCGCGGGTGCTCGCCCTTGAGGCCGAACCGCAGTTCGACCACCTTGCGCTCGCGCTCGTCCATGGCTTTGAGCACCCGGTCGAGGCTCTCCTTGGCGATGATGCTGGAGACCACGTCGGCCGGGTCGGGAGTGGAAGCGTTCTCGATGAAATCGCCCAGTTCCGCGTCTTCCTCGTCGCCGATGGGGGTCTCGAGGGAGGTGGTGCGCTGCGCGATCTTGCGCATCTCCTGCACTTCCGCCGGATCGATGCCGAGCTCCATGGCGAGTTCGTCGTCGTTGGGCTCCTTGCCGGTCTCCTGGAGCAGCTTCCGCTCGGTGCGCACCATCTTGTTGATCTTCTCGATCATGTGCACCGGGATGCGGATGTTGCGGTCCTGGTTGGCGATGGCCCGGGTGATGGCCTGGCGGATCCACCAGGTGGCGTAGGTGGAGAACTTGTAGCCCTTGCGGTAGTCGAACTTCTCGACGGCGCGGATGAGGCCGGTGTTGCCCTCCTGGATGAGGTCCAGAAGGTCCATGTCCTGGGTGTAGTAGTTCTTGGCGATGGAGATGACCAGGCGGAGGTTGGACTGGATCATCCGGTCCTTGGCCCGCTTGTCACCGGCTTCGATGCGCTTGGCCAGCTCGATCTCCTCGTCCTTGGTGAGCAGGGGGATCTCCCCGGCTTCCTTGAGGTAGAGGCGCAGCGGGTCATGCGTGACGGTCTCGATGGACAGGTCGAGAGCCGGCTCGGTGGGCTCGAGCACCCCGGTGCTGACCGGGCTCTGCTCGTAGATCTCGATGGACTGGTCGAAGAGCTGCGAGTACAGATCCTCGATCTCCTCCATGGTCATGTCGTAATCCTCGACGAGGGCCATGATCTCGTCGCTGGTGACGTATCCGCGGTCCTGTCCGGCGAGCAGGAGGTCCTGCACGTCGACTATGCGGCGGGTCTCGAAAGTGGATGTGTCGCTATCTTTGTGCACGGTCCCCTGCTATCCTTACGAAAGACTGATTCTTTCTTCGTGTATACCATCTTGTGGCGCAAACCACAACAATATACACGTTCCCTGCATGAGCGTCAATCCCTTCCCACGCTCTCCTCCGTCCCATTGTAGGGAGCCATGGCGGGAAAGGCAAGTACTGTGATAACCATTTTACGCTTTCCTTACACGGCTCACTGTGAGACATTCTCCGCGTCGGCCTCCATGCCTTCGAAAAGGAGACCAGATTGTCCGTCGACGTAACGAGAACAACTCACCAGGGGCCCGTCACACTGACTCTCGACGCCGAGGGAGGCGACAACGCTCCTGACGAGATAGTCGCCGGGGCACTCATGGCGGCCTCTGCAGAATTGCACGTGCTTCTCGTGGGGCGGCCCGAGATAGTGGAGCCGCTCCTCGGTAGCTCTGACCACCCGTACATAGAATCGGTTCCGAGCGCTTCGGTGATCAGCTTCCACGACGAGCCGGCCGGCGCGGTCAAGTCCATGACCGACTCGTCGATAGTCGTCGGGGCCCGCACGGTGGCTGAGGGCCGGTCGCAGGGATTCATATCGGCGGGGAACACCGGGGCCATGACCGCCGCAGGTCTGCTCATCGTCAAGAGGCTGAGCGGCATCCGCCGTCCCGCGATCGTGACGATCCTGCCTGGTCTGGAGGGTCCGGTGCTGTTGCTCGACTCGGGCGCCAACGCCGACTGCCGGCCGGAGCATCTGCTCGAGTTCGGGGTCCTCGGCTCGGCCTATGCGCGGACGGTGCTCGGCATGGCCTCGCCCAGGGTGGGATTGCTCAACATCGGCGAGGAGGACAGCAAGGGCAGCGAGTTGGCGCGGTCGGCCCACGGGATGCTCGCCGCCTCCGGGTTGAACTTCATCGGCAACGTCGAGGGGCGGGATCTCCTCAGGAACCTGGCCGACGTGGTCGTGACCGACGGCTTCACCGGGAACGTGGCCCTCAAGCTGCTCGAGGGCTGCGCGTCCTCGTTCTTCACGCGCGTCCGGGCGGCGGCCAAGAGCAGCACCAGGGCCAAGATCGGTGGGATGCTTCTCAAGCCCGCACTGCGTGGCCTGCGGTCGGCGCTCGATCCCGAGGAGGTCGGCGGCGCCTGCCTTCTGGGTCTGAGAGGGTTGGTCGTGATCAGCCACGGCAGCTCGTCCCGCCGCGCCATCTCCAACGCCTTGCTGTTCGGGGCGGACGCCGTGCGGAAGGGTATCGTCCCCGGGGTGGTGGCGGAATTGGAGCGCGCGGGCGTCGCGTCTGGCGAGCGGGAGGGCTAGCCTCCAGCCTGTTCTCTGGGGTCGGTTCCCCGGCGAACCCCTATGGCATCTTCGACCTCACTGGTACAATGGCCGCGTCGCGGAGTTGGGCGCGACATTCGTCCTTTTGATTGCATAAGGAGCAACACATGACCAAAGACGAGATCCTCGCCAAGTTGCGCGACATCCTGGTCGACCAGGTCGACGCGGATCCCGCCAAAGTAACGATGGATGCCACCTTCCAGGATGACCTCCAGCTCGACAGCCTCGACCTGGTCGAGCTGATCATGGAACTGGAAGACCAGTTCGGCATCAAGATCTCGGACGAGGAAGCTCAGACTCTGACCACGGTCGGCGAGGCCGTCGAGTTCATCGCCGCCCGCAGCTAGCTTTTCGTCGGAGGAGAGGATCTGACGTGCGGGGACTGCCGGCTTTGCTGCGGGCAGTCCCCGCAACGTTTCTGCGGCGCCGCACTGCGGCCGGCCGCAGGAGCGGTGCTCCCGCACTCGCGTCCGGGCAGGCCGCGTCGCGCGGACCCGAGACGCTCGCGGACCTCATCGCCGGGCTCCCGCCGGAGCTCCTTCAGCGCGCCCTGACCCATTCGTCCTGGGTGGGCTCCCGTACCGGTTCCTATGAGCGCCTGGAATTCCTGGGGGACAGCGTGCTGGGTCTCGTGATCGCGTCGGCGCTCTACGACCGTTTCCCGGACAGGGAGGAAGGCGGGCTGGCACGGCTCAAGGCGTTCGTAGTCAGCCGCGCCAGTTGCGTGCAGGTGGCCGAGCAGATAGGGCTTTCCGATCTCGTTCTGGAGTATGCCCCGGCCTCCGAGCGGCGCCGCCGCGACGCGGCGCGCAGCCCCAGCATGCTGGGCGACATGCTCGAGGCGGTCATCGGGGCCGTGTACATGGAGTTCGGGTTCGAGCAGGTCAGGCCGGCCGTCGTCGCCGTGTTCGAGGAACAGATGGAGTACGCCGTCACGGCGCACGTGGATCACAAGACCGCCCTTCAGGAACTCGTCGCCCCCCGCGGCCTGCAGCCCGCGTACCGGCTCGTCGAGGAGACAGGGCCGGCGCATGCGCGCGTGTTCACATCCGAAGTATCCATCGACGGCGCCGTGCGGGGCACGGGTACCGGCACCACCATCAAGATGAGCGAGCAGGCCGCCGCTCAAGAGGCCCTCACCTCGTTCGGGGCCCGGACGGACGGCACCCGTGGCTGAGATGCCCCGCCTGCTCTCGGTGCGCCTGCGGGGCTTCAAGACCTTCGCCAAACCCACGGAACTCTCGTTCGAGCCCGGGGTCACCGTGATCATCGGACCGAACGGGAGCGGCAAGAGCAACATCGCTGATGCCGTCCAGTGGGTGCTTGGCGAGCAGAGCCCCACGAACCTGCGCGGGCGCAGCATGCAGGACGTGATCTTCTCGGGCCCCGACGGCAAGCGTTCGAGCGCTGTGGCCGAGGTGAGCCTGGTGTTCGACAACGACCATGGACTAATGCCCATCGACACGGCCGAGGTGGAGATCACCCGGAGGCTCGAGCGCGACAGCGCCTCCGACTATCGGGTCAACGGCAGTTCGTGCCGCCTTCTCGACGTGCAGGACCTCATCGGGGCGCTTGGGATCGGCCGGGAGATGCACAGCGTCATCGGCCAAGGCAAGGTGGACGCCCTGCTCAGTTCCACGCCGGAGGCCCGGCGGGCCATGGTGGAAGAGGCCGCAGGTCTGGGGCGGTTCAAGAAGCGCCGCGAGCGGGCGCAGTCCAAGTTGGAGAAGACGCGGCAGAACCTCGTGCGGATGGCCGACATCGAGCGCGAGGTGAAGAGTGCCCTGCGCCCTCTGCGTCAGCAGGCGCAGGCCGCCGGACGGTTCGCCGAGGCCAAGGAGGAGTGGGCTCTCGCCAAGACCCGCCACCTGGTGGCTCAGGTGGCGGCCCTCAGGGAGGCCGCGGCCGCCACCGAGAGCGAGTTGAAGGCGCTGAGCGAGCAACGTGCGGCCATCGAGGCGACGTTGACAGAACTGCGGCGCGAGCGCGCGGCCGAGGAGGACCGGTTCGCCACCGCTCTCCAGGAGCGGGAGCAAGTGGGCACGTTGCATCACCAGTTGTCGGTCGAGTCCGAGCGGGTGCAGGGCAAGGCCGCGTCGCTCCGGCAGCGGGTCGCGCGCATCGAGGCCGATCTGGACAGGACCCAGAGGCGCCGGGAGGCCGCCCGGGCGGACGTCGGCTCCCTGGGCGCGCGCCTCGAAGAGGTCTCGGCCCGCACTGCGGATGAGAGTCGCTTGGAGCGCGTCGGAGGATGGAACCAGACCCTGCGGGCGGCCCTCGACGAAGCCATGACCGCTCTGCGCGCCGAAGCCGCCACCGAAGACGAACTGAAGGACGCCGCGTTCGAGATGGAGAGCGGCAGGGCGCGGGCGTTGCAGGACAAGGAGTTCCTGCGTCGCGAGATAGAGGCCCGGCAGAGGATCGACAAGGAACTGCGGGCCATGGTCGAGGACATCGCCGCCCGCATGGCGGGTCTGGAGTCCGAAGCCGCCGAGCACGCCAAGGCGCTGCAAGCCGCCGAAGGGGCCGTAAAGACTACTGGTACATACATGCAGGCTGCGCTGACCGCCCGCGAGACCGCCCGCGAGGAGGCCTCCGGTGCGGCGAGCCGGGAGGCGGCTTCCATAGAGGCGCTCAGCGGTCTCGAGACGAGGCAGGCCGTGCTCGAAGACCTGGTCGCGCGCCGCGAAGGGACTCCCGCGGGAGCGCGGGAACTCATGGCTCGGGCCAAAGGCGTCCGGCTACTCGCGGAGATCATGACCGTGGAGCCCGGCTACGAACGTGCCGTCGCCGCGGCGTTGGGACCGTTGTCGCAGGCAGTCGTGCTGGATGCGCCCGGCGATCTGCGGCTGGTGCTCGACGGGGACGACGTGCTCGAGGCGCTCGTACTCGACGGGGACCGGCCGGCCGGCCGGCCGGAAGGGGCGCCACCCACTGGTACCCGGGAGTTGTGGGACTTCGTCTCGGGCCCGGACCGGGTGGTCGCGGCGCTCCGCGCTCTTCTGCCGGCGACGGCTGTGGTGGTGGACGACACGAGGCTGGGTACCGACCACGTGGCTGCGAGCCGCGGCACTCACCGGCTCGTCAACCGGCGCGGCGAGATCCTGCAAGGTGGCGTCCATGTGGCTCGACGGCGGGAAGTCGGGGTGGAGACGCTCCTGCGCGCCCGCAACGAACTGCAGGCCGTGGCAGGGGAGCGGGCCGGGGCCATCGCGGCCCGGGAAGAGGCGCGGGCGGCCGCAGCAGCGGCCGCAGAGGCCCTGCGGGCCGCGGAGGCGCGGGTCCGGGAGACCCAGGAGGCTCTGCAGCAGGCCGAGAGGGCCCTCGCAGGCGAGCGCAACGACGGCGAGTTGTGCGGCCGCCGTCTCGAGGAGGCGCGGCGCCAATCCGCCGAGGTACGGGCCCGCGAGGAGCGGGAGGGCGGACTGGCCGGCAAGATGGCCGAGCAGCTCGCCGAGGTCGAGAGGAAGATAGCCGGGCAGGAGGCCGATCTGGAGGCGGCACGCGCCGAGGTGCGTGCCGTACAGGCCCGTCTGGAGAAGTCCCGAGAGACGGTGACCGGCCTGGAGCAGAAGAAGGCGCAGGCCGGCCTCGTGGAAGTACGGCTGCGGGAGCGTTGCCGCGCCCGGGAGGGCGAGCGCGACCGGGTCACCGCGCAACTGCGCGCGGCGGCGGCGGGTGTGGAGCGCTGGGAGCGCAGGACGCGGATACTGGAGCATTACCTGCCCCTGCTGGTCGATCTGCTGGGCGCGGTGGAGGGTCTGGCGGAGCACAGCCGGGTGGTGAGGTCGGCCTACGAGGTCCGCCTCGAGGAAGCGCGTGCGGCGGCCGAGGGCGCCGCACGGCTCATGCGCGACACCGCGGGTTCGGAGACGGGCCTGGCCCAACGATACGAGGGGATGGGCCCCCGCCTCACAGAACTGCAGGTGGAGCAGGCCCGCCACGAGGACCGGCGGGCCGTGCTCGACGAGGAGATCGCGGAACTGCGGCGGCGGCACTCGTCCCCGCGGTCGGTGACCGTGGCCGACGTGACCGGCGAGAACCTGGAACTGCTGGCGGCCGCTGCCGAGCGCGCGGAGCGCCGGGTGGAGAAGATAGGGCCCATCAACCCGTTGGCCGAACAGGAGTGCGCGGAACTCGAGGAGCGGGCCGGCTTCCTGGCGGAGCAGCGGCGCGACCTGGAGGCGTCCATCAGCGAACTGCAGCAGGTGGTGGACGACCTCGATCAGCATATCGAGACCTCGTTCGGCGAGATATTCGAGATCGTCCGGGAGAACTTCTCGGGCGTCGTAGCCACGGTGTTCCCCGGGGCGAAGGGGAGCCTCAAGTTGGTCGAGGGCGCGGCTGCCCGTGCCGACGAACCTGCGTCCGCCGAAGCGGAGGACACGCTCCTCGACGAGCCGAAACCTGTGGCTCGGGGCATCAGCCTGGAAGTGAAGTTCGCCAACAAGTCGCCGCGCAGTCTGAGCCTGCTGTCCGGGGGCGAGAAGGCGATGACGGCCATCGCGTTCCTGTTCTCGCTGTTCCTGGCCCGCCCGGCGCCGTTCTACATCCTGGACGAGGTGGAGGCGGCCCTCGACGACACCAACATCCGCCGCTTCCTATCGCTCGTGAGGCGGTACCGGGAGCGCACGCAGTTCATCATCATCACGCACCAGCGCCAGACGATGGAAGTGGCCGATACCCTGTATGGGGTCACGCTGGAGAGCGACGGGACGTCGCGTATCCTGTCGAGGAGACTGGCCGCGGCGAAGGGCGCCTGAGGGCGCGAAGGGAGCTTTGAGAGTTGAGCCATAACTGGTCTGACGTGTTCATCGGCGTCGAGGGGAGGACCATCCCCGACCCGGTCGACGTGGAGCAGCAGAAGCGGGGCGGCTGGCTGGCGCAACTGCGCGACGGCCTGGCCAAGAGCCGCAAGGCGCTGCAGCAGCAGTTCGCTTCGGTCATGTTCGACCGCTTCGACGACGACCTCTGGGAGAAGATCGAGGAAGCCCTCATCTATGCCGACGTGGGCATCGACACCACGGTGTCCATCGTGGAGAAGCTGGAAGCCGAAGCGGATTCAGGGGCCATCAAGGACTCCACCGGCCTCGTCACCCGGCTTCGTGAGGTGACGGCCGAGCACTTCTGTCAGGACGACCGGCGGATCGACGTTGCTCATACCCCGGCGGTGATCCTCATGGTGGGGGTGAACGGCACCGGCAAGACCACCACCATCGGGAAGATAGCCTGGCACCTGAAGCAGCTCGGCAAGGAGCCGCTGCTGGTCGCCGGGGACACGTTCCGCGCCGCCGCGGTGGAGCAGCTCAGCGAGTGGGGCAGCAGGGTCGGCTGCGAAGTGGTAAAGCACGAGCGGGGTGGGGACCCCGCGGCTGTGGTCTACGACGGCATCGCGGCAGCCGAGGCGCGCAAGGCGGATGTTGTGATCATCGACACCGCCGGCCGCCTGCACACCCAGGTGAACCTCATGAAAGAGCTGGAGAAGGTCGCCCGGGTCATCAAGAAGCGCATCCCCGAGGCCCCGCACGAGGTGCTTCTGACGATCGACGCCACCACGGGACAGAACGGCCTCATCCAGGCGCGGATGTTCAAGGAAGCGGTGGACATCACCGGCGTCGTGCTCACCAAGATGGACGGCACGGCAAAAGGCGGCATCGCGCTGGCCGTGTCGCACGAACTGGACGTGCCAATCAAGCTCATCGGGACAGGGGAGAAGCTGGAGAGCCTGCAGCCGTTCGACCCGGCCGAGTTCGCGCTCGAACTGTTCGGCGAGTCGCTGGGGCGCAGCTGAGCTCCGGCCGCGCCGTCGAGTCGCCGGCCGGGGCCGCGACTCCGGCGGGCGCCCGGCAGTCGTTTGACGCCCGGATGCACGACCGGTAAACTCCCTCATTCGCGGCCCGTGGAGGGCCGAGGTCCACTGGTGCCCACAAGGGCCCCACATGACGACAGGGTGATAGTTGTTCGAATCCCTCTCAGATAAGCTGCAAGGCGCTCTCGACGGCCTCAAGGGCCAGGGCAAGCTCACGGACAAGGACGTGGAGCGGGCCGCCCGTGAGATCCGTTTGGCGCTGCTCGAGGCCGACGTCAACTTCAAGGTCGTCAAGCAGTTCGTCGACAAGGTGAAAGAGCGCGCCATGGGGGCGGAGGTGCTGGAAAGCCTCACCCCGGTGCAGCAGTTCGTCAAGATCGTCAACGAGGAACTGACCGCCATCATGGGGTCGGCGTCCACCAAGCTCACCTTCTCGCCCCGGCCGCCCACGATCATCATGATGGTCGGTCTGCAGGGCTCTGGTAAGACGACGGCCTGCGGCAAGCTGGCCAAGTTCCTCATCTCCGAGGGCAAGAGCCCGGCCATGGTGGCCGGCGACGTCTACCGTCCCGCCGCCATCGACCAGCTGAAGACGTTGGGCGAATCGCTGAACGTGCCGGTCTACGACGAGGGCGACAAGGCCGACCCGGTCGACATCGCCAAGCACGGCGTGGAGTGGGCGCGGCAGAAGGGCCGCGACGTCCTCATCATCGACACCGCCGGCCGTCTGCACATCGACGAGAAGCTGATGGACGAGATTCATCACATCCGCAACACGGTGAAGCCGCACAACATCCTGCTCGTGCTCGACGCCATGACCGGCCAGGACGCCGTCAACGTGGCCCTGCAGTTCCAGGAGAAGGTGCAGTTCGACGGAGTCATCCTCACCAAGATGGACGGGGATGCCCGCGGAGGCGCCGCCCTCTCGGTGCGGGCCGTCACCGGCAAACCGATCAAGTTCGCTTCGAGCGGAGAGAAGCTCGACAACTTCGAGTACTTCCATCCCGACAGGGTCGCCTCGCGCATCCTGGGGATGGGGGACGTCCTCTCGCTCATCGAGAAGGCCGAGAAGACGATCGACCAGAAGAAGGCGCGCGAACTCGAGCAGAGGCTGCGCAAATCCACCTTCACGTTCGACGACTTCCTCGACCAGATCCAGCAGGTGCGCAAGATGGGCTCCATCAGCAGCCTGCTCGGCATGATCCCCGGGATCCCCTCGGCCAAGCTCAAGGGCCTGCAGGTGGACGACAAGGCGTTCGACAAGATCCAGGCCGTCATCCAATCGATGACGCCCGAGGAGCGCCGCCATCCGGAGATCATCAACGGGAGCCGCCGCAAGCGCATAGCCGCGGGCGCAGGCTCCGACATCCACCAGGTGAATCAGCTTCTGAACCAGTTCAAGCAGGTACAGAAGATGATGAAGCAGCTGGGTTCGGGCAGGATGCCCAAGAACCCGTTCCAGATGTTCGGCAACCCGAGTTGACAGGGAGGAGGTGACCAATGGCGACAGCGATCCGGCTCGCCCGCAGGGGCAGCAAGAAACATCCCACGTACCGCATCGTGGTGGCGGATTCGCGGCGTGCGCGTGACGGCCGTTTCATCGACAGCATCGGCTTCTACAACCCGCAGAGCGAACCGTCCATCATCGAAGTGGACGAGACCAAAGCCAAGGAGTGGCTCAAGACGGGGGCTCAGCCCTCCGACACTGTGCGCAAACTCTTCGCGGTGAAAGGCATCCTCTAGTGAAAGAGCTGCTCGAATTCCTGGCGAAGTCGCTTGTAGACCAGCCGGACCAGGTCCGGGTGGAACAGTTCGACTCGCCAGACGGCGTGCTCTTGAGGCTGACCGTGGCCAAAGAGGACGTCGGCAAGGTCATCGGCAAGCAGGGCCGCATAGCCCGGGCCATCAGGACCGTGGTCAAAGCGAGCGCCGTCCGTGACGGCAGGCAGGCCACCGTCGAGATCGCGGATTAGGACCGCGGGGCGCAGCCATGCCTCGGCCTGAGTGGATCGAAGTGGGGCGCATATCGCGTCCCCACGGGGTACACGGCGAGGTCCGGGTGGCGCTCGACTCCGATAATCCCGAGCGCTTCGTCCCAGGAGCCACGCTGCACGCGCGGCCCGGCCGCAAAGGTGTGGCCGGATCGCGGCTGCGCGAGCAGGTGCGGCTCACCATCGAATCCGTCCGCGGGGACGACGATTTCCCCATCGTGGCTTTCGAGGAGATCCCCGACCGCGACAAGGCCGAGGCCTTCAGCGGTTACGTCCTGGAAGTCGAGGGCAGCAGACTGCCCGACCTCGAAGACGACGAGTTCTACCCGTTCGATCTGATAGGCCTGGAAGCGCGCGACCCGGGAGGGTCCGTGCTGGGCAAGGTCAGCGACGCTCTGGACTCGCCGGCCCATTCCATACTGGTGATCGCCCTCGCCGGCGGCGGGGAGGCCTTGGTGCCGTTCGTGACGGCAGCCGTGCCCACGGTCGACATCAAGGCCGGTCATGTAGTGGTCGGACCAGGGTTCCTCAGCGAATCCCTGGCGGCGCCGGCCAAGGGCCGCAGCAAGGGCCCAAAGGCGGCGCGAGCCGCCGTTGCGGGTGAGGAGCCTGGCGGAGACCCGGGCGACGGCGAGGACGGCGGGCCGCTCCCCGAAGACGGCGGCGCATGAAGCGCGTCGACATCTTCACGCTCGTCCCCGACGCGTTCGACTGGTTCGTCGAGCAGCACCCCATCTCCACGGCCATCGATTCCGGTTCGGTCTCGATAGCAATCCATAACATCCGGGAATACAGTCCGCTGCCGCACCACGAGGTGGACGACACGCCGTACGGCGGAGGTCCGGGTATGGTGACCCGGGTCGACATCGTTGGTCTGGCTCTGGAAGGAGTCTTCGGCTGCCCGCCCGGCGAGGTGCGCGAGAATAGGGACGTGTACGTCCTGGCCGCCGGAGGCCGGCCCCTCGATCACGATCTGGCCGTCTCCCTGGCGCAGAGCGAGCGGGACCTCGTGCTCCTCTGCGGCCGTTTCGAAGGTTTCGACGCCCGTGTGGAACAGTTGTTCGCCACCGGGTCCCTGTCCATCGGCCCGTACGTGCTGGCCGGGGGAGAGGTGCCCGCCCAAGTGGTGCTCGAAGCCGTGATCCGTCATCTGCCCGGATCGCTGGGCAACGTGGGCAGCGTCCTCGAGGAATCGTTCAGCCCGGGACTCGACGGGATGGTCGAGTACCCGCACTACACGAGGCCCCGTGAATATCAGGGGGCCGAGGTGCCCCCCATCCTCCTGAGCGGGGATCACGGCGCGATCGCGAAGTGGCGCCGGCAGAGCGCGCGGCCCTCGCCCTGGACGAGCGAAGTGGACCGGTCATGACAGACGACGTGCCGGCAGGCCGGCCGCCGGAGGCGGAGAGCGCCGGCGCCGGCCCTGGGCCTGCCGCTGGTGAGAGTCCGGCTGCCGGCCCGGGACCCGTCGACGAGCGCAAAAGACCCGGATTCATCAGGACGATCGTCGAGATCGTCGTGATCGTCGCGGCGGCCTTCGCGCTGGCCTTGCTGGTCCAAGCCTTCCTGGTGAAGCCGTTCACCATCCACCAGGTCTCCATGCGCCCCACGCTGGAGGAAGGCGACAGGGTCCTGCTCAGCCGCATCACCTACCATTTCCGCGAGCCGGCCCGGGGCGACGTCGTAGTCTTCCATTCGCCCATAAATGCGGGCGAGGACCTGGTCAAACGGGTCGTGGGGACTCCGGGAGACCGCATCTCCGTGGGGGACGGCCGGTTGTATGTCAACGGGGTGGCTCAGTCGGAGCCATACCTGCTCGAGCCGGACTTCGCCGGGGAGTTCCCGGAGACAGTGATCCCCGACGGGGAAGTCTTCGTCATGGGCGACAACCGGAACAACAGCGGCGACAGCCGGCTCTTCGGCCCCATAGCGCAGAGCAGCATCATCGGCACGGCATTCTGCGTATACTGGCCCTTCGGCCACTGGAAGGGATTGTAGGCGGTCTTTCGCCCCGCGACGGGCCCGCGCCTTCCTTGGGGGTTGCAAACCGTCCCCCGATGCTTTAAAGTCTGCTGGCTTTTTTGCCAAGTGGCGTATTCAGGCTTGAGGACGAAGGTCAGGAACAAAGACATGGGCGTTATTGAAGAATTCGAACGGGCGCAACTCCGCGAGATCCCCGTTTTCAAATCCGGCGATACCGTCCGGGTGCATTTCAAGGTCATCGAAGGTACCCGGGAGCGCATCCAGGTCTTCCAGGGCTTCTGCATCAGCCGTTCCGGCCAGGGTGCCCGCGAGACGTTCACCGTCCGCAAGCAGTCCTTCGGTGTGGGCGTCGAGCGTACCTTCCCGGTCCATTCGCCCAAGATCGACAAGATCGAAGTGATCGCCATCGGCGACGTGGCCCGCGCCAAGCTGTACTACCTGCGCGACAAGCTCGGTAAGAAAGCCCGCGTCAAAGAGAAGCGTATCTGACGAAGGGAGTAGGAGCCGGATGGTCGATACCGATCCCGGCTCTCTCACCGCCTCGGAGACCCCTGGCGGAGAGGAAGCCCCGCACATAGTTCCGGACAAGACCCGGAGCAAGACGCTTCGTTGGGTGATAGAAGTCGTCGTCATCGTGGCGGCGGCTTTTATTCTTGCGCTGCTGGTACAGGCGTTCATCGTCAAGCCGTTCGCGATCCCCTCTCCGTCGATGGAGAACACGCTCCTCGAGGGCGACCGCGTGCTGGTCAACCGGCTCGTATACCACTTCCACCCGCCGCATCGGGGCGACATCATCGTCTTCCACCCGCCCGGACGCCCGGGCTCTGACCCGTTCATCAAGCGCGTGGTCGCCATCGCCGGTGACACCATCGCCGTGCACGACGGGCAGCTATACCTCAACGGGGTGGCTCAGGACGAGCCGTACGTGAAGGAATACCCGATCGACGGGGACTATCCCGAGACCAAGATCGCCGACGGATATGTCTGGGCCATGGGGGACAACCGCAACAACAGCGGTGACAGCCGGGTCTTCGGGCCGGTGCCTCTGGACGCCATCATGGGTGAGGCCTTCGCCATCTACTGGCCGCTGAACCATATCGGCGGACTGTAGCTCCGGCCGCGTGGCTCCGGACAGGGCTACAGGGCTGCTGAACGGAGACGTCTCGTCGTGAAACAGGCTTCTTCCAAGGGCCGGAGGGTCTCCAACCCGTTCCGTTTCGACCGCAATCTCCTCGATGAGGCCGCCTCCGGCGCGCCTGTCCGTGACCTGCGTGTGGCCGGCACCGACGAGGCGGGAAGGGGATGCCTGGCCGGTCCGTTGGTGGCCGCGGCGGTGGTGTTCGACTACTCGGGCACGCCCTTCAAAGGGCTGGAGCGTCTCACCGATTCCAAGCTGATGACCCGGGAGGGGCGGGAAGCCGTCTACCCGTTGGTGCTGGCGCGTGCGGCGAGGGTGTCGTGTATCGCGGTTTCGCCGGCGACCATAGACCGGGTCGGCCTGCACCGCTGCAATCTAGCCGCGTTGGCGGATTCGCTCGCTTCGCTGGATGGCGAGTACGCGTTGGCGGTGGTCGACGGGTTCGACCTGAAACGCCCGGAACTGCGGGCCCGGGCCATAGTGGGCGCTGACTACAAGAGCGCAGCGGTGGCCGCCGCGTCGGTGGTGGCGAAGGTGGTCCGGGACCGGCTCATGCGGTCGCTTGCAGCCGACTATCCGGCGTACGGCTTCGAGGAACACGTCGGGTATGCGACCGACAGACACCGCACGGCATTGCGCGCGCACGGCCCGTCGGCCATCCATAGGCTGAGCTTCCAAGGGGTGGCGAGCCCGCAGCTGGGGCTGTTCGACCAGGACGAGCAGTCCGGCGCGGAGTGACCTCCGGGTGGGTCCGCGGCTCCTGCCTGCCGATGTGGTGCCACCGGCCGCGCAGGCGGCCGGTCACTCGCTGATATCGTCCTGCGCCGACCCGGCGATGCGGTAGGCGGTCCCCGTCTTCTCCAGGAATCCTTCGCGAGCGAGCTCGTCGGCGATGTCCGCGAGCTCCTCCGGCGCACGTCCAAGGGCGTCGAGCAGTTCGGGCAGCCGCGAGACCTCCACCGCGGCGGGCGTGGCCGCCAACACAGCCTGCAGCACCCCGGCCCTCACTTCACGGCGGGAGCCCGCGAACCGCGACTGCACGGTGTGGTGTCTGCTGCGGCGGCTCGGGTTGCCGTAGGTCCGTTTGACCCACACCCCGTAGTCCATGAGCGCATAGAACCACTCGCGCGGGTCGTCGGGGTCGATGGTCGCCTGGACGAGCGGGAGGATGGCGGCGTCCGGTATGCCGTCCTGACCCGGGAAGAAGAAGTGGATGTAGGCAGCCCGGATGTTGGTCTCGATGAAGGGTTGGCCGCGGCCGAAGGCGAAGGCGCTCACGGCTGCGGCGGTGGCCTCGCCGACCCCTGGAAGCTTACGCAGCCCTTCCACCGTGTCCGGGAACGTGCCCCCGTGTTCTTCGACTATGGCCTTGGCGGCCCGGTACAGCGCCAGGGCCCTGCGGTTGTACCCGAGACCCTGCCAGACGGCCAGCACGGCCCCGACGTCGGCGGAGGCGAGCGCCGCCACCGTGGGAAAGGCGCTCAGGAACAGAGGGTACTTGTCGAGCACCCTGGCGACCTGCGTCTGTTGGAGCATGATCTCCGAGACCAGGATCTCGTAGGGGTCGAACGTGCAGCGCCACGGTAGGTCCCGGCGGCTCTCCCGGTGGTGGTCCCACACCTCGGCCACGAAGTCGTCGAAGATCGCCTGACTGGGACCAAAGTCTGACCTGCGCTCGTTCAACGGTGCATTAGCCTCCGCTGCGAAGAGATGCGATCCGCCAAGGAGGGGAGAGACCATGAGCGACACCGTCGGTCTGGAGCGCGCCGCACGCGGGCGAACGGGCGAACAACTTGCCGCTTCCTTCCTTGCTGAGAGAGGGTACCGCGTGCTGGCCAGGAATCAACGCACTCCGCTCGGCGAGTTGGATCTTGTCTGCCGGACGCAGTCCCAGGTCGTGGTCGTGGAAGTGAAGGCCCGCTCCGGGGACGAGTACGGGACGGCCCTCGAGTCCATCGGGCCGCGCAAGGCGCGCAGGCTGAGGGCGGCGGCCATCTGGTGGCTGTCGGACCGGGGCATGCTCCCCTGCGCCCTCAGGTTCGACGCGGTGGTGGTGGCCCTCGACGGGTCGGGGGCGCCGCGCAGTCTGGAGCACGTCAAGGACATCCTGGGCGAAGGGGTGGGGTCGTGAGCCTGGCGGAGGGGCGGCGCGAGGGGCGGTCGTCGTGGCGGTAGCTTCGACGTGGGGGTTCGCGCTGGTCGGCATCGAGGCGGTGCCGGTGCGGGTGGAGGCGCACGCACGGAGCGGGCTGCCCGGAGTCGCCATCGTCGGTCTGCCGGGGGCGGCTGTCCGGGAGGCACGGGAGCGCGTGCGGTCGGGTGCCGCGTCGTGCGGGTTGCCGTTGCCGCCGCGCCGGATAACGATCAACCTCAGCCCGGGCGACGTTCCCAAGGAAGGGTCCGGGTTCGACCTGCCGGTGGCGCTGGCTACGCTGGCTGCCTGTGGCTACCTTCCGCCGGATGCGGTGCGCGATGTCGGCGCGCTGGGAGAGGTGTCTCTCGACGGCGTGGTCCGGCCGAGCCGCGGGATGGTGTCGGTCGCGGAGACGGCGGGCGCGATCGGGGTGAGGTTGCTGCTGACACCCATCGAAGGGCTGCCGGCCGCCTCTGAAGTGGCGACCGTGCCGGTGGCCGGAGTGCGCTCGCTTGCCGAAGCGGTGATGGTCATCAAGGATGCGCGGGCCAGAGAGCGGCTCCTGGAGCGGGGACGGCGTTGGCTGCGGTGCCGCCCGGGGGACCCCCGCACGGTCGAGAGGGAGACCCTCGACCTCGGCCAGGTACTGGGGCAGCACCAGGCGAAGCGGGCCCTGGAGATAGTGGCGGCGGGAAGCCACCACCTGTTGATGATCGGTTCACCCGGTGTGGGCAAGACCATGCTTGCCGGCCGGCTCCCCGGGATACTGCCCGGGCTCACTCGGGAGGAGGCCATCGACGTGACGCGCGTGTGGAGCACCGCTGGTGTCCAGGCGGCGGGGACGGGTCTCGTCAAAGACAGACCGTTCCGCGCTCCCCACCACACCGCATCCCGGGCCGCGCTGGTGGGCGGCGGTCTCTTGAGCCGTCCCGGAGAGGTGAGCCTGGCCCACCGGGGCGTGCTCTTCCTCGACGAGTTCCCAGAGTTCTCGCGTGACGCGCTCGAGTCGTTGCGCCAACCGCTGGAAGAAGGGCGGGTCGTGATCTCGCGCCGCACTGGCACCGCGGTGTTCCCAGCCGCATGCACTCTCGTCGCCGCGATGAACCCCTGCCCCTGCGGGTTCCTGGGGCACCCGGTGAGGCCCTGCCGCTGCTCGACGACGGCGATCGAGCGGTACCGCTCGCGAGTGAGCGGTCCCCTGCTGGACCGCGTCGATGCGCTCATCGAGGTGCCTCCGCTCACCCTGGCTTCGCTGGACGATACGAGCGGGCTGGAGCCATCCGCGGCGGTCCGTGCCCGGGTGGCCCAAGCGCGGGAGTTCCGTCTGCAGCGGTCGACCGGGAAGGAGACGGAGAGGGCGTGCGCGCCGTCCCGGGAGGCGCAGTCGCTGCTGCGCGAGGCCCTGGTGCGGGACGGACTGAGCGGTCGTGGCTATGCGCGTGTCATGGACCTGGCCCGGACGATCGCCGATCTGGACCAGGCGGCCCAGGTGTCGGCCGAGCATCTCGCGGAGGCTCTCTCGCTGAGACTCGACCAGAGGAGGTTGTTGTTCGCATGAAGGACGCCGAAGAGAAGACCTACCAGGCGGCCCTCGGGATCGCCTATGCGCGTCCGGAGTGCGGCAGCCCCGTTCTGCGGCTGCTCAGAGGGTACGAGCCGGAACAGGTCTGGGCAGCCGGACAGCGGCGGTTGGAGGAGATGGGCATGCCCAAGTTGCCGGCGGAGCGGTTCCTGATGGCGAGGCGCCGGGTCATGCACGGGGGCATGCCCGCCGATCCCGAAGCGGCCCTCGAGGAAGCAGGCCTGTGGTTCGTCCCGCATGGTTCTGCCCTGTACCCAGCCCAACTGAAGGATCTTTCCCATCCGCCCTCCGGACTGTTCGTAAGAGGGGATCCCGGCCGACTGCGCGACCTCATCGGTTGCCCGCGCGTGACGGTGGTGGGTACCCGCAAGGCTACCGCCTACGGCAATCGGGCCGCCAAGGACTTCGCGGGGCAGTTCGCCTCGCGTGGCATCGCCGTTGTGAGCGGGATGGCGCTGGGCGTGGACGGCAGGGCGCACGAAGCTGCACTGCACGCCGGCGGGCTCACGGTGGCGGTGCTGGGATGCGGCGCGGACGTGCCGTATCCGCCACGCCACAGAGGGCTCTACGAGTCGATAGTGCGGGATGGGCTCGTGATGAGCGAGTTGCCCCCGGGGGCCGGTCCCACCAAGTACACGTTCCCGGACCGGAACCGGTTGTTGGCGGCTCTCGGCGATGGAGTCCTCGTGGTAGAGGGCTCCGTCACCAGCGGCGCCATGCAGACCGCCGAACAGGCGGCCCACCTCGGCAGACCGGTCTTCGCGGTTCCCGGTCCCATCTACATCGAAGGCCATCGGGGCTGCAACCTGCTCATCCGCGACGGGGCCACTCCCGCCATCTCCCCGGACGCCACCGTGGAGGAGTTCATCCTCCAAACAAGAATCGAAAGGGGAGAGCGTCGTCCTTCTCGGGCGGCCGATCCGCCGGTCCGGTCCCGCCAGGACCCCTTCCGGGAACTGGTGTCCTCCGGCAGGGAGACGATCATCGAGGCGATGGGCCAGCAGGCGTGTTCCATCGACGCCTTGGTGCTCCGGACGGGTCTGGCCGCCAGGAATCTGACGGCAGCTCTCGCTGAACTGGAGCTCGCGGGGTTGGTGACGCGGGCCGGCCCAGGGTTGTACATCAGGGCCCCGTAGGGTCGACGCGATGGAGGGCGATGGAGCAGGAGACTGCGGCACTGGGAGCGGGCACACCGGCGGAGGTCGAAGAGGCCGTCGCCGCGTTCCTGCGCGGGCTCATCGCCGCCGACTACAGCCTGCGCACCGTGAAGGCCTCGGCCATCGACCTGGAGCAGTTCGGACGCTTTCTCGGGGCTCGCGGCGTGGAGCGGCCGGCGGCGATAACCCGCCAGGACGTCAGCGACTTCGCGGCTGCGCTGTCCGAGGCCGGCAGGGAGGGTCTGCGCCAGGACGCCCGCCCGGGCTCCGCACGGGCGCAGGAGGGCTCCAAACCCTACGCGCGGAGCAGCATAGCCCGCAAGCTGTCGGTCATCCGCAACTTCCTCAACTTCTGCCAGGACAACGGCCTCATAGAGACCAGCCCGGGCGCCGGAGTCAAGTCGCCCAAGGTCCCGCGCCGCCTGCCGCAGGTGCTCACCCCGGTCCAGGCGGGCGACCTCCTGAGCGTCATCGGCAACCAAAAGCCGCTGGAAGTGCGGGATAGAGCCCTTTTCGAGTTGGTATACTCGAGCGGCTTGCGCTGCCAGGAGGTCCTCGACTTGAGGTTGCGCGACATCAATCTGGGTTCGCGTGAGGTCCGGGTCAAAGGCAAGGGACGAAAGGTCCGAGTGATACCTGTGGGCGAGGTCGCGCTGGAAGCACTGGAAAGCTATCTGGGCGAGGTGCGCTCCCGGCTGCTCAAGGATCCCTCTTTGGAAGACCACGTGTTCGTGAGCCGCACCGGCCGCCCGCTGTCCTCCTCGGACGTCCAGCGCCGGTTGGCGAGATATCTGGCGCGCGCCGGCGCCCCCCTGGGAACGTCACCCCACACCCTGCGCCACTCCTTCGCCACCCATCTGCTCGAAGGCGGCGCCGATCTGCGGGTCATCCAGGAGATGTTGGGGCATTCCTCTCTGCGGACCACCCAGGTCTACACGCATGTTTCAGCGGCCCATCTGCGTAGAGCCTACCGAAAAGCCCACCCGCGGGCGTAGACTGCAAGGTGCGATGATAGTCGACCCTTCAAAACAGCACGATATCGCCGAGTACTGGCGCCTTTACAAAGAAGAAGGCGACCAGAAGGCGCGCGACCAGCTGATCATCGCCTACTCGCCGCTGGTCAAGTACGTGGCCGGCCGTATGAGCAGCGGCCTGCCCGCGCACATCGAGGAGGCCGACCTCGTGTCGTATGGGCTTCTCGGTCTCATCGGCGCCCTCGAGCGTTTCGACCGGTCGCGGGCCATCAAGTTCGAGACCTACGCCATCTCGCGAATCCGCGGCTCCATAATCGACGAACTGCGCGCCCTCGACTGGGTGCCGCGGTCCGTGCGGAGTTGGGCCCGGAAAGTGGAGGCGAGCATCACCCGCCTGGAGAACCAGTTGAAGCGGGCGCCCAGCGACGAGGAGATAGCCGCCGAGCTCGGGATCGACGTGGACGAGTTCCAGGACATCCTCAACCAGATCAGCTGCGCGTCTGTAGTGGCGTTGGACGAGTTCTGGGATTCGCCCAACCAGGGCCAGGACAAGATCAACCTCATCGACACGATCGAGGACACGGACGCCCCCGACCCTTCGCGCGCGTACCGGCAGCAGGCGGTCAAGGAGATCCTGGCGTCGGCCATCCAGCGCCTGCCCGAGCGGGAGCGCATCGTCATCGGCCTGTACTACTACGAAGGCCTCACCCTCAAGGAGATCGGCGAGGTGCTGGGCGTCACCGAGTCGCGCGTGTCCCAGCTCCACACCAAGGCCATCCTGCGGCTGCGCGGCCGCATCAAGGAAGACCTGGACCTCGACGCGCTGGTGAAGTAGAGGCGCCGTCTCGCTCGTCCTGCGGCCGCACAGATCCCGTGCGCAACCCCTTCGCCTGCCTTTCTTGTGGTAAACTGCCTGCGCTTGAATCCCGACTAGCCTGAGGACAAGGCGCGCCGGTGGTGCCGGATTACCGGTTCCGGAGCGAACCTCAGGGGATAGAAACAGAACCAAAAGAGAGGTTTTCGCATGCCCGCAGCTTCCATGAAGCAACTGCTCGAGTCCGGGGTCCACTTCGGTCATCAGACCCGCCGCTGGAACCCCAAGATGAAGCCCTACATCTTCACCGAACGGGGCGGCATCCACATCATCGACCTGCAGCAGACCACCGTCCTCCTGGACAAATCCTATGACTTCGTCCGCAACATCGCGTCCCGCGGCGGCACGGTCCTGTTCGTGGGTACCAAGAAGCAGTGCCAGGACGTCATCAAGGAAGAGGCCACCCGCGTGGGCATGCCCTACGTGTCGCATCGTTGGCTCGGCGGCCTGCTCACCAACTTCAGCACCATCGAGCGCCGTATCGAGCGTATGCACGAGCTCCGCAAGCTCAAGGACGAGGGCCAGCTCCAGCTGCTCCCCACCAAAGAGCGCATGGGCATGGAGCGCGAACTCGAGAAGCTCGAGATCAACCTGGGTGGCGTCAGCAACATGACCCGCCTCCCGGACGCCGTGTTCGTCGCCGATCCCAAGCGCGAAGCCATCGGCACCAAAGAAGTCAACAAGCTGGGCATCCCGCTCATCGGCCTGGTGGACACCAACTGCGACCCGGATGAAGTCGACTACCTCATCCCGGGTAACGACGACGCCATCCGCTCCTGCGGCCTCATCATCAAGACCCTCGTGCGCGCCGTCGAAGAGGGCCGTGCCAAGTTCCAGGTCTCCGACTTCCTGCGTGAAGAAGCTGCGCGCGAAGCCGCTGCTGCCGCCGCCAGGGCTGCCGCAGAAGAAGGCCGTGACGAGCGCGGTGGCCGCGACTCCCGTGGCCGTGGCCAGCAGGGCGACCGCCGCGGCGGAGGCCAGGGTGGCCGCCGTGACGGTGGCAGCCGTCCGTACAGCAGCGACGCCCCCGGCCGCCCCGGTGGCCGTGACGACGCCCGCACCGGCGCCCGCCCGATGCCCGCGTCCCGCCGCCCGCGCCCGGCTGCGCCTGCCGCTGCTGCGGC
>CAIQPS010000031.1 GCA_903873715.1 uncultured Actinomycetes bacterium
CGCGGCGCCGCCGGCGCGATGCCGCCGGCCGGTCCGGTCCCACCCGCGGGTCCCTGTGCGACGATGGAGGTAACGCCGTGGAATGGAACGAGCCACTGTATGTGGAAGGGTCGGGCCCGAACGGAAGGGTCGGGGTCCTGCTTTTGCATGGGTTCGGCGGCGCGCCCCGCTCGCTGCACGAGTTGGCGGACCGTATGGTCGCGTCGGGCTACACGGTGGCGCTCCCGCTCCTCGCCGGCCACGGCGGCACTCCCAAGGACATGGAAGCCTCTCGCTGGACCCAGTGGGCGGCAGACAGCGAGATGGCATACCAGTGGCTGCGCGCAAGGACGGACAAGATCTTCGTCTGCGGGCTCTCCATGGGGGGGACGCTCGCTCTGTGGACGGCGCAGAACCATCCCGAGGTGGCGGGGGTTGTCTCCATCAATACCATCATCCGGCACCCACTCGAAAAGGTGATGCTGCTGGTCGGGCGCCTGCGCATCCCGCGGTGGGTGAGTGCGGTGGGTAACGACGCCAAGCAGGCCGGCGTGGACGAGAAGGCCTACGGCAAGCTGCCGATGCGCTCCACGTACGAGTTGGCGCTCCTCTCGCGGGCCACCAGGGCGGGGCTCGGCCGCATCAAAGCTCCGGCCTTGCTCTTCTCCTCGACGGTCGACCACGTGGTGCCGCCGGCCAACCAGTGCGAGATCCACGATTCCATCGGCTCGGCCGAGAAGGCGTTCGTGGAGCTCGACGACTGCTATCACCTCGCGACCATGGACGCGGGCAAGGAGAAGGTCTTCGCGAAGGTCCTGGAGTTCGTGGCCGCGTACTGAGGCCGGGACACCGCCTGGGTGCCGCGCTCCTCAGCGCCGCCCCGCGCCTACTGGATGCCCAGCCTGGCGGCCTCCGCCGGTTCCTGCTCCTTGAGGACGTCGAAGAACGCGTACTGGGTGAGCGTGTTGAAGCTCGCCAGCACGACGGCGAACTCCTGGTCGACCCCATCCTGCTTGGCGGAGTAGATCTCGTAGAGGTTCTTGTACTCCGTGAACCATGCAGCGCCGCCCATGCCGGCCAGGGCGTCCATCGCCCGGTCGTAGACGGCCTGCTGCTCGTAGGGCTGCAGGGCCGCTATCTGACGGCCGAGGGCCACGAGCTTCTGAACGTACTGCTCCTTGAGGGCCGCCACCTGCGGCTGGATGGAGGCGGCCGGCGGACTCCCCTGGATGAGAGGGACCAGCTTCTGGATGGATTCCTGCCACGCGGCGGCCACCTGCCCCGCCATCCCGGCGGTCTGGCTCTCCGTGGTGGATGTCGTTGAGCCGCCCGGTCTGGTGGTGGTCGTCTGCCCGGGCACAGGCAATTCGCCGGCGCATCCCGTCATGAGCAGGGCGGTTGCGGCGAGTGCCACGATGACCGCCACGGCGGTCAGCACCGGGATGCGCCGCCTCATCCGAGGGGATCTCACCATGTCGCCGATGAAGTTCACTGGGCCGATCCTCCAGTGTCGGGTACCCCGGGGACCGGGATGCCGTGCTCGATCTTCAGCATCAGGATACGCGTCACGGCGTCATCCAGCCGATCGGCATCCAGTACTCCGGACCTCACCGCGGCCGATATCGCGTCGCGGACCGCTGCCTGACGCTCGGACGTGCCGGTGACGATGAGCAGGTCGCAACCTGCGGCGAGGGCCCCCACCGCCGCCCGGCCGAGTTCGGCAGGCGTGGCGCTACCCACGGCCCCGGCCCGGCCCGCCGCCGCGGCCATCTCCATGTCGTCGCTCACCACCAGGCCTTTGAAGCCGAGGTCCCCTCGCAACACGCCATCGATGATCTTTGCCGACTGCGAAGCCGCATGCGCCGGGTCGAACGCCGGGACCACGAAATGGCCCACCATCACGCCGTCGGTGCCCACTCCGACGGCCGCCACGAACGGAGGCAGGTGGACCCTATCGAAGTCCTCTAGGCCGGCGTCCGAGACCGGTGCCTGTGTATGGGTGTTCTCCGGGGCGCTGCCGTGTCCGGGGAAGTGCTTGACCACCGCGATCATCCCCTCGCTCTGGAATCCTTTCACGACGGCCACCACGAAGCGGGACACGGTCCCGGGATCGGCGCTGTAGCTGCGGTCGTAGAGGAAGGAGTCCTCGTCGGCCACCACGTCGGCCACGGGTGCGAGCGCCATGTTGACGCCCTGGGCCAGCAGCGCGGCGGCGGTGCGTCCCGCGAGCGCCTTGACCTGGGCGGCCGTGGAAGCGGCGGCCATCTCGCGGGCCGAGGGCAGGACCGGCACACCCTCCTTGACCCGCACGACCGGGCCGCCTTCCTCGTCGGCCGCGATGAAGAACCCAGGTGCTCCGGCCGAGGCCGCGGCCGTCTGCAGCGCGGCGCTCAGCGCGGTCAACTGCGCCTTGCTCTCGACGTTCCTGCCCAGGAGCACGAACCCGGCTGGGGCGGCCGTGGCGATCGCCTGCTGGGTGAGGGTGGTGAAGGTGGCGGCGTCGGGGGGCACGAGCAGCACTTGGGCCGTCTTGTCCTGCAGCGTCATGCTCTCGACGACCTGCCGCACCGCCTGCTCCCGGGAGAGGGTAGTGGTGGTCGATGGGGCGGAGGTGGTGGTGGAGGAGGGCGCAGTCCCGGCCGTAGAGGACGTGCCCGCCCCTTGGCCCTCCGTGCTCGCAGTGCCACCGCCCCGACCCGACAGCGCGCAGCCGGAGAGCGGGGCCGCCCCGAGGGCGAGCGCCGCGGCCACCAGGGCCGTCAAGACGATGGATCTCAGCCGAGCGTGGGTCACGGGTAAGAGGATACACTTGCGGCGCGTCCCGGCCACCCACGCGACCGCCCGCGGAGGAACGGATGCCCGAACTGCCCGACATCGAAGCATATCTGGAGGCGCTCAGGCCCCGGGTGATGGGAGAGAGGCTGCTGGGTGTACGGCTGATGAACCCGTTCCTCCTGCGGACGTTCGACCCGCCGTTGGACGCCGTCCGTGGGGCGCAGGTCCAGGGACTCTCCCGGCTGGGCAAGCGCCTCGTGCTGGAACTTGCGGTCTCCGGCTCCGAAGAGCCCCACTACCTGGTGATCCACCTCATGATCGCGGGGCGCCTGCATTGGAGACCGGCTCCGGCCGACGGCGCGGATAGCGCCGCTCGAGGAACGGGGGCGCGGACCGGCCCAGGCCGCGGCAACACCCTCGCGCTGTTCGAATTCTCCTCCGGCGCCCTGTCTCTCACGGAAGCGGGAACGAAGCGCCGGGCCTCGCTCCACCTGGTCCGCGGCCGCGAAGCCCTGGCGGCGTTGGACCCGGGCGGCATCGACGTCTTCTCCGCCACCCCCGATCAGTTCGCGGAGGCGATGCGCCGCGAGAACCGCACCCTCAAACGGGCACTCACCGACCCCCGGCTGCTGAGCGGCATCGGCAACGCCTACTCAGACGAGATCCTCCATCGCGCCCGCCTGTCGCCGCTCAAGCTCACCCGCAGCCTGGGGGGCGAGGAGATGGAGCGGCTGCGCCGAGCCGCCGTCGATGTGCTTCGTATGTGGGCGGACCGTCTGGCCGCCGAGGCCCGGGATGCGTTCCCGGAGAAGGTCACCGCCTTTCGGGCCGACATGGCCGTGCACGGCAGGTTCAAGTCGGCATGCCCGGTCTGCGGCACGGCCGTGCAGCGCATCGTCTATGCGGACAACGAGTGCGACTACTGCCCCGGTTGTCAGACCGGCGGCCGCATCCTGGCCGACCGCTCGTTGTCCCGGCTGCTCAAGGACGATTGGCCTCGCGGCACGCCCGGCCCCGGGGACATCGAATGAGAAAAAAGTCCTGCGTACAGTGTGATTTGCTCTAGCAATCCGGGATGTATCTGCTAGAATGTCGCCAAGCGTGGAAAGGAGGTGGTCCCAATAGACAGCATGCCTAGTAAGCGCAGCGGCCAGTGGACCGGAGGTGGCTCTCGCCTTTAGTCGTTGGATCCCCTGACTGACGCCTTCCGACGGCGCCTTCGGGGTCGCAGCGCAGCACAAGAACTCAAGGAGCCCGTCTCGGTGACGAGACGGGCTCCGGCTTTTTGGAGGCTGGCGAGACGCGCAGCCTCGGCCGCAGAAACGCACCATGCAGCACGATAGTGTGTTCTCGGTCGCGGCAATAGCGCTGCTATTGCCGCTTCCTGCGTCCGTCTCTCGCGCGTACCCGGTGCGCTTCTGCGGCGAAACGGCACGTCTCACCAGCCTCTTTCGAGGGCGGCAAGACGTGCATTTCCGGCCGCCGGAGCGCACTGCGCGGCGCGATAGTGTTTCCTCAGTCGCGGGCGCGCAGGAAGGCGGCCAGCGCCGCGGCCATATCGAAGGCCTCGAACCAGTAGAGTTCGCCGTTGTCCCGGGTGGCCTTGGCCGGATCGCCTATGTGCCCGTCGGGCGACAACTTCCTCCACGCACCGGCCTTTTCGGCTTCCTGGAACTCCCGCAGGGTCTCCGGCACCGCGGCCAGTTCGTGCCGGTCGACGCTGCCGGCCAGGGTCTCCGGGAACCAGCGCATGATGAGGCTGGTCTCCCGCTCGCCGGCGTGGACGTCCAGACCGGTGCTGCGGGTGAGGCGGGCCGTAGCGGCCTTCGTGAGCTCGGATTCCGGCGACCGGAGGACCTCGTCGCCCGTGAGGGGGAGCGGGGTCTTGAAGGTGCCCTCGTAGGCGGCATCCACGAACCCCTGGATCATCCCGCCGAGGAAGTAGGTGGTCTCCACACCCTTGGCCCGCATCGTCTGGATGGCTTCCACGATGGCCTTGTTGTGCTGCGGGTCCCCGTGGTGGTTGACGATGAACTGGC
Organism: uncultured Actinomycetes bacterium; assembly: GCA_903873715.1. Classification (GTDB taxonomy): domain Bacteria; phylum Actinomycetota; class Thermoleophilia; order RBG-16-64-13; family RBG-16-64-13; genus CAIQPS01. The sequence goes on from CAIQPS010000031.1 coordinate 4,794, forward strand.
GGCGCAGCCCCCAGCGGGCGTAGTTGTCGAGGATCTCGACGAGCATGTCGCGCATGAGGGCCGGGCTGATGTCGAGCGACCCCGGGAACATAGCCGTTGTGGAGTTCACGCCGTAGTAGTAGGGCGGCGCTATCAGGACCTGGATGCCGCGCTCGGCCATGTCCTTCTGGATGAGCGAACAGAGCAGGAACGCCCCGTAGGTGTCGGTGGCCAGCGGGAGATGCCTGCTGTGCTGCTCTATCACCGCCACGGGCACGAGGATGGGCGCGTTGTAGTCTGCGGCCGCCTGCACTTCCGGCCAGGTCATGTCGGCGATGGTGCCTTCGAAGATGGAGTAGCCGGGCATCTCGTCCCTTCCTCTAGTCCGTTACCGCGGGTGCGAGGAGCGGCTCCAGGCGGTCGATGGCCCAGGCCACATAGTCGGAGCACCGCCCCCTGATGTCGCTCATCTTGAAGGCCGTCATCCCGTCCGGGGTGGTGAGGTCGTAGCCGGTGAGTTCCCGGCAGCGGCGGGACCCGAAGGTGTCCTGGAACTCCTTGAGGATGGCCCGCATCCGGTCGGGCGTGTCGGCCGGTGTCTCTTCCCCGCGGTCCGTCAGCGCCACGTCGCGCTCGCCGAGAGCCAGCGCGAGACCGCTCAAGACCCCGCACATCTCGCCGGTGCCTGCGAAGCCGCCCCCAAAGTACTTGGCTTCGGTGATCTGGTCCGGGTCCTCATCGAGGCGCAGCAACGCGTAGAGGAGGACGGCCTGGCCGCAGTTGATGTGCTCAGGCGCCGGCGCCTCGAAGCGGGCGAGCGCCTCGGCCTTGGCGATGTCGGGAGGGATGGGACTCATGCGGTCTCCTTCGTCAGCGGGGCGGTCGTGTCGGGTGTGCGGATGCGGATGCGTGGGGGATGGCGGCCGGCATTTCAGCAGCCCGCCTCCAGGTCGGTGAGCAGGCGCAGGAGCAGGGTGGCGGACGAGCCGACGGCTATCACCGCTCCCGCGATGGAGATGCCGAGGCCGAAGCTCGAAGCCTGCCCGAGATATCCCAGGGCCATCGGCAGCAGCCCGCCGCCCAGGAGGAACGCGATAGGCGTGGCGAACCCGGCCGCGAGGCTGCGGTGGTCCGGCTGGACGATCCGGGAGAGCGAGGTGAAGGCAGGCGCGAAGAAGCCCACCGCAAGCCCGGCCATCAGGAAGATGCAGACCACCAGCGCCGGTCCGGACAGCAGGCCCACGAGTACCACCAGGACTCCGGTGAGGCTCAGGAACAGGCTCATGGCCGCCCGCTCGCCGATCTTGGTGCTCACCCACCCGGAAAGGAACACGACGGCCACCGGGCTGATGTTCGCCAGGCCCAGGATGGTGTTGGCGTGGGCGCTGGTCATCCCCTGCTCCTGCGTCAGGTACAGGGGAAGCATGGTGAAGATGCCCACCTGGGCGCCCATGCCGAGTGCGAAGAGCCAGATCATCACCCAGAACGACCGGGTGGAGACCACCGGCTTGATGTGCGCCGGGCTGGGGATCTCACCCGGGAAGGCGCCTATCCCTCCGAACCCGAGGAAGAAGATCACGGCGAGCACGATGCCGAGGCCGGCCACCCACAGGAGTGCCGTGTTCCATCCGAAGGCCAGGAGCAGTCCGGCGGCGATGAGCGGGCTGGCCACCAGGCTCAGCGGCGGCCCGGTCTGCTGCACCGACAGCGCGGTCTCCCAGTCCTGCTGGCGGACCGTCCCGGTGATGGTGGCCACGGACGATGGAAGCTGCATCCCGGCGAGGATGCCCAGGACGATGAAGATCGCCCGCAGCGCGCCCAGCGAATGGGCGAAGTGCGCCCCGATCAGGACGGCCGACATCCCGAGCACGGACAACAGCATGGTGCCCCGGTGGTTGAGCCTGGACGATACGAAACCTGCTATCGCCGAGCCCACCAGCATCCCCACCGCGCCGAGCAGGAAGAGCGTCCCGGCCTGGCCGGACTTGAAACCGAGTTCCTTGCTGATGGTGGGGAACAGCGGCGAGAAGATGAAGCGGGCGACGAACGTGAAGAAGAAGAGCAGCGTGACGACAGTCACGGTCCCAACGACCGCGCGGAACGGCTGGGGGGTGGGGCACGCCTTGGCCATGGGGGAATCGTATCAGGTGGGACGGCGTCTCCTGAAGGGGTGTCCGCACCGTCGGATGTGGCGCCGCCGCGAAGCTGCGGCGCCGCCCGGTCGTCGTTCGGTCAGGCGCCCAGGGCTCAGCCCCCTATGGCCCCGTGGGCCGGAGGCCCGCTAGACGTGGGTCCCCACCGGGCTCTTGATGAGGGAGGCGATGGTGGCCCCGGCGAAGAGTTCGTTGAGCATCTCGGCCGCCTGGTCCCAGATGGGCCGCGTGGGGCAGTCGTCCCACCGGTCGCAGCTCGCGCCTCCCTGGCAGGGGGCCGGCATGACCTCGCCCTCCACCGCCCTCAGGACTTCCGCGATGGTGATGTCCGCCGCAGACCGGGACAGCGTGAAGCCGCCCTCGCGCCCGCGGTGGCTGTCGACTATCCCGGCCAATCGCAGGGCCATCATCAGTTGTTGCACATATCCCGCCGAGATCCCCTCGGCGTCGGCGATCTGGGACTTGGTCAGCGAGGCTCCCGGCTCCTGAGCCGCAAGCAGCACCACCATCCTCGTAGCGTAGCGGCCCCTCGTGGAGATCGTCATCATGGCCCATCAATCCTTCAATCGAGCCGGACACTCTAATGTTACTAATGTAGATAATCTTATTGTTCTTTTCAAGGGCTGGCCCTTGATTATCCGACCGCGGCGCCGGGTACACAGTAGCCGCACGTGCATGGTGGCGACCGTCAAGGGAAGGGGGAGATCCCAGTGAGAACGCTTCTGACCATAGGCATCATCGTCCTGGCCGTGGTGGTCATCGCCGGCGGGGTGGCGGCCATAGTCCTCGGGGCGACGAATTCCAAGTCCGTCGCCGATCACCTCAAGGACCAGAAGGTGTCGCTGCGCATCTTCGACGAGAACGCGCCGGCCGATTCGGTGATCACGAACGCGTCGCAGGCGCGATTGGCCGCCGACACTCTGGCGTCGCACCTCAAGAAGATCGCGCCCAGCTACTCCGAGCTTCTGGGTGGCAAGAAGTTCGACCCCACCAATCCGACCCAGCTCACCTACGTGACCGGCATGAACCTGGAAGGCCAGATGAACCTGGCGGCGCTCGCGTTCGGCCTCACGACGGTACTGACGTTCTTCGGGGCGATCCTACTGGTGATCGGGGTCGTGCTGCTCGCCATCGGCTGGGACATCTACTTCTTCCACATCCGGCCCAGGAAGGCCGCGGCGGCCTAGGTGTAGATGTCACGGCGCTGGAACAGCGCCACGGCGGCGGCCGTGATGACACACACGGCCGCAAGCATGAGGAGCAAGGCGGTCCAGGGGAAGTCGCCCTTGACCGGATGCCCCAGATGGTAGAAGAGCGAGAACACCCGGATGGGCTCGGCCTTCTTCGAGACCTGGGCCAGGTTGCCGATCACGTACATCACCACGAGGATCACCGTGGGGACGACGATGGCTAGGAACGAGCGCCGCACCCAGGTGGACACAAGCAGGGCGATCGAGCCGAAGAGCAGGCAGAAGACCCACAGCACGACGAGAGCGGCGGCCAGCCGGCCGGGGCCCAGCCCCACGCCGGCGAGAGGCACCGCGATGTAGGTGATCACCCAGGTGACGGCCAGCACGCAGGCCAGCGAGCCGGCCATGCTCGCCAAGGAAGAGATCACCAGGTGCCGGCGGGGCAGCGGAGTGGAGAGGAGCATGTCGAGGGTCTTGCGCTCTTCGCTACCCGAGACCGCCCGCGCCCCCATGGGGATGACGAGGAACGGCAGCGCGATGGGGATGATGGAGGTCAGGAACTCGATCTCCATCCAGCCCTCGATGGTCATGGAGTCCCGCACCGAGCCCATGAACTGCTGCATCTGCTCGGAGGCCTGTTCCAGGTACTGTTGCAGGAAGCTGCTCATGCTGGGGAAGAGGGCAACATACAGTGCGCCCAGAGCGCCCAGCGCGATGCCCCATATGATGATGGACCTGATTCGGCTCCGCAGCTGAGTCTGGGCCAGTCTCACCCACTGGCCGGTCATCGCCGGGCCTCCGGAGCTTCGGGGCCGGGCGGTGTCCCCGGCACGTCGTAATAACCGAGGAAGACCTCGTCGAGGCTGGGATGTTCCACGTTGAGGTCGAGGATGGTGTGGCGCGCGGCCAGCTTGACCACCGCGTCGATACTGTCGCCCACCCGCAACCATATGGCGTTGCCGTCGGCGTAGACGTCGGTGACTCCGGGCAGCGCCGCGAACGGCGCCGCGTCGACCGGGGAGGCGAACACCAGCGTGACCCTCTTGCGCCGCTTCTCCAGTAGCGACTCGGTGGTCTCGAGCGCAGCCAAGTGGCCGCCCCGCACGATGGCCACGCGGTCGCACACCCTCTCGACCTCGCTCAGGATGTGCGACGAGAGGAAGACGGTGCGCCCCTCCGCCCGCGCCTCGCGAAGGAGTTGGAGGAAGGTCTCCTGGACCAGCGGGTCCAGACCGGTGGTGGGTTCGTCGAGGATCGCGAGCGCCGGGCTGTGGAACAGGGCCTGGATTATGCCCGTCTTCTGCCGGTTGCCCCTGCTGAGGCGCCCGGCCGGCAGGTCGAGGTCCAAACCCAGCCGTCCGGCGAGCTGTTCCGCGACACCCAGGTCCCGCATGCCCCGCAGACCGGCGGTTTCGCGGAGGAGTTGGCGTGCCGTCACGCGGGGAGCCAGGCCGAACTCGCCGGGCAGGTAGCCCACCGACCGGCGGACGGCGACGCTCTGTTTGTGAGCGTCGAGCCCCAACACCTGCGCCCGTCCGCTGGTGGGGTGGAGAAGGTCGAGGAGCAGCCGGATGGTGGTGGTCTTGCCGGCGCCGTTGGGGCCGATGAAGCCGAAGACCTCGCCCTGGCGGACCTCGAGGTCCAGTCCGGAGATGCCGACGCGCGAGCCGTACTTCTTGGTGAGAGCCTCTGTCAGGATCGCAGCGGACATGAGAGCCACACTAGCACGCGCGGCGCCGGGACCGGCGGCGCCGCAGCCCGCGCGCGGTGGGGGGTACAAAATGCGCGGCGCCCGGCTACGTGCCGGGCGCCGCGGACGGACGGGGTGTCTCTGCTCGAAGGGACGCGGCTACGCGGCCGCCACCTCATCGGGAAGCAGCGGCCGGAGGAACAGATTGTATTCGGCGGTGCCGCTCTTCCAGAGCGTTATCTGCGTGGCCTGCCGGAGGAGGGGCTTGAGCGTGGCCAGGTCGTCACCAGTGATGTCCACCACGCGGAGGTCCTGGGCGTTCTCTACGGCCTTGCCCGCAGTCGCCAGATCGGCGAGCGGCCAGGGCAGGTGGTTGGGCTGGATGTCGGTCGAGTCCGTGCTGAGCGTGGTGTCGACCGGCCGGCTGTAGACCCGGAGGCCGGTGAAGTCGTATTCCTCCCACACCAGCTCGGTGGCCCCGAAGTTCGCGGGGTCGTTGAGTCTGCCGCGCAGGTCGTTGACGGCCGCCCGCGCCTGCTGCTGCTGCATGGTCAGGTTGCCGCTGGCGTCTTCCATCCCCAGGGCGTAGATGCCGGCCTTGTAGGTGGCGCCGTCAGCGTTGATGGTGATGGTGGTGGTCCCGACGTCGGTGATGCCCGGCTGCCCGTAGTCCACGCCGTTCTGGAAGAGACCGGCCTCTTTGGCGGCGGCCAGGATCGCCTGGATCACATCCTCAGACACCATAGTGGTCTGGAGGTTGGGAAGGGCCGCACCGGGATACTGCATGGTCATCGGCCCCTGGACGATCACCCGGCCGTCACCGTACACCGTGACCTCCGGGAGGAGCGTGTAGTTGTATTCGATCGGGATGAACCCGCCGCCGGTCATGACCCGGATGACCACGTCGGCGGCCCCCGTCGGATGAGCGATAGACCCCGCCGGCAGTGTGGTGGACGAACCGGATGGGCCGGTCGTGGTGGTGGATGGCGGTGCGACGGTGTCCGACGTGCTGGAGCCCCCTCCGCCGGGCTGGACGTCGGCGGTACCGCAGGCTGCGGCCCCCACGGCAAGGATGAATACGAACAGTGCTGCCAGGACGACGACGGTCAAGCGCGGCATAGGGGCCTCCCTCCCTTTGAGTACGCGCCTAGGACGTACCGCGGAAGCGCACGAGTTCCTGCTTTCCGGCGAAGACGCGATGCTACGAGCCGGGTATAGTGCTTCACCATGACGACCCTGGTGATCGCCCTCGACCTGGTACTCGCCGCTGCTGCGGTGGTGGCCGGCGCCTGCCTGGCGATCGGCGGCCGTCGTCTGCTGGCCGGACGCCTTCAGGGCACTCCGTTCAAGACCCTGCTCTGGCCGGGTGTGACGCTGCTCGTGGTGGCGGGTGGCAGCCTGCTCGCCGCCGGACTCGTGCTCCTGCTGGGCGACGCGCACACGGGAAGGCTCGTCTCTGTGGAGGCAGGCGTGGTGCTAGCCGCGTGGGGCGCGATGATGCTCTCGCTCGCCGGCTACAAGCATTGGGCCCAGGCGGCCCCGCTGGTGCTCGGTATCGCGGTGGTGGTGTTGTCGTTCGCCGTGCGAGTGCCCGGCTGAGGGCTGGGGCTCTAGTCCCGGAGGTCGTCCGGGCCAGGCAGTTCCAGGAGTTCGAACCCCGTAGCGGGGTCCTTCTTGCGCACTCCTTCGACCCCCAGCAGTTCCACCAGCACTATCTCGCCGATGAGCCAGGTCTCGAGCCCGGCCCGGGTGCATCCCACCGTCGCGCCGCCCTCGCGGCCGCACGCCGCGTGCATGTGCAGGTAGGGATCGCCGTTCTCGTCGGGGAACAGCGTGCCGACGGCGAAAGTCTCGTGCGGATCGCTCAGCGCGTGGAAGAGCGGGATGACGCAGTTGGTGCGCGTCGCGTCCGGTCCCACCACCAGGCTGGTGCCGGGGGCGCCGCCCCCGACGTAGAAGGCGAGACCGCGGACCACCCCGTGGTCGCGCGCGAACGCCTCGATGGTGGAGTTCAGAGGGTCGCCGTCCTCGAATCTGAGGACGAACACCCGGCCCATGGATCCCTCGCTGTATTTCATGTCCGCTAGTATGGCCTTGTCACTCACAGGAGTGCAAGAACACGCGCGAAAGGTGGACAGCATGGCTGGCACGGCGTCCGGTCGTCTCGACGGCAGGGTGGCGATCGTCACAGGCGGAGGCGGCACCAACAGTATCGGGCGGGCGATCTGCCTGCGCTACGGCAAAGAGGGCGCCAAGGTGGCCGTGCTCGACGTGAATGCCCAGGGCGCCGCCGCGGTGGCCGCGGAAGTGAACGCTGCCGGCGGGACCGCGATGCCGGTCGTCTGCGACATCACCGATCTGGCCCAGTGCGAAGCGGCCGCCAAGAACGTGGCCGAGGCGTGGGGTGGGCGCATCGACATCCTCGTGAACAATGCCGCGCACTTCGGCGGGATGGGCGCATGGCGGCCCTTCGACGAATGGTCCGTCGACGAGTGGGACAGGATGCAGGCGGTCAACGTGCGCGGGATGTGGTTGATGGTCCGCGCCGTCTTCCCGTACATGAAGGCACAGGCGTACGGCAAGGTGATCAACCTCAGCTCGTCCACCTTCTTCGAGGGTGTCCCCGGCTTCATCCACTACACCACCAGCAAGGGCGGGGTCATCGGCTTCACCAGGTCCATCGGCCGGGAACTGGGGCAGTACGGCATCCGTGTGAACGCGATCGCACCCGGCTTCACCATCTCCGACGCCCAGTTGGAACTGACCAAGGATTCGCCGGAGTGGTACGACCGCAACAGGAGTGTGCAGGCCCTCAGCGAGCGGAACGAGGTGCCCGACGACCTGGCCGGGCCTGCGTTCTTCCTGGCTTCCGCGGACAGCGACTTCATGACCTGCCAGGCGCTCCTGGTCGACGGGGGTGTCACTCCGCACTAAGGCGGGACGGCGCACCGGTCGGCGGAAACGGCTGCAAATCGGCGCTTTCAATCTGCCCCTTTCGGGCATACCATCTAAGTATGGCCCTTCGATGGAAAGGGGGCAGTCATGGTCGACGTGCCGCTGAGCGACAGGGAGATCGAGCTGATCCAGTACGTCATCGACCGCTACAGGAAGGCCATGCTGTTCGAGATCGCCAACACCGATTCGCGTGATCTCAGAGCGTATCTGCAGGACCGCGAGGACCAGTTCATAGCACTCGTGGAGAAGCTCGAATCGTTCACGGGACGGCCGGAGTTCTCCGGCTAGCCCCAGTCGTTCCGGGGGCATCGGAGAGGGGTCCGGACGGCGGCCGGCCCGGCCGCGAGGCGCGCGTGCCGGCGCTGCCCGTCTGCTATTCTGGCCCGCATGAACATGCCATACCGCCCCTTCGGACGCACGGGGGAAAAAGTCTCGATCCTGGGGTTCGGCGCCATGCGGTTGCCGTTCCTGGAGGGCCGCAGAGAGCTCATCGACGTGCCGCTGGCCACCAAGATGCTCTACTATGCCCTGGATCACGGCGTCAACTATGTGGACACGGCCTTCCCTTATCACGGCGCGTCCTTCGACGGCACGCCGGGCAAGAGCGAGGGCTTCGTCGGCGACGCGCTGGCGAACGGTGGGTACCGCGACAAGGTGCTCATCGCCACCAAACTGCCTCATTGGGCGGTGCACTCTCGGGAGGACATGGACCGTCTCATCAACGGCCAACTGGAACGCCTGCGCACCGACCACATCGACTGCTATCTCATGCACGGCATGGGCAAGGAGCCGTGGGAGAAACTGCTGGGCTTCGGTGTCCTCGACTTCATCGAGAAGATCAAGGCCGACGGTCGGGCTCGGTTCGTCGGCTTCTCGTATCATGACGAGCCCCAGAACTTCGCCCCGGTGGTGGACGGCTACGACTGGGACTTCTGCCAGATCCAGTACAACTTCCTGGACATCGAGGAGCAGGCGGGCGCCGCCGGTCTGGCCTACGCGGCCGGCAAGGGCCTCGCGATCGTGATCATGGAGCCGCTCAAGGGCGGCCGTCTGGCGACGCCGGTCCCGGCTCCCATCCAGCAGATATGGGACGGCTACCCTGTCAAGCGCAGCGCTCAGGAGTGGGCGCTGGACTTCGTATGGGACGACCCGCGGGTGAGCCTGCTGCTGAGCGGCATGAGCACCTTCGAACAGGTGGTGGACAACGTCCAGATCGCCGCCGGCGGCGCGGCGGGCGCGCTCACCGCCGAGGACCATGCGCTCATCGCGAAGGTGCGCGAAGCCTACAAGGCGCGGATCGTCGTGGACTGCACGGGCTGCCGGTACTGCATGCCGTGCCCGCAGGGTATAGACATCCCGCGGGCGCTGGCCATGGTCAACGACGCCGCTCTGTACGAGAACCTGGTCGAGGAGAAGCGCGGCTACGGCATGATGACGAGCATGGGGGGCGCCCTCGCGTCCGCGTGCACCGAGTGCGGGCAGTGCGAAGAGGCGTGCCCGCAGCTTCTCAAGGTACCTGAAGAGCTCAAGAGCGCGGTCCGGCTGTTCGAGTAGCGGGCGGGCGAAAGGGGAAAGAGATGCAGGACGCAGGCAGACCCCACCGTTTGGAGGGCCGGGTCGCCCTCGTGACTGGGGCGGCCGGCGCCAACAGCATCGGCCACTCCGTCGCCCTCAGATTGGCCGCCGAAGGCGCCGTGGTCGGGGCCCTCGACATATCCGGGCACAGGGCCCAGCTGATGGTGGACGAGATCGTCGCCGCGGGCGGCCGCGGGCTGGCCCTCCAGTGCGACATCACCCAGGCGGCGCAGTGCGATGCCGCGGCCGCGGCTCTGGTGGAAGCCCACGGGCGCATCGACATCCTCGTGAACAACGCCGCCGCCTTCACGGCGCCTGGCTCGCCGCACACCTCCGCCTCGTACAAGGACTGGACCGTCGAGGAGTGGGACCACATCATCGACGTCAACCTGCGTGGGATGTGGTTCATGATGCGCGCGGTGGCCCCGCACATGGAGAAGCAGGGGTACGGCAAGATCGTGAACGTGGCCTCGTCGACGTTCTGGGAAGGCCCGCCCACTCTCGCCCCGTACATCGCATCCAAGGGCGGCATCATCGGGCTCACGCGGGCCATGGCGCGGGAGTTGGGGCATTCCGGCATCCGGGTCAACACCGTGGCTCCGGGATTCACCATGACGCAGACCAACCTGGAGCAGGGTGGTGACATCCTTCAGCGGGCTGATGCGATACGGCGGGGACAGTGCCTCGACCAGCGCAACACCGTCGCGGACGATCTGGCTGGCCCGGTGTTCTTCCTGGCGTCGGCGGACAGCGACTGGATGGCCGGCCAGACACTTCTGGTAGATGGCGGTCTCAACTTCAACTAGGGGTCCTCATGGGCAAAGTCGGGTTTCTGGGTATCGGGACGATGGGGTCGCGGATGTCGGCACGCCTGCTCGCGGCCGGCCACGAGGTGACGGTGTGGAACCGCACCGTCGAGAAGACCTACCCTCTGCGGGACAAGGGCGCCGCCGTCGCGGCCACGCCGGCCGAGGCCGCATCCGGACGGGACATGGTCCTCGCCAACCTCACCGACGCGGCCGCGCTCCGTGAGGTCATCGGCGGCTCGGGCGGGGTGTTGGAAGCGGCGCCGCTGCCGCCGGTCTTCGTCGATATGGCCACCATCTCGCCGGGCGAGTCGGCCGAGATCGCAGCGCTCCTCGAGCCGCGGGGCGTGGCCTTCCTGCGCGCGCCGGTGAGCGGCACCGCCACGGTGGTCGAAGCCGGCAAGCTGACGGTCATGGCATCCGGCGACCGGGCCGCGTTCGAGGCTGCCGAGCCCTATCTGGCCGCGTTCAGCGAGAACCGCTACTACATGGGACCGGGCGAACAGTCCAGGTTCATCAAGCTCATCCACCAGATGATGATCGCCGGCACCATGCAGATCTGGGCCGAGGGCCTTGCCATGGGCGAGAAAGCGGGCCTCGACTGGGACCTCATGCTGGATATCCTTGCTGGCAGCGCCGTGGGTTCGGGCGTGGTCAAGAGCAAGATCGGACTGCTCAAGTCCCGCGACTACGGCAACCCTGCGATGAGTCTGCACAACATCGTCAAGGACCTCGACCTATCTATCAAGGCAGGCGCCGAGGTCGACGTGGACCTGCCGGCCACCCGGCGCGTGCGGGAGCTCTACCAGCCGGCCATCGAGGCCGGGCTGGAGTGGTTGGACTACGCGGCCGTTCTTCTCGATATCGAGCGGCGCGCCGGCTTGGAACCGAAACAGGCGGCCGAACGGGCGCCGCAGTGAGCCGAAGGAGCGACCTGACATGAGCGATCCTGCCGGGGGCGACCGGACCAGCCTCATCCCTGACCCGGGGCACACCGCCCTGGTGGTGATAGACCTGCAGCACGGCATAGCCGGGCGGGTACCCGGTCCCGAGCCTCACTCCGGGCTGGACGTCATCGCCCGGGCCAACTCTGTCGCCAAGGCCCTTCGTGCCGCGGGCGGCATGGTGGTCTGGCTGAGGGTCACCCCCTCGCCCGACGGCGTCGACGCGCTCAAGCCCCCATCGGACGCGCCGGCGGTGACTCCGGCCGACAGGCCGGCGAACTGGGCTGAGCTGATGCCCGAGGTCGACCGGCAGCCCGAGGACTTCGTCATCACCAAGCGCCAATGGGGCGCGTTCTACGGCACCGAACTGGATCTGCAGCTGCGCCGGCGCGGGGTCCACACCATTATCCTGTGCGGCATAACCACCAACATCGGGGTGGAGAGCACCGCCCGCGACGCCTACGAGCGCGGCTACGCCCAGGTGTTCGTCGAGGATGCGACGTCCGCCCGCACCAAAGAGGAGCACGACTTCGTCATGCGGACGACGTTCCCGCGCATCGGCCGGGTGCGGAGCACGGCGCAGGTCGTAGAGGCGCTGACCGCGTGAGGGCGGACGACCCGGCGCCGAACGGCCGCGATCCGAGGAAGCGCTCATGAGCCACCGCGTCAGCCGGGCCCAGAACGTCAGCCGCATGTGCATGGTGTGCGGCGTGCAGAACGTCGCCGGCTTCAAAGCCCGCTTCTTCGAACTGGAGGGCGGGGAGTTGGCGGGGGTGTTCACTCCCCGGGAGGAGCACCAGGGGTATCCCGGCAGGCTGCACGGCGGCCTGGCCTCGACCATCCTGGACGAGACTATAGGCCGAGCCATCAACATCGCGGACAGCCAGGTGTGGGGCGTCACCGCCGAGATCACGGTGCGGTTCCGCAAGCCGGTCCCCCTCGACCGCGAGGTACGGGCCGTGGGACGCATCACCAAGGATGGCAGCCGGATGTTCGAGGGCAGCGGCGAGATAGTGCTCGAGGACGGGACGGTGGCCGTGGAGGCCCGAGGGAAATACGTCAAGATGCCTCTGGAAGGTATCGTGGATACTGATTTCAGCAAGAACGAGTGGTTCGCCGACGATCTGCCCGTGCCGGCAGAGATCGAGCTGGGGCAGGCGCCCGAGCCCGGTGACGGGCGGGCGTGAGGAGGAACGTCATGATCGAAGACGTCGTGTGGGTGGATTTCGACCTGTTGGAAGCCTTCATGGTCGATGTGTTCAAGGGCGTGGGAGTGCCCGAGGCCGAGGCGCGGGTGTGCGCCGACGTGCTCATCGGCGCCGACAAGCGGGGCATCGACTCGCACGGCGTGGGCCGGCTCAAGCTCATCTACTACGACCGCATCATGAAGGGCACCCAGAGCCCGCTCACCGAGTTCGAGGTGGTCCGGGACGTGAAGGCCACCGCCGTCGTGGACGGCCACAACGGCATGGGCATGGTGGTCGGCAGGCGGTGCATGGAGATGGCCATCGAGAAGGCCAAGCAGCACGGTCTGGGGATGGTGGTGGCCCGCAACTCGACCCATTACGGCTATGCCGCCTACTACCCGCTCATGGCCGTAGCCGAAGGCATGGTGGGGCTGAGCGGCACCAACGCCCGGCCGTCCCAGGCGCCCACCCACGGCGTGGAGAACATGCTGGGCACCAACCCGCTGGTGTGGGCCTTCCCGACCGACGAGGAGTTCCCCTTCACCAACGACTACGCCACGTCCGTCATTCAGCGCGGCAAGATCGAGCAGTGGGCCCGGGAGGGCAAGGACTGTCCCGCAGGCCTGGTCATCGACCGGGATGGCAACTCGACCACCGACTCCGTCCAGATCCTCAAGGACCTCATCAAGGGCACCGCGGCACTGGCGCCCATCGGCGGCCTGGGGGAGGAGACGGGCGGCTACAAGGGCTACGGTTTCGCCACCGTGGTGGAGATCCTGTCGGCGGCGTTCTCCGGCGGAGCCTACCTCAAGGCTCTCGGCGGCAAGGATGCGGACGGTAAGGACATCCCGATCCCTATCGGGCACTTCTTCCTGGCCATCGACGTCGAGTGCTTCACCGACCTGGCCGACTTCAAGAAGACCACCGGCGACATCCTGCGGGCGCTGCGGGCTTCGGCCAAGGCGCCGGGCAAGGAGCGCATCTACACCTGCGGCGAGAAGGAATGGCTGGCCTGGGAGGAGCGCAAGGGCAAGGGCGCGCCGATCGACCCGGGTACGCAGCAAGACCTCATCGCCATGCGCAACGCTCTCGAACTGGACTACACCTTCCCGTTCGAGAAACGCTGACCCTCGATCCGGGGGGGGGAGCGGAGCGGGTGGGCCTTTCGGCGCCACCCGCGTGAGCTCACACCTTATTGCGCGGTGGTGATGGTCGTCGAGGGCGCGGTGCCTGCGCCTCCGAACATGCCCGAGAACAGCGTCTGGAGCCCCGTGAAGGCCTTTTCCAGGTCGCTGAACGGCTTGGCGTCCGCCGGCGGCGTGACCGCCACGGGGGCGCTCGCGGGAGCCATCGAGACGTTCATCTTGAGGGTGATGTCCTTGATCCCTTGCGCATCTTCGCCCGCGGGCGGCACCACCTTGGCGTTGATGGCGGCCTGGCGGAGCTGGTAGCCGTCCTTGGTGATCCAGACGTCCACGGTGAGGGTCTGGAACATGCTGCCCAGTTCCTTCTGCATGGTCTGGAGGTCGGCGCCGGTGGGAAGGCTGACGGGCGTCTCGGTGCTGCCCGTGGAGCCGCTGGCGCCCGTGATGCCCGTCGAGCCCATCATGCCGGTGATGCCGCTCATGGCGCCCAGGCCCGGCATGGCCTTCTTCATGGCCTGCTGCAGGTCTTTGTCCTGGGCGATCTTGGCGAAGTCGGCCATGATCTTGTTGACGTCCACGTTACCGGTGAGGTGATAGGTCTTGGTGCCGCCAAGGTCGTCTTCACCGACGAGCGCGAGGCCCGATATCCAGGTCAAGGGATCGATGCCGGCGGTCTTGAAGGCCTGGATCAGGGAGTCCTTGGTGGTCTGCGGCATGGTGGTGGCCGTCGACATGGTGCTCATCATCTCGGCCGGCATCTCGTACCACTGACCCATGAACTGCATCCAGGCTTTGCCGCCGGTCATCTTCATGCCGAGCGGGATGTTCTGCCCGGCCAGAGCCGCCGTCAGCTGGAGCTCGGCGGCCATGGGATCCTGCGAGCCGCTGAACGTGCCGGTGACGGTGATCGGCTGCGAGAGCAGCATCTTGGCCTGGGCGGGCATGGTGGCCGGGTCGCCGTTGGCTGCGAGGCTGATGTCGAACTGCCCGGTGGCGTTGGCGGCAGGTGTGGCCGAGGTCATGGCCTGAGTCAGAATGCCCTGCGGCGTGGTCGGGCCCGCCTGGGCCGCGCCCTGCGCTTCGCCGCATCCGGCCACTGCCAGGGCCAGGACTGCGAGGACGACCAGAGCGGTTGTGAGATATATGGCTAGCCTGCGCATAGAGACTCCTTTTCGGCGATGTCCATGTAGTCGATCCATCGGCGCCATGTGGTCGCCCGTTTCAGCGGACCTGATGCGGCCATCAGTCTGCGAGGCCGCTTCATTCATTATAGCCCCGGTTGATGGAGGGGCCGACCTGGCCACCCATCGGGAGGCGCCGGCGGGGCGGTACCGGTCAGCGGGCGCGGCGCATGGCCGCTTCGATGGCTTCCACGGTCTTTGGAACGGCCGAGGTGAGGTCGCGGTTCCCGGTCTCCGTGACGAGGATGTCGTCTTCGATGCGGATACCGAACCCGCGGTCGGGCAGATAGATGCCTGGTTCGATGGTGATCACCATGCCGGGCAGGAGCGGGCCGTCGGTGTGCGAGTCGTGCACTTCCAGCCCCACCGGGTGGCCGGTGCCGTGGATGAAGGCGTGGCCGTATCCAGCCTCGTCGATGACTGCGCGGGCGGCCGCGTCGACCTCGGTGTTGGTGGCACCGGGCCGGGCCGCGGCGATGGCGGCCGACTGGGCCTCCAGGACGATCTCATAGACCTCGCGGTGCTCCGCCGAGAAGGTGCCGGATGCCGGGAACGTACGGGTGACGTCGGAGGCGTAACCGCCGAAGGCCGCGGCGCAATCCATCACGATGAGGTCGTCCTCGGCGATGATCGCGTCGTTCTGGCTGTAGTGGAGCACGGTGCCGTTGATGCCCGCGCCCACGATGAGTTCGTAGGCCGGCTCGGAGCCGTACTGGCTGTAGGTGGTCCGCAGCAACTCCGCGATATCCCGCTCGTTCACTCCGGGGCGGATGGCCTGCAGCGACGCGTCGAACCCTGCGGCCGTCGCGACGACTGCGCGCTCGATGAGCGCCAGTTCGGCGGCGGACTTGATGGCGCGCATGGAGGGGAGCAATTGCGTCCGGTCCTCCAGGGAGACGCCGGGCACGCGTTGGTGGATCTTGTGGAAGATGTCCAGGTCCGGCGACACGTCCGCGGCATAGGACGCGAACGGATGCAGGCAGGCCAGGCGCTTGGTACGCCGGGCCGCCTCGGTGAGGAAGCCGGGCAGAGACGGCGTGCGCTTGATGAGGCCGAACCCGGTGGCAGCCTGGAGCGCGGTGTCGATCGATGGGCGGGCGCCGTCCCAGCGCTCCACCTCGACGTCGCGGGGCTTGAGGAACAGGGCGATCCGCTTTGCCGGGTCTTCGGCCGACGGGTCGAAGAGGACCGCCGCTCCGCCCTCGAGATCGAGGCCCGTGAGGTAGCGGAACATGGGGTCGGCTTTGCCCCGGCCCAGCAGCGTGGGGCCCGCGGTGCCGGCCAGCACGACGGCCGCAGCGCCGTCCA
>CAIQPS010000032.1 GCA_903873715.1 uncultured Actinomycetes bacterium
ACCGGCGAGAAGGACTGCACCCCCAGCGAGACCCTGGTCACCCCGGCGGCCCCAAGCCGATCGAGCGACTCGCCGCCGATGGTGCCCGGATTGGCCTCGATCGTGAACTCCCGGTCCGCCACGCCTGCCTGCAACCCGGCAAGATGGGCCACCAGCGGCAGCAGCAGGTCCTCGGGCAGCACGGTCGGTGTACCGCCGCCGAGGTATATGGTCTCGATCCCCGCACCACTCGGCACAGGCTGCACCCCGGCGGCGCCGAGACGCCCGGGAGCGCCGAGTCTCTCCTCCAGTTCCACCCGAAGCCGCTCGACATACGCGGCCACCCGGCCCGCCCTGAGATGCGGCCCCACCGGCTCCGAGGCGAAGTCGCAGTAGGCGCAACGCGAACGGCAGAACGGGATGTGGACGTAGAGATGTCTGATGGAGGCGGTCCCCGGCGTCATCGTGGTGTGTGGCGTCACAGGCATGTCTGCGACACCGGCGCCACCGGACGCCCCGTCAGCGGCCGAGAATGCCGAGGACGATGAGAGCTATGCCCATCGCCCCGCCGATGAAGCCCAGGATCGCAGTCCAGCCCTGCCAGACCCGGCCCGCCTGCCTGCCCGAGCTCGTCGGGACCTGACGGCGCTGCTCCGTGGCCTCCGGGTCGTCCCCGCCGGCGAAGTGCCGGAAGTAGATCTGCCCGACGGCGACCAGCAGGACGACTACCCCGAGCACGATGTACTCGACGGTCATTTCTTGTCCTTTCCTTCGCCCAGGTCGAGCACCGCCAGGAAGGCTTCCTGTGGGATCTCCACCGTGCCGACCATCTTCATGCGCTTCTTGCCGGCCTTCTGCTTCTCGAGCAGCTTGCGCTTGCGGGAGATGTCACCGCCGTAGCACTTGGCCAGGACGTCCTTGCGGAGCGGCGCCACCGTCTCGCGGGCGATGATCTTGGCCCCCACGGCCGCCTGGATGGCGACCTCGAACATCTGTCGCGGGATCTTCTTGCGCAGTTTCTCGGCCAGCCCCCGGCCGACGGTGTATGCACGGTCCGCATGTACGATCAGGCTCAGGGCGTCGACCACTTCCCCCGCGATGCGGATGTCCAGCCGCACCAGGTCACCAGGCTCGTAGTCCTTCAACTCGTAGTCGAGACTGGCGTAGCCGCGGCTCCGGGTCTTGAGCAGGTCGAAGAAGTCGAGGACGATCTCGGCCAGCGGCAGGTCGTATTCCAGCTTTACCCGGTCGGTGGTGAGGTACTCCATATGGATGAAGCGGCCCCGCTTGTCGTTACAGAGCTCCATTACGGGGCCCACGTAGTCGGACGGCAGGAAGATGTCCGCGTTTATGTAGGGTTCGCGCACTTCCTTGATGGACCCCGAGTCCGGGAACTCCACCGGGTTGCTGATGTAGCGCACCTCGCCGGTGAACAGTTCGAGTTCGTAGCGCACGTTCGGAGTGGTCGCGAGTAGGTCCAGGTCGAACTCGCGCTCCAAGCGCTCGCGGATGATCTCCATGTGAAGTAGACCCAGGAAGCCGCACCTGAACCCGAACCCGAGGGCTTTGGACGTCTCGGGCTCGTAGAAGAGCGAGGCGTCGTTGAGTTTGAGCTTCTCGAGGGCGTCGCGCAGGACCGGGTAGTCCTCCCCATCGATGGGGAACAGTCCGCAGAACACCATGGGCGTGATGTCCCGATAGCCCGGCAAGGGCTCCTCGGCCGGCCTGCTGCCGCTGGTGAGAGTGTCGCCCACCCGCAGGTCGGCCACTTCCTTGATGCCGGGGATGATGTAGCCCACCTCGCCGGCCTTGAGGACGTCGGCCTTCAGCATGTCGGGGCTGAAGATCCCCACTTCCTCGATCTCACTGCGGCGCCCGGTGGCCATCGCCAGGAGCGGGTCGTTCTTGCGGAAACTACCGTCGCGGACACGCACGAACGCCACGACCCCGCGGTACTGGTCGTAGACGGAGTCGAAGATGAGCGCCCGCGGGGAGCCTTCGGCATCGCCCTGCGGCGGCGGGATCTTGTTGACGATCGCCTCGAGGACGGCCGGCACCCCCTCTCCGGTCTTGGCCGAGATCTGCAGGATGTCCGACCGGGCGCACCCGATGACGCTGACGATCTCCTCGGCCCGCTTCTCCGGCTCGGCGCCGGGCAGGTCGATCTTGTTGAGCACCGGGATGATCTCGAGGTCGTTCTCGAGCGCCAGCAGGGTGTTGGCCAGCGTCTGAGCCTCGACCCCCTGGGTGGCATCGACCACGAGGATCGCTCCCTCGCACGCCGCCAGGCTGCGCGACACCTCATAGGTGAAGTCCACATGCCCCGGGGTGTCGATGAGGTTGAACTCGTACTCCTTGCCGTCCTCGGCGTTGTAGTAGATGCGGACGGCCTGGGCCTTGATGGTGATGCCGCGTTCCTGCTCCAACTCCATGCGGTCCAGCACCTGGCTGCGCATCTCCCGCTCCGGCACCGTGTTGGTGATCTGCAAGATGCGGTCGGCCAGGGTGGATTTCCCATGGTCGATGTGGGCGATGATGGAGAAGTTCCGGATGTGGTCGAAGCGCGTCATAGGCGCTGTATTCTAGCGCAAGGGGACGTTCTGCCCGCGATACATCACCCAGACCGGGCGGAGCCTCGACGGTGGCCCTCGAGCGACGGGCATCGGCTCCGCCGCCGCACACCCTCCTCGCGAGGCTGGTGCTAGACCTCGGGCTCCCGGTCGATGACCGCGTCGGTCTCCCGTGGCCGCCTGCGGCGCCGCGCGACGTTCACGAGCTCCCGGATCTCGGGCATCCGCATGACCCACGCGGACATCAGGTAGAAGGCTCCGCCCACGACGTAGGCCATCCCCACCGAGATGACCTGGGCCCACAACGACCGGCCCAGCAGATGGTCGAGCCCCCACCAGACCGCGTAGGCGGACACGGACAGCGGAATCAGCGAGATGATCGCGCGCGCCGCGGACCACCCCACCTTTCTCCCGTCCACCCCACCGATGCGCGGCCGGAGCAGGAAGAGCAGCGCGAAGAAGTTGAAAAGGCTCACCAGCGAGGTGGATAGCGTGATGCCGCCCACGCCCAGCGGCTTGTACAGGGCGAGGTCCAGCCCGGCGTTCAATCCCAGGTTGATGACCCCGGTGATGAGCGGCAGCCAGGGCTTCTGGATGCTGTAGAAAGCCCGGTTGAGCAGAGTGTTCACGCTGACGAAGGCCATGCCCACGCTGAAGAAGGTGAGGGCGGTCGCGACGGCCTGGGCTTCGCCGGAGGTCACCTTGCCGTGCTCGTAGATGAGACGCACCGTGGGCAGCGCGAGAACGGCGAAGAAGGCTGCGAACGGCAGGGTCGTGAAGAAGACCTGGCGGAGCCCCGTGGACAGGTCGGTGCGGAGTTCGGCCATGCGGCCGGCGGCGGCGTGCCTGGAGAACGCGGGGAACAGCACTGTCCCGATGGCGATGGCGAAGACGCCCTGCGGCAACTGGAACAGGCGGAACGCTTTGTCTATGTACGCCGGGGCCGGGACGCTGATGAGGGAGCCCACTATGGTGTCGATGAAGGCGTTGAAGTTGATGATGCCGAGGCTGATGATGACGGGCCCGATCAGCACCGCGACGCGCTTGACCTCCGGGGTGCGCAGGTCGAGGCGCCAAGGCGACACCCGCGGCGCCTCGTAGACGCTGTATCCGCCTTCGGCCACCCAGACCGGCCGCCTGCTCCTCTTCCACCTCCGCACCCACACCCCGGGGACCTGCATGGCCAACTGCACCCCGGTGGCGACGAGGAATGTCCATGACAGCGCCCTGATGCCGTAGCGGCCGGCGAAAGCCATGATGCCGCCGATGATCACGACGTTCCACACGATCTGCCCGACCGCCGGCAGCGCGAAATGGTCGTAGGAGTTAAGGACCCCCATGATGATCCCGGCGATACCCATGATCACGACGGTGGGGAACTGGATGCGCATGAGGTGCGCAGAGAGCTCGACCACATCGGGGTACTTGGCGTATCCGGGCGCGACGAGTTTCACCAACTGGGGGCTGAAGACCATCCCGACGGCCGTCACCACCCCCAGGATGATGGTGGCCATGATCGTCACGGTATAGGCCAGCTGCCAGGCCTCCCGGCGCCGCTTCTTCTCGAGCAGCCCGGAGAAGACCGGGATGAAGGCCGAGGACAGCGCCGTGTCGGCCAGGAGGGTACGGATGAGATTGGGGAACTTGAGGGCGACCGTGAAGGCGCCCATGTCCGTGCCGAGGCCAAGATAGGTGACCATGACGATCTCCCGCACCAATCCGAGGACGCGGGACCCCATCGTGGCGAGTACAAGGAAGGCTGCGGCAGTCGCGAGACGTTTCTTGGTGTCATTGCCCATGTGCGACGGCTATGCTAAACTCCACCGGCTCTGAAGGGAAGACGGGAGGACCGAAGGTTGGCTAACACCAAACAGCAGCGTAAACGGGTGCGGATCGCCGAACGGCAGCATCTTGAGAACCTGC
>CAIQPS010000033.1 GCA_903873715.1 uncultured Actinomycetes bacterium
CCCCCGAGGCGGCGCCGAAGACCTTCACCGTGACCTTCCAGCCCTCCGGCCGCCGCGGCTCCGCCGCGGCCGGCACCGACCTCATGACGGTGGCGAGGGCCTTGGGCGTGGAGATCGAGACCACCTGCGGCGGCAAAGGCACCTGCAAGAAGTGCAAGGTGCACAACGAGTACGGCCCGGAGACCCTCACTCCCCCCACCGAGATCGAGCAGAAGGCGCTGGGCGTCGAGGGACTTGCCGCGGGGATGCGCCTCGCCTGCCAGTCTCGGGTGCTCGCCGACGCGAAGGTGTTCGTCCCCGAGACCAGCCGCCGTACCAAACAGGTGGTACGCAAGGAGGCCGGCTCCAGGACCGTGCCGCTGGACCCTGCGATGAAGGTCTACGGCCTGGAGTTGCAGGCTCCGACGCTGCACGAAGCCACCGCGGACGCGGAAAGGGTGCTGCGGGCCCTCGAGGAGCAGCACGGCCTCACCGGACTGGAGTTCGACTTCCCGGTGCTGCAGGTGCTCCCCAGCAGCTGCCGCAACGCCAAGTGGAACGTGGAAGCGATCGTCTGGGAAGGCCGCACCATAGTGGACGTGCGGAGCGCCGCCGGCAAGCGGCCGCTCCTGGGGTTGGCGGTCGACGTCGGCACCACGACCATCGCCGCGTACCTCTGCGACCTGACCACCGGAGCCGTCCTGGCGACCGAGTCGGCGATGAACCCGCAGGTGGCCTTCGGCGACGACCTCATCGCCCGGCTGCACTACGTGATCCACCACGAGGGCGGACTGCAGGAACTGCAGCGGACCGTCATCGGTGAGGTCGACAGCCTGGCCGCCACGGCGGCCGCCCGGGCCGGCGTCACGACCGCCGACATCTACGACGTGGTGATGGTCGGCAACACCGCCATGCACCATCTGCTCCTCGGGTTGGATATCCGCGCTCTGGGCGTGGCCCCGTTCGCCCCGGCCATCCAGGGCCCGGTGGACACGCTGGCGTCGTCCGTGGGCCTGGGCTTCAACCCAGGTGCCCGCCTGCACGTGCTGCCGGTGGAAGCCGGGTTCGTCGGCGCGGACAACGTGGCCGTGGTGATCGCCGAAGAGCCCTACAAGCAGGACAAGATCCTCCTGATCCTCGATATCGGCACCAACGGCGAGTTGGTCCTGGGCAACAAGGACCGCATGCTCTCCACCTCCTGCGCCACAGGCCCCGCTTTCGAGGGCTCGCACGTGGAGTTCGGCATGAGAGCGGCACCCGGGGCCATTGAGCGCATCCGCATCGACCCGATGACCCGGGAGGTCCGGTTCAAGGTGATCGGCGTCGAGGGTTGGAACACCGACCATCAGCCGGAAGAGATGGGCGCCCGCGGCATCTGCGGCTCCGGCATCATCGAAGCGGCGGCCGAGATGGCCAAGGCCGGAGTGATCCTCGCGACCGGCAACATGAACCCCGACCTCCAGCACGAGCGCATCGTCTACGAGGATGGGAAGCCGCGCAAGTTCGTCATCGCCAAGGCTGAGGAGACCGCCATCGGCCGGCCGATCACCGTAGGGCTCAAGGACATCCGCTCCCTGCAGTTGGCCAAGGCCGCGCTGCGGGCCGGCGAGGAGATCCTGCTGCGCCGTTACGGCATCGAGAAGCCGGACGGCGTGGTGATGGCCGGAGCCTTCGGCACGTACATCGACAAGCACCACGCCCTGGCCATAGGCATGCTGCCCGAGACCGGGCCGGATATCGTAACCTCGGTGGGCAACGCCGCCGGCGACGGCGCGCGGTTCGCCCTGCTGAGCTTGGAGAAGCGGCGGGAAGCCGCCTGGGCCGCTCGCAAGGTGGAATTCGTGGAACTGGCGACGGACCCCGACTTCCAGAGGGAGTACGTCAAGGCCATGTCTTTCGACCCGGATGCGGAGATCCCTGAGGACTGACCCGCACGGAAGCATTGACTGAGGAGGCGCACATGTCCCTGGTAGCCGACACGCCCGAGAACGGGACTCTGTGCATCTGCCGGGACTGCCCATCGTTCCCCGGTGAGGGCATCCTGTACTGCGCCCGGGGCGCTCAGCCCAAGGTGAGGAAGCGGGGGTGCGTCTGCGGGGACTGCAAGGTGTTCCGGCAGGCCAAGCTGCAGGACGGGTACTACTGCGCCGACGGGGCCGCGGGCGACGGGCCTCGCTGAGGCCGCGCCGGGCCACTCGCACACAAGGACGGAGGCTCCCAGGCATGAGGATCACGCTCGATTACGGCACCACGGGCCTCCCGGTGGACCTGCCGGACGATTGCTTCGTCGTGCGGGCCAAGGAGAGCCGGCCGGTCGCGGACCCGGCGTCAGCACTGAGCGCCGCGTTGCAGCAGCCGGTGGAGGGTGCCGCGCTCGCGCAGCTCGCGCGGCCCGGCCAGAAGGTCGTCATAGCAGTGCCGGACGGCACCCGGCCCCACCCGCAGCGGGCGGTCCTCGAAGCCATGCTGGCGGAACTGACGGCCGCCGGCGCCGATGGTGACGTCACCGCGCTCATCGCGGGAGGCACCCACGCAGCCGACCCGGACGAGACCATCCAGGCGATGCTCGGACCGGAAGTGCGGCGGCGCTGCACGGTCGCCATCCACGACTGCCGGGACACCGCGAACCTGGTCGCTCTGGGCCATGCGGGCCCGCCGGCCACCGACGTCCTGGTGTCCCTCGACCGTCGCTGGGTGGAAGCGGACCTCCGTATCTCCACCGGTCTGGTCGAGCCGCACCTCTTCGCCGGCTTCAGCGGCGGCCCGAAGCTGGTGGCGATCGGCTCCGCCGGCCTCGAGACGGTTATGACCCTCCACAAAGGTAGCCGCGTCGGCGAACCCATGGCCACCTGGGGAGTGGTGAGCGGTAACCCGGTGCACGACGCCATCCGCGCCGTCGCCGCCATGTGTCCCCCTCACTTCTCCCTCGAACTCGTACTGGATTCGGACAAGCGCCTCACCCATGCCTTCGCCGGGACCACCCGGGCCGCGCACCAAGCGGCGGGCGCGGTTGCGCATGCAAGCACCATGACGAAGGTCGACCGCCGGTACCCGCTGGTGATCACCTCGTCAGGCGGCGCTCCTTTGGACCAGAACTTCTACCAGGCGATCAAGGGCATCGCCGCGGCCGCGGACATCGTCACCGAGGGCGGCACCATCGTGCTGGCGGCCGAGTGCAAGTACGGCCTGCCCAACGCCAAGGTATACGAAGAGCTCCTGCGGCCGGACGAAGACATCCGCGACGCGAACGCGCGCATCCTCCAAGCCGAAAAGGTCGTCCCCGATCAGTGGCAGGTGCAGGTGCAGGCCCGCATCCAGGCGCGCGCCAGGGTGCTGGTGGCCAGCAGCGGGCTCACAGCAGCGGACATGGCGTCGGCCAGACTCGAAGGGCTCGACGACATCTCTGCGTTCGTAGCGGCAGCCCGTGCGGCAGACCCGGGGCTACCCATCGCGGTGCTCCCCCACGGGCCGTACTGCGTGCCGTACGTCGGGTAGCGCCCGCCTTTCAGTCAGACGAGGCGGGCGAGCCCGGCACGCCTGCATGCGCCGCCCTCCGGCTGCGCACCGCGTACCAGATGGCGACCACGACCCCGACCGCGCAGACGGCCCCCATCTCCACCACCGTCCAGGACACGCCATTCTTCTCGGCCAGCGTCCCTACGAGCAGACTGCCGATAGGCGTGGTCCCCATGAAGAGCAGGGCATACATGCCCATCACCCGGCCACGCATCTCGCCGGCAACCACCAGTTGCAGGCGGGTGTTGGCGGAGGTCATGAAGAGGATGCTCGCCATCCCGATGAGAAGCGAGAGCGCGGCGGTGACCGGCTGCCAGCGGGACAGCCCGACCGCGAACAGGAGGACCGTGAACAGTGCCGCCGACACCAGCAGGCGACGCTCGCTCGGCTTGCCCCTGTAGGCAGCGATGAGGCCGGCCACGACGGAACCGACGCCCGTGAGCGCGAGCAGCAGGCTCAGCCCCGCCGGACCGCCGTGCAGCACGTACTCGTTGACGAGCGGGAAGATGGTCTGGAAGTTGAAGCCGAAGGTGCCCATGAAGGCCATCACCACCAGCACGAGCATGATGTCCGGCGTCTTGGCGGCATAGCGCAGGCCTTCGCCCACCTGCCGCACGGCGTTCTGCCGCGGCGGACGGGGAGCCGTGAACAGCTCCGATTCCCGCATGAACAGATACGCGGCGATGACCCCGATGAAGCTGACCCCGTTCACGTAGAAGCAGAGGGCGGTGCCTATGGTGGGGATCAACATCAGGAAGCCGGCGATGGTGGGGCCCACGATGCGGGCCGTGTTGAACTGAGCCGAGTTGAGTGCGACGGCGTTGTGCAGGTCTTCCGGCCCGGCCATCTCCACGGTGAACGCCTGGCGGGTCGGCATGTCGACCGCATCCGCGCCGCCGCGCAGGAAAGCGAGGATGTAGATGAGCTCCACGGTGATCAGGTCTGTCGACGTGAGTGCGGCCAGCGCGAAGGCGATGACCATCTGCACGGCCTGCACGTAGATGAGCGTCCGCCGCTTGGGCAGACGGTCCGCGAGGACCCCGCCGAACAGTGAGAAACAGAGGATGGGCAGGTAGCGGATGGTCATGGTGAGGCCCAGCGCGAAGGGCGAGTCGGTCAAGCGGAGCACGAGCACGGCGAGGGCGGTGTCCTGCATCCAGGTCCCAGCCACCGAGACCATCTGGCCGAACCAGAAGAGCCGGTAATTACGGTTGTGGAGCGCGCGAAAGCCGTGAGCGGCACCACGCAGCGAGAACGAGGGGGACTTCACGGACAGCTCTCCCCTGCGCCGTTCTCGTCCGGGGTGCCATCCTGCCGGATGTCCGCAGCGGCCTCTGCGAGCCGCACCAGTGCCGCGGTCACGCGTTCCAGGTCGTCTCCCAGCGCTACTGCCAGCCTGTCGACGAAGGGCTGGGCGAAACCGGCCAGCTCCCCCGCCTGGGCGCGCCCTGCATCGGTCAGCCCGAGCGGTATCTGACGGCGGTCCTCCGCACCCTGGCCGCGGAGCACCAGCCCGGCGTCCACCAACTTGGCGACCAGACCGCTGGTTGTGGACACGGTTATGCCCATGGTCCGGGACAGCTGCCCGGTCGTCATCCCGGGGGTGCGCTGCAGTTGGAAGATGATCCGCAACTGCGGCAGCGTCAGGTTGTACCGCTCCCACTGCAGGAGGCGGACGGTGTCGAGCTCCCTGACGGCTCGCCAGTATGCGTCCCGGAAGTCCATATCAGCCATCACGTTGCTTATGGTACGGCATTACCGTACTATACGGCAATGACCAACTATCTGACGAGGACGTGGAAGGACCCCGCCGGTCGCGGCTACATGCTGCTGGCGGCGATGTCGGCCTGCTACGGCTTTGCGTACAGCGGCCAGAACAACATCGTCACCAACTTCTTCAACGACGTCCTCCACTTCAGCGAGCCCCAGTTCGGCTACATCACCGCCGTGCGCGAGGTGGGCGGCCTCTTCCTGATCCTTTTACTGATGCTGCTCTACCGCGTCTCCTTGCAGAAGCTCTCGGCGGCCGCGCTGGTCGTCCTCGGCATCGGCTACGCACTGTTCGGGCTGGCCCACAGCTTCGTCACCGTCATCCCCTGGGTGCTCATCACGAGCTTCGGCTTCCACACCATCTTCCAGACCCAGTACTCGCTGGGCATGAGCCTCACCACCCAGGAAAAGAGCGGTCACGTGCTCGGCCGGATGGCCTCGTTCTACCAGGCTGGGACGTTCGCCGCACTCATCGCGGTCTCGCTGATCTTCTGCTTCCATGCGCTCTCGTACGAGAAGACGTTCATCATCCTGGGCGTGCTCGCGGTGGTGGGAGGCATAGCCATCTACGGGTTCCCCCACCTGCACGACGGCCAGGAGCGAAAGGTCGCGCCCAAGCGCGAACGGGTCGTCTGGCGCTGGGACTACCGCTACTACTACGCGCTCAACCTCCTGGACGGCGTGCGCCAGCAGGTGTTCTTCTCGTTCGGGCTGATGGTGCTGGTGCGGCAGTTCAAGCTCGGAGTGCCCCAGGTGTCCCTGGTGCTCATGCTCGTCACCCTGGTCGGCGTCCTCGCGTCACCGTACGTGGGCCGCTCCATAGACCGGCTGGGCGAGCGGCGCGTGATCCAGGTGATCAACGTCGGATACGTGATAGCTCTCGGCGGGTACGCCCTCGCCGGGCACTGGGTCGTCGCCTGCCTGTTCTTCGTCATCTACACGTTCATATCGCCGTTCTCGACCATCGCGGCATCGACGTATCTCCGGAAGATCGCGGTACCCGAGGAAATCGCCCCCAGCATCTCGATGGGCGTGACCATCCTGCACGCGACCGCCGTGGGGGTGCCGGTGATAGCCGGGTACATCCTGAACTACGTGGGCTATCAGATCCCGTTCTTCGTGGCGTGCGGCATCGCGGTCGGGACTGTGGCGCTCACCGTGAGGCTGAACCCCAAGGCGCAGAGGACCGCAGCCCGGATTGCCCTGGATGAGCGGCTGGCCTCGGAAGCCGCGGCCGCCGGCGACACGCCGGTGGATGAAGCGCCCGCGATCGTAGAGACCTAGACCGGCGCCGCAGCCCGGGCGCGAAGCGGCCCGGCCGGCGGCCGCGCACTCTTAGGCAGCGGGCACGAAGCCCGCTACTCCCCGGATTCCTCCCAGGTGATGAGCGGCAGCTCGTTCGGCACCAGGACGTCTTGATGACGGGGCAGGACCCGGACGGCGAAGCCGTGCAGCCCGGACGTGCGGGCAGGGACGGCCCCCCGGTACAGGTAACAGCCGTCCACCTGCTCACCCAGTTCGAGCGGCATCCCGCGCCCGGTCCGCAGAGCTCCATCGGAGCTCAGGGTGCTGTAGAACGCCTCCACGGTCACGTCCAAGGGATCGAGCCCGGCAAGGTCCACCCGGGCCGTCACCGGCACCTGATCGCCCACGGCGACTTCGCGGCTGCCTCCGTCGAGCACGGCACCCGTCTCGTCCACAGCCACGATCCTGACGGACGGCCAGAGATCGCGGACCTTGGTCTTCCAGGTCACCAGAGCCTTCGCCTCGGCAAAACCGTCCGCCGCCAGCCGGCGGTACTGCTCGGCTGCCGGAGCGTAGAAGCCCTCGGCGTACTGCTTGACCATGCGGTCCCCGGAGAACGTGGGGGCCAGCACCTTGATGGATTCCTTCATCATCGCGATCCAGCCCCGCGGCAGCCCGTCGGCGTCGCGGTCGTAGAAGAGGGGGACGACCTCGTTCTCGAGTAGGGAGTAGAGCGACTCTGCGTCGAGTTGGTCCTGATAGGCGGGGGAACTCACTTCCTCCCCGGTACCGATGGCCCACCCCACGCCGGGACGGTAGGCCTCGGCCCACCAACCGTCCAGCACCGACAGGTTCAGCCCACCGTTGGGCACCACCTTCATGCCGCTGGTGCCTGACGCCTCGAAGGGGCGGCGCGGGTTGTTGAGCCATACGTCCACGCCCTGCACGAGCATGGCAGCCTTGTCCAGGTCGTAGTCCTGCAGGAACACCACACTGTCGCTGAGCCCCTCGCGCCTGACCACGTCGAGCATCTCGCGGATGAACTCCTTGCCCGCGCCGTCCCTGGGATGAGCCTTGCCCGACAGGAGCAGTTGGACCGGCCGCTCTGGATCTTGGAGGATCGCCTTGAGCCGGGCGACGTCCCGGAACAGCAAGGTAGCCCGCTTGTAGGTGGCGAAGCGCCGGGCGAAGCCGATGGTGAGCGCACCCGGCCGGAGCGGCGAGAGCCCGCCGGAGCTGGACTGGGCCAGACCGGCGTGGTCAGCGGACGCGCCCTCGACGACCTCTCGGGCGTACGCCACCAACCGCTCGCGCTGGCGGGAGTGAGTGCGCCACAGTTCCAGGTCGGGGATGCGGTCGATGCGCTGCCAGACCGCTTTGTCCGAGACATCCTCGCGCCACCCGGGACCGAGATGACGGTCGTACAACTGCGCCATGTCGGCAGCCACCCAGGTGCTGGTGTGCACGCCGTTGGTGACCGACCCCACCGGCATCTCGCTGAGCGGGAAGTCCGCCCAGCCGGGTTGCATCATGCGCGCGGTGACACGCCTGTGCAGACGGCTGACCGCGTTGCGCCGCGGCGACTGCCGCAAGGCGAGGACGGCCACGTTGAACTCCTCGTGGGTATCCTCCGGGTGGATGCGGCCCATCCGCATGAACTGCTCGACGGTGAGCCCCAACTCCTTGAGCATCGGGCCCAGATCGTGCTCGATGAGCGCCTGCGGGAACAGGTCGAAGCCCGCCGACACGGGAGTGTGCGTTGTGAAGAGCGTGCCGGCACTAGTCGCCTGCCGGGCCTCGAGGAAACTCAGGTGCTGGGTCTGCATCAGATGGCGCATGCGCTCCAGGCTCGTGAAAACGGCGTGGCCCTCGTTGAGGTGGCAGATGTCTGGCTCCGCGCCCACGGCGCGGAGCACCCGGGCGCCCCCGATGCCGAGCACGAGCTCCTGCGCGAGCCGGTCCTCGGGACCGCCACCGTACAGTTCGTTGGTGATCCTCTGGGCCGCAGGGTCGTTCTCGGGCAGCAGGGTGTCGAGCAGGAAGAGCGGGATCCGGCCGACCTGCACCCTCCACACCTGCGCCCACACCTCGCGGCCGGCGATGTCGAGAGACACCTTGAGCCGCGTCCCGCCTTCTTGCCCGCCTGTGGTGACTTCGCGCCACGTCTCCCCCACCATCACAGGCTTGATG
This sequence comes from uncultured Actinomycetes bacterium, assembly GCA_903873715.1. Lineage (GTDB taxonomy): Bacteria > Actinomycetota > Thermoleophilia > RBG-16-64-13 > RBG-16-64-13 > CAIQPS01. Next base: position 8,701 of record CAIQPS010000033.1, read on the forward strand.
GGCAGCGTGCCGAACTCCTGGGCGCGGTAGCGCTCCCTCTGCCAGCCGTTGCCGTCCAGATACTGGACGAAGTACCCATGGTGGTACAGCAGACCGACGGCAACCAGCGGGATGTCGAGGCCGCTGGCCGACTTCAGATGGTCGCCCGCAAGCACGCCCAGGCCGCCCGAGTAGATGGGCAGGCAGGCGGCAAGGCCGTATTCCATGCAGAAGTAGGCGACGCAGGTGTCCGCCTTCTCGGGGTAGCAGGCCGGGAACCAGCCTGTGGACCCCATGTACGTGCGGAGGTCGGACAAAACCCCATCGAGGTGGGCGAGGAAGGCGGAGTCGGTCGCGGCCTGCTCCAGCTTTTCTCGCGACACGCGCCGCAGCAGCAGCACAGGGTTGCCCTGGCATCTCTCCAGCATGTCGGGGTCGAGGTGCTCGAAGACGCGGTACGCCCTGGTATCCCACGTCCACCGAAGGTTGTAGGCGAGTTCCTCCAGGCCGCTCAGCCGCGGGGGGATGTGAGGATACACGCCGAACTGATGAATCTTTTTCATGGCCGCATTATCCCACAAGTACGTCTGCGCTCCGCCTGTCCCGGCTTCCGATGATCGTACTGACTCCCTGATTTTGCAGGTATTTTATTCGACCTCTTGTGGCCGGCCATGGTCACGGCCCGCCCCCTATAGCGTTATTCCCCTCCGCTGCGTACTCTAAAGAAGCGCAGGATGGGCCCGACCGACCGGGCCTCGCACGGGACCGATCCATAGGGGGACGATGTGGATACCAGTGATGTCCGCGCCACCGATACCGTCGGCACCGCCGCCACGAGCGCCGCGGGAAGCGCCGGCGGGGACCCCGCCGAAGCACTTGCCCAGCAACTGCGGCCCTGGCACGAAGCCCTGGCCGATCCGGGCGCGGCGCAGCTCCGCGTGCTGCGGCGCCTGCTGGGGCACTATGCGCAGACCACGTACGGTGCAGACCACGGCGCGCCGGCCTTCGCCGAGGCCGGCGGCGACCCAGCCGCCGACGCGGCCCCGGAAGCCACCCCGGACGGCGGCGGCACCGCCTCGGACCTCGTCGCCGCCTATCGTCAGGCCTTCCCGGTGATGACCTACGACGGTTACAAGCCGCTCGTCCAGGCCGTCATGGCCGGCGAGACCCGCCTCCTCCTCGACGAAGCGCCGGTGGGCTGGGCGATCACCCGGGGGACCGTGGCCGGCGAGTCCAAGTTCGTCCCCATGACCCCCACCGACCTGCGCATGCGCATCAGCGCCGGCAGGGCCATGATGGCCTACGTGGCCGCCACCAAGCGCCTCGACCTGTTCGCGGGGGTCAACCTCAACCTCAACTTCCCCTCGGTGGTCGGCACCATCCGGGTGGGCGGCCACGACCTCGAGTATGGCTACAGCTCGGGCATCTACACGAAGCACGTGTCCAAGTTCACCCCGATCCGCTCTCTGCCCGCCCAGGACGACATCGACGCGCTGGGCCGCGGCACCAGCCGGGCCGACTGGGACGCCCGCTTCGAGTTGGCCATCGAGAAGTGCAGGAACGAGAACGTCACCCTGGTGGGCGGGGTGTGCCAGACCGCTCTCGAGTTCGGCCGCTATCTCAAGAAGCGTCACGGTGTCTACCCCAAGCAGTGGTGGAACACCCAGATCATGACCCTCGGCAGCACCCCCGGCATCAACACCCGCCACGCGGCGGCACTCAACGCGATGTACGGGCCGGCGGCGATACGGGAGATCTACGGGGCCACCGAGGGCATGTTCGGACAGCAACTCGACGAGCGCCGCGCGTGGGCCCCCAACTACGACCTCTTCTTCTTCGAGGTGCAGACCCGGTCGGGCATCAGGATGCTCCACGAGATGCGCCCCGGCGAGCTAGGCAGCCTGGTGGTGAGCACCCCCATCCTGGCCCGTTACCGCATCGGCGACACGATACTGGCGCTCCGGCCGCCCTACTTCCGCTGCATCGGACGAGAGAGCGACTGGTGGACCACCTGGGACTACTGGTGGCGCGAGGTGGCCAGCCTGAACCTGGGCAGGCTGTAGGCGCCCTGCGTCGGGCTGAAGCTGGGAGCGGCTAGACCGGCCTGTACCCCAGATACTCGGAGAGCTCCACCGCGATGCGCTTGACGTGCTCCGTGGCCCGCTTGCGCTCGTCCGGTCCGAACCGCTCCTTGGGCCCGACCACCGAGATAGTGGCTATGAGCGTTCCGTTCGGGCCGAAGACGGGGGCGGCAACGGAACAGACGCCGAGCCCGTGCTCCTCCATGTCGTACGCCACGCCCTCCTGTGCGACCCGATCGAGTTCGGCTTCGATCTGTTTGCGGTCTACCAGCGAGTACTTGGTCTCCGCGACCGGTTGGCGGCTGAGGAATTGCGCCCGCTCGGCCGGTGGCTTCATAGCGACGGCCAGCTTGGCGTGCGCGTTGTTCAGGTCGGTGAGCACCCGCCCTATCGGCAGCGACGGCTTGAAGGTGTGCGCGGTGAGCACGCTGGCGATCATGATGAACGTGCCCTCCACCTCGATGGCGAGGTTGGCGGTCTCACCACTCTCTCTGGCGAGCTTCTCGAGAAACGGTTTGGCCAAGCGCTCCAGCTCGGCCTGGGTCTGAGCCAGATAGCTGAGAGGAATGAGAGCGGGCCCCAGGTGGTAGTTACCCGTATCGGGATCGAAGACGAGGAACCCCTCGGCCTCCATGGTCCGGGTCATGCGGTAGGTGGTCGCCTTGTGCAGCTTCGTCGTGCGCGCCAGTTCGTTGAGACTCCACTCAGGATGGTCTACATTGAACAGAGCCAGGACGCGCAGGCCGCGGCACAGCGCCCGCACGACGAACTGGTCGTCGGCGGCGCAGCCGCCCAGGTCGTCGACCTCGGCGTCTTTCGTGCGACGGCGTCTGGAGGCGGCGTTCTCGGCCATGGGCGTCTGTCCCTTCATCCCGACCAGAAATGTCTCGCTCAATGATACACCTGTTGCACTAAGCGATACAGAAATGCTACAAATATCCCCTCCAGTCCGCAAGGGGAGCGGGAACCAAGAGGAGGCAGCCCGATGTTCCACCACGATCGCAAGAAGGTCGAGAAACACACCAAGAACAACGAGTGTGAGATCCGCGAGAGCGAGACTTGCGGTTGCATCAACTGCTCCGCGATCTTCAAGCCCGAGGAGGTCACGTCCTGGCAAGACGCCGTGGATGCCGCCGAGCATCCGGAGCATCACATCGACCGCACCGGCATCTGCCCGCACTGCGGTGACGCCTTCGTGATAGGCGACAAGTCCGGCTACAAAGTGACGTCCGCCTTCCTCGACGCGATGCGGATGCGGTAGACGCGGCAAGGCCGGCGGCGGCCCGCCTGCGGCGGGCGGCGCACCGGCCTCGAACGCGGCTCCGGCCCCGGCCTACGGGGTCGTATTGGTGAAGGTGAGGGTCGCTGTGTCCATGACCGTCACCGTGTCCAGAGCTTGCTTCAGCACCTGGTAGTCCACTGCGAGCGAGCTCTGCTTCGGCAGGCTCGGCGGCGTCTCGGACAGTGCGTAGAGGGTGATCGTGTACTCGTGCGTCCCCGCCCCCTTCGAGCACGGCGACGTGTAGGAGATGGCCACGCCGTCCTTGTTGGCCCCCATGAACCAGGGACCGTCGTCGGCAGCGCCGAGCGGTATCTCGGTGACGGTGGGGTCTATCCCCCACAGCAACAGGTAGGAACTCACCTTGCTGCGATCGTTGGGGTCCGGGTAGTGGTGCATGATCACCGCCAGGGACCCGGCGCCGGCGGGGACGTTCGTCCACGCGAGAGGGATGCTGTCCTCTTTCCCGTCGACCTTCTGCTCGCACTTGTACTGCGGGAGAAGCTGCCCGTCCACCACCGCCGGACTGGTGAGGGTGAAGTCACCGGCTGCCGCCGGCAGAGTGGCCGAGGTGCTCATCGTGGTCGTTGCGCCGGCCGCCGGGGCCACCACAGCCGCGCCGGCGGCCCCACAGGCCGCCGGCGCCCACATCAGCACGAGAAGCAGCATCGCCATCCAGGCTCGTGTCCGCATCGAAGACTCCTACTTGAAGAGGAAGTCGGTGTTGGGGATGTCGGGCATGGAGATCGGCGTCGAGAAGAGATAGGCGCCGGTCGCCACCGACAGGTCGCCCAGCAGCTCGGTGCGAATGGCCGTCAGGTCGGCCTTTTCGGTTGCCGTGAGAGACTGGCCCACCTTGGCGAAGTTCACGGCGAAGTTGTACACGATGGAGCCGTCGAGCTCTCCATAGGTCTTCATGAGCCCGGCCACCGTGGACTCGTCGGCGGACCCGCCGGCCAGGTACTTGCGCAGCTCGGTGGCGATGGTACGGCGCGTGTCGACGATCTGGGTGAGATACGGCCTCTGGATATCGACGAGACCCGTGATGAGCTGAGCCTGGGTGCTGTCCAGCTTCTGGACCAGCGCCGCCCCCAGGTCGCCGGTGATGTTCGTGGCGATGGAGTAACCGGGGTTACCGACCGCCGGCGCGTCCTTCAGATAGAAGGAACCGAAGTAGGTGCCCTGACGTTCGGGGCAGAAGTAGACGTCGGCTTCGATGGACCCCGCGTACCAGCTGAACATGTCGCCGGCGTAGGTCATGACCGCTTCCTTCTGGTCGCGGCTGAGCCCCTTGAGGTCGGAAGGCTCGTCCACAGTGGGCCAGGAGGTCATGCCCTTCCCCACCATGGCATCGAGCTTCGCCTTTTGATCCGCGGCGAGCCCCGACAGGAGCGCGCCCATGACCTGCGCCCGTTCGTAGCTGATCTGTCCGTCCAGCTGATAGAGCTCGGCCGAGAAGGCCTTCACCGCATCCTCGCTCAGGCTGGTGGTGCCCGCCGGCAGATCGCCTTCGAGCAGCCGCCGGAAGGCCTTCATCAGGACGAACCGCTTGTAGCCGTACTCCTGGATCGACGGCACTTGGCCCGCAGCGAGAGTTATCAGCGTCTGGCGTTGATCGGACGTGAGGATGGCCAGCATGTTCATTGAAGCGCTGGTCAAGAAATCGGTGTTGTGACCCATCTGGCTCGAGTCGTTGTCGCGCAGATACTGGAATCCCCAGAAGTCGGCCACCTTGCCGGGCGGGAAGAACGAATCGGCGCCCAGGTCGCCGGTCAGGAAGCCGAGGGCGTCGAACGCGATCGTGTTCTGCTGGGCCCGGTCGGAGATGGCCTGCTCGATGGTGTACTGCTGGGCGGCCGGGTCACCCGCGGGTCCCGCGGGCTGGTCTGCCGGCGGCGGGCCGTCCTGCTTCTGGCCACCGGCCACAGGTACGCCGGTCGATGCGGCGGTCGTCGGGGGAGCCGACTCGACGGTGACGCTCGCGGTGGTCACCGGCTCCGATCCGGCCGCTGCCGATCCGGCCGTTGCCGATCCGCAGCTTGCGGCAGCCAGGCACAGGCCGGCGCCGATCACGAACGCCCCTACGGTGACCATCGCGGCAGGAGCCAGTCTGGTCTTGATCTTCACGATGACCTCCAGTCGTACGGTGGTTCCAACGTCGCCGGAAGGGGTGAGCGCCCCTCGGCCACACCACCATTGTGGGCCGGGCCTCTTACCACCGGATTCCCGCCCCATTACAGTCCCGTACGCCCTGACATTACGAAGCTGTAGGGCCGGCGACATGTACCTGCAATCGTGCGGCTCCACACTGGACCCAAGGCGCGTGCGGCTTCAAGCGCGCCGGGGATGATCGCACTGGAGGTCCGGGGTGAGAAGAGACGCACATCGGAAGGAGGCCACGGCGCTGGCCGGTCTGGCGCTCTGCGCCGTCCTCCTCTTGGGCGCGGCGCTGTCGGGATGCCGCGACGCCGCGAGCCGGGAGGTCGTGACGACCACCACAGGCGTCACAGCGGCCGAGCCCGATACGACGACCACCACCACGACCAAGGCCGCAGGCAAGAAGAAGGAGAGCAAGAAGCAGCCGCAGCAGTCTGCTTCCGGACAGCAGCCCCGGCAGGGCTCCGGGCAAGAGCAAAGCTTCACCGCCTTCCCGAACGCGCTGGCGTTCCCCGGCACCATCATCCTGGGCCGTCCGACCGAGACGGCCGTCACCTTCAGTCTGGTGGCCGACGCCGACTCGGAGGCATATGTGGAATACGGGTACGCCCCGGGCGGGTACGGTGAGGAGAGCGCCCGTTGGACCCTGCGTGCGGGAACACCCCTCGAGGCGGATCTCACCGGGCTCCGCGCCGACTCCGCCGTCTTCTATCGCCTCCACTACAAGACCTCCGGCGCCGCGGAATACTCATCCACCCCGGAACTGTCTTTCCATACCGCCCGGGCCGCCGGCTCCGCGTTCACGTTCGCCGTGGAAGCCGATCCTCACATCGAACTCGACGCCAAGATGCAGCCCGCCTTGTTCGTCGCCGCCCTGCAGGACATGGCGACGATGCGGCCCGATTTCCTCATCGACCTTGGCGACACCTTCCTTGGCGAGAAACTGGCCGCGCCGAGCCTCGAGCGGCTGGAGGCCCTATACGCCCACGATCGGCGGTACTTCGGCATCGTCGCGGCTTCGGCGCCCCTGTACCTCGTCAACGGCAACCACGACGCGGAGTGGGGCTGGCCGGCGAGCACCGTCGCCGGGCTGGAGTCGTGGACGGTCGAAGCGCGCACGCTGTTCTACCCGAACCCGTTCCCCGGCGACTTCTACACCGGAGACTCGGAGCAGACGGCAAACGCAGGGTACCGGGAGGACTACTACGCCTGGGAGTGGGGCGATGCCCTCTTCGTCGCGCTCGACCTCTATTCGCATTGCACCGTCGACCCCAAGAGCTCCGGTGACCTCTGGGACTACACGCTGGGGACCGATCAGTACCTATGGCTGGAAAAGACCCTTCGCACGAGTACCGCGGCCCACAAGTTCGTCTTCGCCCACCACATCCTGGGCGACGTGCGCGGTGGCGTCGAATGGGCCGGCCTGTACGAATGGGGAGGCTACGGCAAGAGCGGCGCCTACGAGTTCGCCCAAGAGCGGCCGGGCTGGGACACTCCCATCCACCGGTTGTTCGTCGAGACCGGCGTCGACATCTTCTTCCAGGGACATGACCACTTCTTCGTGAAGCAGGAGACGGACGGCGTGATCTATCAGGAAGTGCCGCAGCCCGCCACCCCGACGGGCGATCCTCAGAACCAGGCCCACGAGTACGCATACAAGTCGGGGGAGGTCCTGGGCAGCCCCGGCTATCTGCTGGTGACGGTCGACGCATCCACGGTCCGCGTCGACTTCCGGCAGGAAGGCCGCACCGTCTACACCTACAGCATCCGATGAGCGAGACCGCGATACCGGCACGATCCGGTGATAGCCTGAGGTCATGATGGCTGACATGAACATCTTGGTGGTGGAGGACGACCCGGCGGTGGCCACCGCTCTGCTCGAGGGCATCGGCCAGGAGGGTTACTCGGTGCACCTGGAAGCGACCGCTGCGGGTGCCATCGATCACGCCCTGAAGCGGGCCCCCCATCTCATCGTCCTGGACGTCCGCCTGCCGGACGCTTCCGGCTTCGACGTGCTGCGCACCCTCCGGGGCAACGCCTTGCGCCAGCCCATCCTCATGCTCACCGTACAGAGCGACGAGGTCGACAAGGTCCTTGGGCTCGAACTGGGCGCGGACGACTACCTGACCAAGCCCTATCGGTTGCGGGAGTTGCTCGCGCGGATCCGGGCGCTGCTGCGCCGCGCCTACGGCGAACTGTCCGCCGGGGAAGCGGACCAACTGTACGCCGGCGACCTGCTCATAGACCGGAGCAGCGGTTCCGTCACGCGAGCGGGCAAGCGCGTGAACCTCACCCCCACCGAGTTCCGGCTCCTCAGCTTCCTGGCGCAGCACCCCGGCCAGGTGCTCAGCCGCGACCAATTGCTGGAGAACGTCTGGGGCTGCGCGCCCGAGTACATCGACCCGAACACGGTGAACGTCCACGTCCGCCGGCTTCGGGCAAAGATCGAGGCAGACCCCGCTGAGCCCGTGATAGTGCTCACCGTGCCCGGACTCGGCTACCGGCTGGCCACCAGATAGATGGGCTCGCTGCGTAACCTCTCTCTCAGGTGGCGGCTCTCGCTGGCGTTCGCGGGGATGGCCATCCTGACCGCCGGCGTGATCGGGGCCATACTCATCCCCATCCTCTCCAACCATTACCGGACGGCAGAGAAGACCTATCTGGAGGCGGCGGCCGAACGCGCCGTGCGCGATCTGGGATCCGTGCAATGGAAGAAAGACTCGGCGGGTCTGGACGGGATCGTCGCCGAACTGGCCCAGGTCACCCAGGCGCGAGTCAAGGTGACCGACCAGGCAGGAGCGGTCGTGGCAGACTCCGGCTCGCCGGTGACTACCTCGACGGTCGCGGCTCCTCCGCCGGCAGGCCAGCAGACGACGGCCCCTCAAGCCCTTCCCGACCCGCTCGGCGGCGGGCTGTTCGCCTCGGACTCGAGCACGGCGTCGGCCCCGCGCTCCGATCAGACAATACGGCGGCCGGTGGAGCGCAACGGACGCCTCCAAGGCTATGTGGAAGTCTCGGAGGCTCCGGGCTACGCGCGCGCCGCCCTCATAAACACCGCGAAGGCCTGGGGCTTGGCAGGGGCCGTGGGAGTGATCATCGCGGCTCTGGTGGGCTGGCTCTTCGCCTGGAGGCTCACCCGGCCCATCTCCAGGCTCATACGGGCGACAGACCGCATGAGCCAGGGCGACCTGTCGGCGCGAGCGGGCATCGAGCGGGGCGACGAGGTGGGGAGACTCGCTCGCTCGTTCGACACCATGGCCGCGCGCAACGAAGCGACCGTGACGTCGCTGCGCCGGTTCGTCGCCGACGCCGCGCACGAGATCGGCACACCGCTCACAGCCCTCCAGGCCGACCTCGACATCGCCCAGAGCAACCCCCAGCAGGAGAAGCGGGAACGCTTCGTGGAGCACGCCGCGGGGCAGGCCCGCCGTCTCGAACACCTGACCTCGAACCTGCTGCGCCTGTCGCGTCTCGAGACCCAGGAGCTCGCTCAGGAACCGGCCCCCGTGGATCTGTGCGCCCTTGCGGCCCAGGTGCTGGACTCGGTGGCGTCGCGCGCGGACCAGGCCGAGATCGACCTCCGCGCGGAGATCGCGCGGACACCGGTCTGGGTGCTCGGATACGCGGACAAACTGGAGACGGCCGTGGCCAATCTGGTGGACAACGCGCTCAAGTTCACCCCGGCGGGAGGAACGGTCACGCTCGGCGTGGAACAGCGCGACGACCGGGTCGAGGTGTGGGTGGCGGACACCGGCATAGGGATCCCGCCGGAAGAGTCAGCGCAGTTGTTCGAGCGCTTTCACCGGGGGCGCAACGTGCACGCCTACGCCGGCAGCGGACTGGGCCTGGCCATCGTGAAGGCTACGGCCGACCTGCACAGGGGCACCATATCGGCACGGCCAAACGACTGCGATGGGGCGCGCTTCGCGTTGGTGCTCCCCGCCTTGCCCCCCACTCCCGGCTCCTGAGCCGTCGCGTCCCTCGGCTGGTGAGGCTCAGCCCACCCTTCCTCCGAGGTACTCGTCCTCGCCGAGCAGTTCCACCGGGTACTTCTCCCGATAGCCGAGCGCCGGGTCCGGCCGCCACTCGGGCGGCAGCGGCTGCTTGACCACAGCCATGGCGCCGTCGCGCTCCACCAGCTTGACCCAACACAGCCAGTTCTCGTCGTCCCTGAAGGGGAAGTCCTCGCGGTAGTGGGTGCCGCGGCTCTCCTCCCGCGCGAGGCCCGCCCGCAGCTTCATCTCGGCGTTCAACAGCATGTTGCGGGTCTCGTGAGCCTCGCGTAGGCCGTGAGGGTCATCGGCTTTGAGGAGAGGCGCATACTTCTGCTGCAGGTACATGATCTGGCTGAGCGCCGCTTCCAGACGGCTCCTCTCCTTCACGTACATCACGTAGTAGGGGAACATGATGTTCTGCAGGAGCCGGGTGACCCAAGCAGGCGAGAATCCTCGCTGTCTGGACAGGGGTGCGAGCATCTCCTCCCGGAGAGTCTCGAGCACGCCATTGCCGGCCACCGGCACCGCCTCGAGCTTGGCATACTCGGCGGCCGCCCTTCCGGCGCGGGCCCCCTGGACGGCCGAACCGGCGCAGGAACAGCCGAACCCCGCGTATCCGGCCCCGTTCTGCATGGAGCAGAGCGCATCCCCGGCGGCCCAGAGGCCGGGCACGTTCGAGGCCCCGAACAGGTCCTGCGGGAACACGCCTTCGCCCTTGTGGTTGGACATGCCCGGCGTGGAGAACCCCGGTGACTTCGCGAACGGTCCTCCCAGGTAATCGCCCTTCTCGTCCCTTGCCCCGGGGATGCCGCCCGGCGGCGCGACGAACCGGGCGTCGATGGGAAGCCCCCCGTCGTGGACCCCATACACGGCCGAGATGCGCAGCCCCAACCGGCGGGCGTCGAGGTGGTCGGCGGGCTCCGTGGGCCCGGGCGGGCCGCCGCCCAGCTCGGTGGCGGCCTTCATGGGACCGGGGTCGACTTCCACCAGAGGGTTGGCCGGCCTGGCCGGGTGGGCGTCGTTGAACTCCTTGCCGGATATCTCCGCCCCCACCCGGTACGCCATGGCGTCGCCGTCGGCGGTGGCGGCACTGCAGAAGTAGCCCATTCCCAGGGGCTTGAAGGACGCCGGGCCCGCCGCCACGACCGTGGCCTTCGCCAGGATGGTGCACGCCTGCCCGCTCTCCATGTGGAACCCCACGGCCCCGATGACCTTGTCTTCGGGCTTCACCAGACCGGTGATCATCACCCGCTCGATCACGTCCACGCCGCAGGCGAGTACCTTGCCGCGCATCGCGTCGCCGGCCCCGACCACCTCGATGGACCGGGTGACCGTGCCGGGCTGGTAGTAATAGGGTCGGCCCGTCTGGGCGCCCCAGGCGGAGACCTCCTGGTAGCGGTCGTACGACTCGGCCATCAGGATGTCGACGAAGTCCATGTTGTTGAGGTACTCGCCCGAGAGCTTGAACTGCTCCAGATACTGCTCCCGGGTGATCCCCTTGGTGTCCTTGAAGACGAACCAGGAGTTGGCCCAGGGCGTCAGCCCCGACCGCCCGGTGCGGCCCTTGACGGCCATGACCACCCTGGCCCCGGCTTCGCGCGCCTTGACGGCGGCGAAGCACCCCGCGAAGCCCCCTCCGATGACGAGGACGTCGGTCTCGAGTGTCATCAGCTCGCTCATCCCGTCACCGCCCCAACTCGACGACGTTCCAGCCGTGCAGCGACCCCAGGAGCTGCCCCTCGGTGACCGCTATCGCATCGACCGGGCAGTACTTCTGGCACAGTTTGCACACCTGGCAGCTGTCGACATACGCGATGCGCGAACGGCTGCCGCAGGTGAGACAACGCTCGGCCTCCCGGTGCGCCTGGGCGGCACTCAGGCCGCCTGCCACCTCGGCCAGATCGGCGCGGCGCTCCGCGGCCGGCCGCACCGGCGCCTCCAACCGGTCCAGCATCTCCACCTTCTCCTTGGGTGGCGGCGCCGCCACCACCGGGGCTTCCTGGGCGTCCTCGGCGGGCTCGCCGCTCAGAGAACGGGCCACCGCCTCCGCCGCCCGCTTGCCCGCCGCCAGCGCCTCCACCACCGTGGAAGCGCCGGTCACCGCGTCACCCGCGGCAAAAAGGTCGGACGCCGCGGTCGACCCGTCCTTCGCCGCCGCGATGCGGCCGCGCGCATCGACCTCGAAGCCCGCCGGCACCACCGCCGCGTCCGGCGCCTGACCGGTGGCCACCACCACCATGCCTGCGGGGACGGTCTGCGGGAGCACGCACTCGCCGTACACAGGCGCGAACCGGCCGTCGTCGTCTCGGACGCTCAGGCATTCCACGCAGCGGATGCCCGCCACGCGGCCGTTCTCCACCACGAAGGAATCCACGCCTCGCGACGGCAGGATCTCGACGCCCTCTTCCTGAGCCTGGTCGATCTCTTCCGAGAGGGCGAGCATGCTGTCCTTGAGCCCGCGTTCCAACTGTTCGAGGCAGACGACGGTGACCCGCGCGGCTCCCAGGCGGACAGCCGTCCGAGCCGCATCCAGCGCCACACTCCCACCGCCGACCACGGCCACGACCGCCCCAGCGCACGATGCGGACCCCGCCCGCGCCGCCCCCAGGAACTCCATGGCGCTGACGATGCCTTCGGCGTCGCCGCCGGGCGCCGCCAGCCCCATGGGCTTCGCCGCGCCGGTGGCCGCGACGACCGCCCGGTACCCTTGGGCGCGCAGTCCGTCCACTGTGACGTCGACCCCGACGCGGACGCCGGTGCGGAACTCGACGCCCAGCGCGCGGTAGGCGGCGATCTGCGCATCGAGGACGTCCTCGGGCAGACGGAAGGCCGGCACCGCCGTGCGCAGCATCCCGCCCAGACTCTCATCCTTCTCGAAGACTGTCACCGCCAGGCCCTGCCGGGCGAGGAAGTACGCCGCAGAAAGACCCGCCGGGCCCGACCCGATCACGGCCACCCGGCCTTGGGTGGCGGGCGCCGGCGGCGCCGCAGGCGCCCCGGCGGTGTTCCGCAGCAGATGGTCGCCCAGGTAGCGCTCCAGGGCGTTGATGTTCACCGGAGCGTCGACGGCGTTCCGGCTGCAGTCCGTCTCGCACGGGTGAGGGCACAGCCGGCCGGTGACCGCCGGCATCGGGTGGCACTCGGCAAGGATGGCGGCGGCCGCGTCGATCATGCCCATCTTGAGCAGGTCGTGATACTCGCGCTGCCGCAGACCCAGTGGGCAGGCGGCGCTGCAGGGCGACACCTCCACCGGGCACTCAGGTGCGGTGTCCAGGCGGAAGACATCCATCGGGCAGGACTCGACGCAGGTGCCGCACCCGACACATTTATCGAGATCGATGTTCGATACGGGCATCCTTCATCGTCCTTTGCTCGGGGGCCCCCAGCCGCCCACCGGCGGCCGCACATATGCGGGAGGCGGGTCCGCCATCCCCAGACGGAACTGCTCGCCCGTCTCCTTGCGCTTCCACCCGACCTGCTGGCAAAGCGGGTGTTCCATCCGGATGGCACCGGGCGACGGGCAGTGCGCCACACAGCAGCCGCAGAACCAGCACTCGTCGGGATACACGAGCACCGGGGGCTCGCCCGGTCCGGGACTCGGCGCCAGCACGTCGCAGCGGCACACCTCGACGCAGGCGTTGCACTGCGTGCACAGGTCCGCGTCGAACTGGATGGCCCGGTTGGGCGTCAGGGGGTTGTTGACGAGGTGGGCGTCGGCCATGGGTCAGCCCTCCGCCCCGGTGCGCGCCGCACTGCCGGCCACCCGCCCGGCGCCGTCGCCCCGGCCGCTGTGAGCCGCATAGTTCTCGGCCGACGATCCCGCGTACGGCGCCTGCCGCCAATAGTCCCAGGGCAGGTCCCGGGTGCGGACGGCCGGGCCGTCGCGCCGCACCGTCAGCAGCTTGTCCCATTCGGGCGGGTCCATCTCCGGATAGTCGATGCGCTTGAAGCCCAGGGCCTCGCTGCTGGCTCTGCGTGCGAGCGAGGCATGCATCATCGTCTCGCCGACGGTCAGCCGGACGCCGCACTCCAGGGTGCGCATGAGCTCGTGCGGGTTGCGGGCACATGCGCCGGCCAGTTCGCCCCGGCGGATCCCATCCAGCCATTCCAGCCCCAACCGCAGGGTGTTCTCGCTGCGGTACTCGCCGCAGTAGTCCTGCATGACCCGGCAGAGGCCGGCCTGCAGTTCCTTCCAGCCCATGCCTTCGCTGCGGTTCACCGGGGCGTAGACCCGGGTCTTCTCCTTGTCGATCTGGGCGCGGGCCACCGAAGGCGCCCGCGCGGTGCGGGCATACTCCGCGGCCTTGCGTCCGGCATAGCGCCCCGTGCAGGCCGAAGCCGAATGGTCCGCCCCGCCGGCCAGTTGCACGCCGGCCGCGTAAAGGCCTTCCAGAGAGGTGCGCAAATCCCAGTCGAAGTGGACACCTCCCCCATCCACCAGGAAGGCCGATTCTCGCCACTGCCGCGCCGACTGGCCGGCCCACCAAGGCCTTGGTCCGTAGGCGTCGGGAGCCATCACCGGGGCCTGCAGCAGGTCCTTGTCGGGGTCGAACCCGGCCTGGGAGTACACGTCGTAGACGGGGATGCGGCACTTGCCTTCCTGCGCCAGCATGAGTCCGAAGATGGCCCGGCGCTCGTCCTCGGCCATGCCCGGGAGGTCGGCGTAGAGGGGTAGGGTGAATTCGCCCCGCGCGATCCGCTCGGGCAGGTCCGGTGCCAGAGAAGGGCCCCGGAACTCGTAGGCCAGACGCCCGCCGTAGAGGAAGTACTTCTGCCCGGGCGCGGGCCGGTGCCGCTCCGCGTGGCTCGTCAGAAGCCGCCCGTCGCGGTCCACCCACGGGATCTCCTTGCCGGTCGCGTCCACCACGTTGCAGGCGTACCAGGTGTTGTGGGAGTTGCCGCTGCCGTACGCGGTGTAGCGGAAGCCACCCGGGTGGGGCCCGCTCTTCTCCATGAGCGCGAGCTCGCCGCCGGCGTCCCAGGCCATGGCGCAGCCGTCGCCGGCACAGTTGGGGTCGTCGTGTATGGCGGCGAAACCCTGCAACTCCGTGGAGAACACCCACAGCCGCAGAGGCTGCGCCGTCGCCAGCACGGTGGCCTTCGCCCGGAACACGTAGAACTCGCCCGTGCGGACGTTCACCGCCGTCGCCCCCACCACCCGGGCGCCCCGCTCCCCGCCCTCGGAGAGCAGACTGGTGGCCATCACCCGGTCGAAGATGGTCACGCCGAGCCGCTTCAACTCGCGATGCAGTGCCGGCTTGAACTCCCAGCCGAACACCCGCAGCGTGTGCCGGCCCGTGTAGTCGTAGGCGAAGAGCAACTTGGTCCCCTCGTCGCGGAACTCGGACCCCGCGAACTCGTCGCCGGTGTCGCGTATCCGCGCCCCCATGCTCTCGAGGTCGAGGAGGGTCTCGTAACTCTCCCTGGCCATGATGTAACAGGTGATGCCGTTGCCGTACTCGTTGGTGATCCCGTAGGGATAGGTGTCCACCACCCGCGCGAACTCCTCCGGCGTGATGTCGCAGCAGGGATTGCCCACCGCGCCGTGCCAGTGATCGACGCCCGCTCCACCTGAGCCGCTCCGGATCACCGCTCCCTTGTCGAGCACGGCCACGCGCGCGCCGTCCCGGGCCGCGTTGATGGCCGCGTGGCAACCGGCGACTCCGCCGCCCACCACGAGGACGTCGAACTCGGCCTCGGTCTCCCGGTCGTAGCGGACCGGGTAGGGCCAGGCGCTCCCAGTGCTACTCGTCGTCGACA
Organism: uncultured Actinomycetes bacterium; assembly: GCA_903873715.1. Taxonomy (GTDB): domain Bacteria; phylum Actinomycetota; class Thermoleophilia; order RBG-16-64-13; family RBG-16-64-13; genus CAIQPS01. The sequence continues at coordinate 23,952 of CAIQPS010000033.1, forward strand.
CCGGTGGCATGCATGATGTTCTTGTTGGGCTTGCCGGTCATGCGCAGGCCTTCCGGGTCCGGGTACTTGATCTGCTCCCGCGGGATGAAGGGCACGCTGGCGGCCGCGTCAGCGCCGAAGATGTCCGGGCGGCCTTCGGGGAACATCCGCGGATAGGGCACCGGCAGCTTGTACAGCTTGGCCGCCGTGCCGCCCATGATGAGGTTGATCTCGTCTTGGGTGAGCCAGTCGCCCACCCGGTCGATGGTCCGCAGGCCCCAGCCGTAGAAGTCGGGCTGATAGGTGGGCACCGCCGGCCAGTCTTTGTAGCCGAACATCATCAGAGACATGGTCTCGCGGTACTCGAGTGCCTTCACCTTCGGGCCCCACTTCTCGACCCCCCGCCGCACTATGTGCTGAGGGACGTTCCCGTAGTCGTGGCCCCAGGTGAGCCGCGCGGCGCTCACGCCGGCGTCGAAGGCCACCTCGAACTGCTTCTCGCACCAGCCCCCGGTCTCCATCCAGACGTTGGGAAGCCCGGCGACGACCGTGTACATCTCCCGGATGCCGTCCAGGCCGCGGGTCCACTCGTCCTCCACGCAACCGTGGGTCTGCATGATCTTGGCGTTCGGGTTCTCCATGGAGATGCGGGCGAGCAACTCGGTGAGGGTCCATTCCCCTTTGCGCAGGAAGACGAACTGGTCGTGGCAGAGCACCGGCACGTCGTACTTGGTGGCCAGTTCGCAGAGTGCGGCCCACTCCTCGACCCGCTCCTCGAAGTCGCACGGCCCTTCGGCCCCGGGCACCTGGAGACTGCGCGCGGCCGATCCCGGCGCGAACTCGCCTATGCCCACGAACCAGCCGGTCGCGAGCGCCTCGTCCACCTCGGCCAGGGCGGCCTTGAAGGTCCAGGGCTTCTCGCCCCGCATGGCGGCGAGGACGGTCTTCTGGTCGCTGCAGCAGGCGCGGAACCGGTCGGGGAAGCGCTTGACCAGCTTGGCCTGGCTCTCGTTGGTCGTCCCGGGGATGCTCGGCAGCAAAACCGCCATGTCGACGCCGTAGCGATCCATGTCGTACAGCGTCAGGAAGCAGTTGTCGAACGGCTGGACCTCCGCGTGCAGCCCGGTCCATTCCTCGTTCTCCACCATCTCCCACCCCGCGTCCGTGGCCGGCTGGTAGAGCGTGGTGATGTGACAGTGCGTATCCACGACGTAGCGGGCGATGGAGCGGTTCATTGACGACCTCCGTTTGTCGAGGGAACAAGTGACGTTGAACGACCAGCCGGCATCAGACCGGCACCTCCAGACCATCCTCGGCGAACACCACACGTCCGCTGTATCCACCGTTCGAGAACACCGACTGCGTGCGGCGCACCAACGCCTCGTCCACGGGCAGCGGCCACAGGTGGGTGAGCACCACCGTGCCCACCGCGGCCTCCGCGGCCACGCGCACCACCTCGGGCAGGCTCATGTGACTCGGAGCACCCCCGGGTGGCGGCGCCGAACCGTCCGCCCAAGGATTGGCATCGACCACCAACACATCGGCTCCGCGCGCGAGGTCGATCAACCGGCGGTCGAACGCCGTGTCTCCCGAGACCACCACGGCCTTGCCGTCGGCTTCGAACCGGTAGGCCAGGTTGAGGAGCGAGTGGGTGAGCTCGGCGGTCTTCACCCGCACCCCTCCCAACTGGAACTCCCTGGACCCGGTGAGTTCGCGGATGTCGACTCCGCGGAACATCCCTTCCTCGTCGATGCCGGCCCGGTCTCCGCCGCGAAGGCGATAGCGCAGGTCGTCGCCGAAGAAGGTCACCAGGAACCGGTGGAGTTCGGCGGTCCCGGGCGGGCCCACCAGGTCCAGCCGTTTGCCTCCCTCGCTCCAGCGGGTGGTGACCATGTCGAAGTAATCGGTCACATGGTCTTGATGCAGATGGGTGAACAGGATCCCGGCGATGTCCCGGTGGCGATACGGGCCGTACGAGCCGCCTTTCAGGAGGCTCAGAGCGGAACCGTTGCCGGTGTCCACCAGGTAGTAAGCGCCCCGGTATTGGATGCCGGTGCAGGCGCTCGCCCGCGCCGGGTTGAGCTCGGGGGAACCGCTGCCGAGAGTCAGCACGCTGAACGTGGTCTGGTGCGGGTACGGAGCCAATCCCGTCCCGGCCATGCCCGGCAGCCTCATGCCGCCCGGGTTTGGAGCCTCGACGGTCATGCAGCGTCTCTCACCAGGCGGACGTAGTTGTAGATGCGGATGGCGTCGCCCTGCGGGCCGCGGCCGTACGGGAACTGCGCCGGATCGCCGACCTTCGGGTCCGAGCGCTGCGCGCCGGCACCGTGGACGTCCATCCAACTGGCGCCTTCCACGGCCATACCGGCCGGCGGACCGCCCGCGCCGGGACCACCCAAGCCGGCCGGCGCTTCGCCGGCGCCCGGCATGGTACCGGGCTTGAAGTAGCCCATGGCCCGGCCGAAAGCCAGATAGTCGGCGGTGTCGGCCTGACCGCCACCACCAAGGTGAGTGGTGGTGGTCCAGTAGCAGGGGAAGTCGGGCTGGCCGGCCTCGTTGGTTATCTGCGTGCATTTGAAGAGCGGGTCTATCGCCGCCGACTGGGTCGTGTCGGGCGACCGGCTGTAGTCGATGATGCTCTGCAGCTCCTTGACACCCGGCACCCGCCAGTCGTTGTGGCCCAGGTAGTTCTTGCTGTTCATCTCCTGCGCCCAGGCCAGCGCTTCCCTCCAATCGAGGCCTTTGCCGCTATCGGCCTGAGCCCACATCAGCCCGGTGGCCTTGTCTGTGATGGTGCCGTCCTTGTTGTCCACGAAGTCGTTCTTGCCGTAGGCCGGGTTGCCGCGGACCAGCTGCACCACGAACTTCTTGACGCTGCCGTCGGGCATGTGGAGGCCGTAGCCCTTGATGCGCCCGTCGGCGAAGTTCACCCCGAAGAGGGTGTCGTCGCCGCCCATGGTCTTCGAGACGTAGAGAGTGCTCGACGCGTACTGCGAGTCGATGATCCGCTCGCCTTCGGACGGGATACCGTACGCGAAGGAGAAGTAGTCGACGTCCAGGAAGGGCACCATCCCGGTGGCGTCCGGGGCCATGGGGTTCGGGTCGGTGCCGACGAACAGGATGAGCGAGTACACCTCTTTGATGGTCGGCAGGCGCCAGTCGTCGTAGCCGGCGAACTTCTTGGCGTTCACCACGGCCGGGTACTTCTGCACCTCGTCCCAGGTCATCTTGTCGGCCTTGTTGATGACCCCGTCGCCGTTGGTGTCAGGCGTCTGCTGCCACATGAGGCCGGTGACGTTGTCGATGACGGCAAGGCCGCTGGCGCTCTTGGTGTAGCTCGGCGGGTTGCGCGTGAACTGCGCGTCCTGGCCGTAGAAATCGGCACCCGGAGCGGGCGGGGCCGCCAGCTCCTTGGTGGCGTCGTAGCAGGCGGTCTGGCCAGAATCCACGATCGGATAGGGCAGCGCTGCCTTAGCACTCGTCTCGGTAGTCACCTCATCACCTCCGCAGGAAGTCATCATCAGCAGGGCCAGCGCCGCAGCGGCGACAGGCCCGAAAAGAGCACACATCCTTGATGGACCGCGCCTCATACCGCCACCTCCAAGCCGTCCCGGGCGACCGTCACCCGGCCGTCGAAGCCCGCCGCCTTGACGGCCGCCTGTAGCGCCGCCTCGTCCACCGCGCCGCCGCGAAGGTGAGTGAGCACCACATGCTTCACACCGGCGGCGGCCGCCATCGCGGCCACCTCTTCCAGGGTCGCGTGGGGCTTCACCGTGAAATCCCCGCCGTAGGGGCCCTGCGGCCGGTAGCGCGGAGCCAGATCCTCGATGTCGGGCATCACGAACTGGGACGCTCCGCCCCACCGCTCGTCGCAGTCGGCCACCAGCAGGTCGGCCCCCCTGGACAGCTCGATCAGCCGTTCGTCGAACGCCGTATCCCCCGAGACCACCACGGCCTTGCCGTCCACCTCGAACCGGTAGCCGACGTCGTACATCGTGTGGGTGAGCTTGGCGGTGCTGACCTGGAGGTCGTCCAGGGCGAAGCTCTCGCCCCCCTTGATCTCCCGTATGGCGACTCCCTCGAACACTCCGGTGCCGTCCTTGCCGAAGCGGATCTCGCGTAGCATCCGGTAGCACAGGTCGTCATGGAAGAACGTGGTGAAGAACTCGTGCAAGGCGGCCACACCGGGCGGCCCGACGACGGTCACTTCCTTGCCCCCGGTCAACCACCGGTTGGTCATGATGTCGAAGTAGTCGTTGGTGTGGTCCTGGTGGAAATGGGTGAAACACACCGCGGCTATGTCCTTGAAGGGGAAGACGCCCCTCTCGCCCTTGAGCATGCTGTTCTGGGCCCCGTTACCCATATCCACCACGTAGTACCTGCCCCGGTACTGCAGCATGGTGCAGGCGCTCGCCCGCTCCAGGTTGGGCTGTGGATTGCCGGTGCCCACCGTGATGACGCTGAACGCCGTGTCGTGGGGGTAGGGCGGCATGACCGGGGGCGGACCTCCTCCGGGCTGCCAGATGCTGTCCAGTGACTGCGCCATCGCGATGCCTCAGATGTGGTGCCGCGGCGGCCGGGGCGCGTCGAGGTTGCGCACGGCCCGGACGTAGTTGTAGATGCGGATGGTGTCCTTCTGTGGGCCGGCGCCTTCCGGGAAGCAGGCCGGATCGCCCACCATGGGGTCGGAGCGCATGGCGCCGGCTCCGTGGACGTCGTATTCGTCCTGAGGAAGCGGAGAGGTCTTGCCGGTGGCCTTGCCGAAGGCCACGTACACGGCCTGCCCCAGCATGTCGATGAACGGCGTGCTGCTCCAGAACCAGCCCTTCGGGTCCCTGATCTGGAAGATGGGGTTGATGGCCGGGATGAAGTCGTAGTCGGTGATGCTGTGCAGTTCTTTCTGGTCGGGCAGCCGCCAGTCGTCGTAGCCGGCCAATTCCAGGTGCTCGCAGTAGTCGAGGGCTTCCTGCCAGTTCCGACCCTTGCCGTCGTCGCACTTCTGCCACATCAGCCCCGTCGCCAGATCGCTGATGGTGCCGTCGTGGTTGTCGACGAACTCGTTGATGCCGTAGACCGGCCCGCGCACGCAGCGGATGCACCAGGTCTGGAGCCCGTTATAAGGATGGTTGTCCTTGGGATAGCTCTTGATGCGGCCGTCGGTGAAGTTGTAGCCGAAGAACGTCGGGGCGATGTGCATGACGCCCGGCTCGATCTTCTTCTCGCCGAAGTCCTGCCACCAATCGGAGAACAGCACCGACTTGGAGATGTACGACGTGGTGGTCACCAACTGGGAGTCGATGAACCGGTAGCCGTCGATGTTCGCCGGCCCGTAGGTGAGGTCGAAGTAGCGGTCGTCGAAGTAGGCGCGGCGGGGGCGCATGGTGCCGTTGGCATCCACCAGGGAGATGAGCTCCTTGATGCTCGGCACCCGCCAGTCGGAGTGGCCGCCGAGGCGCAGCCTCGCGGCGTAGTCCTCGGCCTCGTACCAGGTGACCCGCCCTTCCAGCGAGTCCTCCCGGGCATCCGTCGTCTTCTGCCACATGAGACCGGTGTTGAGGTCGGAGACGGTTCCGTCGCCGTTGTCCCGATATGCGGGCTCCAGCTTGGGATAGTGCGCGTCCTGCCCGTAGAACGGCTCGCCCGGCTCCGGGCGGGGGATCTCACCGCGAGGCCCGAAGTACCGCTTCATGTTCGTCCCCACGATGGGGTAGGCCCGCTTCTTCTTCACGTCGTCCATGTGACTCCACTCCGTCTCAGTCTTCGCGGCGGCGCCGCTCGATCGGCCTAGCCCCAGCCCAGCAGGTAGGGCTTGGGCCAGCCGGGTTTCAGGTAGATGGCTTTCTCCGGGCACTCCAGACACTGGCCGCAGAGCATGCAGTCGGCCTGGTAGCGGATCTCGGCCTTGCGGGTCTCCCGGTTCATCCGGATGACGTCCATGGGGCAGTTGCGCACGCAGATGCCGCAGCCGTTGCAGAGGGCGAAGTCGATGCTCTCGATGGCCATGGCTACCTCCCCTCTCCTGCGGCGTTCGGCGCGCCGCTTCCCGGCACCTCGTTGGGCAGCCGCATCGGGTAGCGCTCCTCATAGCTCTTGGCGGCATCCGGGCGCCACTCGGCCGGGATGGGCTGCTTGAAGGTGACCATCCGCCCGTCCTCCTGCTTCAGGCGCATCCAGGCGAGCCATTCCTCGTCGTTGCGGCCGGGGAAGTCTTCCCGGTAATGCGTGCCGCGGCTCTCGGTGCGGGCCAGCGAGGAGCGGACCTTCATCTCCGCGTTGAGGATCATGTTCTTGGTCTCGTGAGCGAGGCGCAGCTCGTGATCGTCGCGGGCATAGAGCTTCGGCGCGATGTGGTCGCGCAGGAACTCGACGGTGCTCAAGGCCGCCTGCAGCCGGTCGCCGTGCTTGACGTACAGCACGAAGTACGGCGCCAGGGTGTTCTGCAGCACCTGGGTGACCCAGTTGGGCGTGAACCCGCCCTTGCGCTCGAGCGGCTCCAGAAGGCGAGCGGTGGCTGCCGCCACGGCCTTCTCGTCGATGCCTCCGTCCGCGCCGAGGCCTTTGGCCTCGGCGGCAGCGCCCAACCCCGCCCGCGCCCCGGTGGCGGCCGCATGGGCAGTGGCAAAGCCGAACCCCGAATAGTTGGCGCCGATGAAGCACGTGCCGCAGCTGTCGCCGGCGGCGTACAGCCCCGGGACCTCGGTGGCGCAGTCGTCGTTCACCGGCACGATGCCGCCCGTCGCGTGCCCGAACATGGAGCCGTGGCCTCCCGGGCCGCTCACGGGCAGTACGCCCCGCTTGCCCAGATCGGCGATGAGCGGCGCCCGGCCCTCGTGGGCCTCGTACTCCGCGTCTATCCAGCCGTGCCAGGCGACACCGCGCGCGGCGACCTCATCGCCCTCGGCGTTGAACAGATGCGGGGCGGAATACATCCCGGGCTGGGCCGCCGAGTGACCGGCCGAGAAGAACAGGTACATCGGCGGCCAGGCAGGGTCCTTGGGATTGGTGCTGTGCGGCGAGACGAACTCCTTGCTGGTGATGGTCGCCCCGGCGCGGTAGGCCATGGCGTGACCATCGGCTGTGAGCTCGTGCGTCGGGTAGCCGACGGGCCTGAACCCGCCGCCGCCCGCACTCATGACCACGGCCTTGGCCTTGATGACCTCCACCCTGTTCCCCTCGATGGAGAAGCCGATCGCCCCGGCGACCCGGCCGTCCTGCAGGAGGAGCTCGGTCACCATAAACCTATCCTTGAGCTTCACCCCTATCTTGATGAGGTGTTTGCGCACCTTCTCGGGGAAGCCGGGCAGCCAATGCACCACTTCGCTGACGGTGGGCGGGAACTTGTGGGTGTCGGGCAGCACGATGTTGGCATGCGGATGCGGCAGCCGCACCACCCGGCCGTCCTTCTCCTCGAACTGCACCCCGTAGGACCTGAGGTCGGCGAGGCGTTCCCGGGAGTCGCGGAACACCAGCTCGTTCCAGTGCCTGTTGTTCATGTACTCGCCGATGACGTCGACCTGCTCCAGCCAGGCGGCGAGGTCGTTGCCGGCGTCGGGATCGAAGACCGCGGTGTCGCCGGCGTAGATGGTCTCGCCCGACTTGCTCACGTAGCCCTTGTCGGCGAGCAAGACGTTCAGCCCCTGTTCGCGCGCCTTGATGGCCGCGAACCAGCCGGCCATACCGCCACCGATGACGAGGACATCACATTCGATCAAGGTCGTACCTCCCCGGCTTCCCGGAACGTCTCAGCCCCAACTCGATATGAGCGGGACGGTCTTGTAGGGGGTCACGGTCACCGCTTCTTCCGGACAATCGAGCGCACACTGCTCGCAGTTCATGCACTCCTGGGGGTAGCGGATCACCGCTTTCTGCCCCGCTCGGTCCATGCGGATCACATCCATGGGGCAGCTGTCGATGCATATGCCACAGCCGGTGCAGAGGTCGAGGTCTATCTTCTCGATGGTCATCTCACACCACCGCGGTCAGCCCGCCGTCGACGAACAGGATCTGCCCTGTCACGTAGTCCGAGGCAGGCGAGGCGAAGAACAACACGGGCCCGACGAGATCCTCGGGTTGCGCCCAGCGCCCCATCGGGATGCGCTCTATGAGACTGGCGGCGGCCACCGGATTGCCAAGGATTGAGGTGGTGAACTGCGTCTCCACGACGGTGGGCGCGATGGCGTTGACATAGATGCGCTGCGGGGCCCACTCCACCGCCAGTTGCCGGGTGAGCGCGTCGACTGCGCCCTTGCTGGCGCCGTAGTCGGCCATACCTCCACGGGTGCCGTAGCTTGCCCTCACCGAGGAGATGTTCACGATCTTGCCGCCGCCATGCTCCATCATCTCTTTGCCGAACACCCGGCAGCAGATGAACGTCCCCATGGTGTTCACCTCGAGGGTCTCCCGGACCTTGTCGAGAGGCACCGAGACCGAGGGCGTGCGGGCGGCCACCCCGGCCGCATTCACCAGGATGTCGACGCCATCCCAGAAGGTCTTCAGCTCGGAGGCGAGAGCCTCCACGGAAGCCTCGTCGGTGACGTCGACCGCGCGGGCCAGAGTCCGACAGCCGAAGGCGCGGACTCCGTCGGCCGCCGCTTCGGCCACCGCCAGGTCGCGGTCGGCTACGGCCACGTCCGCCCCATGTTGCGCCAACCCGGCTGCGAGCGCGCTGCCGATGCCGCCGGCGCCCACCACCAAGGCCTTCTTCCCGGTTATATCAAGAAGGTTCATCACTGCACCCCGCCTGCCGTGAGTGGCCTGTGCTCCGCCGACACCGGACGCTTGAAGAGCTCCATGCCATCCCCGGCCCTCCTGAGGATCACCCATGCCAGCCACTGGCCGTCGTCGCGCACCGGGAAGTCCTCCCGGTAGTGGCAGCCGCGAGTCTCGGTCCTGAAAAGGGAGGCGCGCAGGCGCATCTCGGCGTTCAAGACCATGTTGCGGGTCTCGTGGACCAGCCGGAGCTCGTGCTGGTCGGTGGCGTAGAGCTTGGGCACCAGGTGGTCGCGGAAGAACTCCACGTTGGCCAGAGCCGCACGCAACCGGTCGCCGTGCTTGATATGCAGCACGTAGTACGGGAGCACGGTGTTCTGCAGCATCTGGGTGACCCAGCGCGGCCCGAATCCGCCGGAGCGTCTCAGGGGCGCTGTGATGGCTTCAGCCGCACGCTCGACATCCGCCCCCGCCGGGTGGGCCGGGCCGCCGGCCCGCGCCGCATACGCGGCCGCCCCAGCCCCGGCATGGGCCCCGGTGACGGAACACCCGAGCACGGACTGGCCTATCGCGGCGTAGGTCGCGCCCGACTGCATCGTCCCCAGGCTGTCCCCGGCCGCATACAATCCCGCGACATTGCAGGAACAATCGGTCCCGGCCGGCCGGATACCCTCGGCCTTGTGCACCGACATCCCGCCGGCCGCTCCACCCACCATGGGCCACCTGACACCGTCGGGCATCTCAATGAAGAGAGGTCCGTGCCCGGCATGGACCGCACGATCGAGGTCCAGATCGAGTACGCCCATGGGCGGCAGCGGATGGCCGTCCGAATCGAGGAACCGGCCCCGGGGCGGCCCGCCCCCTTCGGGATCGCGGCCGTATCTCCCGAACATGACCGAAGCGGCCTGGTCGAGTCTCGCGTGATGCGGGTCGGCGAACTCTTTGCCGGTGATCTCCGCGCCCACCCGGTAAGCCATGCAGTCGGCATCCGACGTGAGGTTGTCGATGGGCCACCTGCCCGGCCGGAACCCGCCGGCCCCAGCCGCCAGGACCACCGCCTTGGCGGTGAAGATGTCGACCGCGTCTTCGGCGTCGGCAGGTATCCCGGCCGCGCCCACGACCTGCCCCCCGGAGGTGAGCAACTCCACGATCATAGTGCGGTCAACGATCGTCGCCCCGTGCTTGAGCACCTGCCTCCGCAGGGTCATCGATGGTGCGCGGGTCTCCATCATGGCCGCCTTGCACGGCCCCACCGGCGGGCCGTCCCGCTGTGGCTCGACGCCGGCCCTGGCATCGCCGTCCGCCCCGAACCTCACGCCCCACGACAGGAGCTCCAGATAGCGTTCGTAGGATTCACGGAAACAGAGTTCCGTCCACACGCGATCGTTGACGCTCTCGCCGATGGAGCTCACCTGCTCCATCCAGGCGTCCAGGTCATCCCCCCACTCGGGGTTGAAGACACAGTAGCTGCCGGCGAACGGGGTCTGCCCCGACTTGCCTGCGAAGCCCTTGTCCACGAGGATGACCGAGGCGCCGGTCTGGCGGGCCTTGATGGCCGCCGTACACCCAGCGAGACCGCCACCGACCACAAGAACGTCGGCCTCGAAAGACCTTCGGACCTGTGACGTTCCCCTGCTCACGCGCGTACTGCTCCCTTTCCCTCACTCAGATGGTGACGATTTCCGTTGTTTTGAGGACCGGCCTGCGGACCGGACGAGAGGCCTCTCGGTGCCGCAGGCCGGCAAAAGATCATGCTGCTTTCTTGGAAGCCTGGCGGCGGCGCGGCCGCCGCCAGGCCCTATGGTCGCTTGCTACTCGAGTGCTGCTGCTACTTCTCGAGCCAGGCTTCCCTGAACCACGGGGTGGGAGTGCTGGCGAAGGTCCAGACCATGTTCTTGAACGTCGGACCGGCGACGGAGATGAAGTCCGCCATCGTGGTCGGGACGACGGTCGCGTCCTCGTAGGCCACTTTCTCCATCTGGCCGAGGACCGGATAGGTCGCCGCGATGTTGTCCAGTTGCTGCGCCTGGTCCATGAGGGTGTAGAACTGATCCGGGAACTTGGCGGCCGGGAAGTAGATGGTGCCCTTGCCGAACATCTCCACTGCGCCCTGGAGCGGGTTGCTGCCGCCGCCGCGCTCGCCGTTGAAGATCAGGTCGTTGCCTGCCGGCGGCTTGACGCTGATAGGAGCGAAGGCCGGTGCCGGCATCGCGTTGATCTTGGCGTTGATGCCCACCGCCGCCAGGTTGGCCTGGATGGCCGTGGCCAGAGCCGGGTCACCCTCGGTGGAGTTGAAGCTGATGGTCAGGTCCACGCTGGAGATGCCGGCTTCCTTCATGAGGGACTTGGCCTTCTCCGGGTCGTACTTGCGCGGCGTGGTGCCCGCGTCGACCACTTTGTCAACGCTGTGGATGATGTGGTAGACGGCCGGGGTCATGCCGAGGCCCACCGACTTGGCGATGCCCTCCTTGTCGATGGCGTACTCGAGGGCCTGCCGCATCTGCGGCTTGCTCCACACCGAGGCCGAATCGGTCATGTTCATGGTGATCATCTGCACCGGGCCACCGAAGTGGGTGAGCGTGAACTTGGAGTCGGTCGCCAGCTGCTGGGCGCCGGTCATGGCGATGTGGTCGGCACCATCCACCTGACCGGACTGCACGGCCATGGTCATGGTCGTGGGATCCTGGAACACCTGGAGCTCGATGCCGTCGAGGTAGGGCAGCTGGTTGCCGGCCGCGTCCTTGCCCCAGTAATCCGCGAACTTCTCGAACACCAGCGACTGGTTGGGCGTGTAGGACTTGACCTTGAACGGGCCGGTGCCCACCGGGTTGGTGTTCATCTTGTCTTCGCCCATCGACTTGTATGCGTCGGGAGAGAAGACGGCCCACGACTTGCGGGAGATGAACGGCAGGATCTGGTTGCTCCACGCGCTGGCGGTCACCTTGATGGTGTAGTCGTCAACCACGTCGATGGACTTCACCCAGGCAAAGTCCGGCGGCGGGCCGACGGGTCCGGGAGGACCACCGGCGGGCGGGCCACCGGCAGCGGTGGTCGGCGGGGCGGCGGCGGTTGTGGTGGTCTCAGCGGAAGCCGGAGCGGGCATCATCATGTCCCAGCAGAACTTGCAGGCCGCGGCGTTGAACGCGGTGCCGTCATGGAACTTGACACCCTGGCGCAGTTTGAAGGTGTAGGCGGTCTTGTCGGCCGACAGCTCCCAGCTTTCGGCCAATTGCGGGACATATTCGTCCGCTTTGTCGGTCGGGGCGAACAGCCCTTCCAGGGCGATCCCCTCGAACCACTGGTCGGGGCCGATGACGTTCTTCGGCACACCGAACTTGGCCGGTGTGGACATGACGGCGATCTTGGCGACGCCGCCCATCACCGGTTTGCCGGCCGCAGTGGTGGCGGTGCCGCCGGCAGTGGTGGCAGTGCCGCCCGCCGTGGTCGCGGTGCCCGCCGCAGTGGTGGTCGTGGCCTCATCGCCGCCGCAGGCGGCCATCAGGCCGCCGAGCGCGCCGGTGCCGGCGATGGCCGCCCCGGCGAGACCCGCGAGTTTGAAGAACTCGCGCCGGCTGTACTGTTTGCTGCTCTCTTCCATGCTCCCTCCTAGTAACGGGCCCTTTTCCCGTCGGTGTCGGCGAACGCCTCCACCGTCATCAGGCAAGCAGACACGACACGTAATGCCCGTCCGCCACCTCGCGGAGCTCGGGCACCTGGGTCTTGCAGGCGGCGGTGCAGTACGGGCACCGCGGGTGGAACGTGCAACCAGTGGGCGGATTGAGCGGGCTGGGGATCTCGCCCTCGAGGATCGCGTGCTCCCGCGCCTCCTCCACGAACGGGTCGGGGATCGGCACGGCGGCGAGGAGCGCCTGGGTGTACGGGTGCTTCGGCGCCACGTAGAGTTGGGCCGACTCGGTCAACTCCACGATGCGGCCCAGGTACATCACCGCCACGCGGTCGCTCACATGCCGCACCACCGAGAGGTCGTGCGCGATGAAGATGTAGGCCAGACCGCCCAGCCCCTCCTGCAGGTCCGAGAGGAGGTTCATGATCTGGGCCTGCATGGACACGTCCAACGCCGACACCGGTTCGTCGCAGATGATGAGCGAGGGATCGCAGGCGAGCGCCCGAGCGATGCCGATGCGCTGCCGCTGCCCGCCCGAGAACTCGTGGGGCACCCGGTCGATCATGCTCGGGTCGAGCCCGACAAGTCGGAACAGTTGCTCCACCCGCTCGCTGTATTCCTTCCGGCCCTTCACCAGGTGGTGGATGCGCAGCGGGGCGCCCACGATGTTGCCGGCGCTCTTGCGCGGGTCGAGCGACCCGCTGGGATCCTGGAAGATCAGGCTCATCCGCCTGCGGACCGGGCGCAGTTCCCGCTCGTTCAGGGTCGATATGTCCTTGCCCTCGAACCAGACCGACCCGGAGGTGGGCTTGTACAGCCGGATCACGGTGCGGCCGATGGTGGTCTTGCCGCAGCCGGACTCGCCCACCAATCCAAGGGTCTCGCCCCGCTTGACGGTGAGGTTGACCCCGTCGACAGCCTTGACGATGCCCATCTTGCGCTGCCAGATGCCGCGGCGCACCGGGAAGTGCACGGCGAGGTCGGTAAGGCGCAGGATCTCCTGCTGATCTGCGGGTTGACGGCTCACGACCGGCGTTCCTCCACGTTCACATAGCAGCGGGCGCAGTGGCCTTCGCCCACGCAGGTGAGCTCCGGCCAGGGCTCGGTCCTGCACTGCTCCACGGCGTACGGGCAGCGGGGCAGGAAAGCGCAGGTGCCGGGCATGTCTATGAGGTTCGGCGGCATACCCTCGATGGGGATGAGCCGGCTTCCCTGGACCTCGTCCAGTCGGGGCACCGACTTCAGCAGACCGAGGGTGTACGGATGGCGCGGGTTGCCGAAGATATCCTTGGTGGACCCCGATTCCACAACGCGCCCCGCGTACATCACGTATATGCGCTCCACGTACCGCGCGACGACACCCAGGTTGTGGGTGACGATGACGAGCGAGGCGTGCATCTCCCGCACCAGGTTCTTCATGAGCTCGAGCATCTGCGCCTGGGTGGTCACGTCCAGAGCGGTGGTCGGCTCGTCGGCGATGAGGATACGCGGGCTGCAGGACAGCCCCATGGCGATCATCACCCGCTGGCACATGCCGCCCGAGAACTGGTGCGGATAGTCGTTCACCCGCTTCTCGGCGGCCGGGATGCCCACCATCTTGAGCAGGTCTATGGCCACCTGCTTGTCGGTCTGACCCTTGAGGCCGCAGTGCAGCTCGTAGGCCTCCACCAGCTGGTCCCCGATGGTGAGCACCGGGTTGAGCGAGTTGATGGGCTCCTGGAAGATCATGGCGATCTGCCCGCCGCGCACCTTGCGCATCTCCGGGCCGTTCTTCTTGAACTTGAGCAGGTCCTGGCCCTCGAAGACGACTTCGCCGCCGGCGATGCGGCCGGGCGGGCTCTGGAGAAGCTGCATAACGGCGAGTTGGGTGGCGGACTTGCCGCAACCGGATTCGCCCACCACCGCGACGATCTCGTCCTCGTAGAGCTCGTAGGACACGCCGTCCACGGCGTTCACGGTGCCGAGCGGGGTCTTGAACTGCACCCGCAGGTCGCGGACCTCGAGGATGGGCGTCCGTGAGGCGGGCGCGGCGGCCGGCGCAGCCGCGCCGCTCATCGTACCGGTCGTCGCTTCGCTCACGACGTCCCCCTGAGCCGCGGGTCGAGCACGTCCCGGAGGCCGTCGCCGACCATGTTGAAGGCGAACACCACCAGCATCACGGCGACACCGGGGACGATCGACAGCAAGGGGTACTGCACCAGGTATGGGAAGCCCAGGGAGACCATGGCCCCCCAGGCCGCCGTCGGCGCCTGGATGCCGATGCCCAGGTAGCTCAGGCCCGCTTCGCCGAGGATGGCAGCGCCGATCTGCATGGTGCCGAACACCAGCACGGCCGGGTAGGCGTTGGGCATGACGGTGCCCACCATGGTGCGCCACTTGGGCGCTCCCATGCTGCGCTGCGCGGAGACGAAGTCCCTCTCCTTGATGGTGATGGTCTGCGCCGCCATGAGGCGGGCGAACGGCGGGATCATGCTCACCGAGATGGCGATCACCACGTTCTTGAGGCCGCCGCCCAGGACGGCGGCGAGGGTCAGCGCGAGGAGCAGCATGGGTATCGACATGAGCATGTCGACTATCCGCATGATCACCGCCTGGACGATGCCGCCCAGGAAGCCGGCCACGGTCCCCAGGATGCCCCCGAGGATGACGGCGGCGGCCACTGCGGCCAGACCTACGATGAGCGAGGTGCGGGCCCCGTAGATGAGCCGGCTGAGCGTGTCGCGCCCCAGGTTGTCCGTACCGAGCAGATGCTGCGCCGATGGCTTGGCCAGCGAGTTCTGCATGTCCACCGCGTTCGGGTCGTAGGGGGCGAGCAACGGGGCGAAGATGGCCATGAGGATCATCAGCGTGATGACCACCGCACCGAACATGAACAGGCCTTTGCGCAGCAGCAGATGGACTGCCACCTGGCGGGTGCTCATGTGCTGGGGTGCGGCCACCACCAGCGGGTCTCTCTGCGCGGCGAACCTCATGAGACCCTCACTCTCGGGTCGAGGTAGCCGTAGGAGATGTCGACGATGAGGTTGCAGAACACCACGATGACGGCCACGACGAGCACCACTCCCTGCACGACCGCGTAGTCCTTGGTGAACAACCCGAGGGTGGCCAGCTTGCCCATCCCCATGTAGTTGAAGACGTTCTCGACGAGGACGGCGCCGCCGATGACCATGGGGATGGCCATCCCGGACAGGGTCACCACCGGAAGGATGCCGTTCTTGATGATGTGCTTGGAGACCACCACCCGCTCACGCAGGCCCTTGGCCCACGCGGTGCGGATGTAGTCCTGATGGATGACGTCGAGCATCGCCGATCGGGTCTGCCGGGTGACGCCGGCCAGGGGGCCGAGGGCCAGGCAGAACGCGGGCATGACCAGTTGCTTCAGGCTCGTGCCGAAGTCCTCGAAGGGCGACGTGTATCCGCCGACGGGCAGCCAGTGGAGCTTGAGCGAGAAGACGTAGATGAGGATGATCCCCAGCCAGAACACGGGGACCGTCATCCCCAGGTTCGCCAACGCGGTGATGACGTTGTCGAGCCATCTCCCTCGTCGGACAGCACAGATGATGCCCATGGGTATGCCGATGATGTGGGCGAAGATGAACGCCACCAGGCCGATATAGATCGTCCGCGGGAGCGCCTGGCCCAGCTCTGATGAGACGCTGGTGCCCCGGATGATGGACTTGCCGAAATCGCCCGTGACAGCGTTCCCCAGCCAATCGGCGTACTGGACGATCACCGGGCGGTCGAGCCCGTACTGGTGCCTCAACTGGTCGATCTCGGCCTGGGTGTGCTGCTTGTACGTGTCCGAGGTGATGTACATGAGGATGGGGTCGCCCGGCAGCCAGTGCATGACGCCGAACACCAGGAACGAGGAGAGGATCACGACCGCGATGGCCTGCAGGATCCTCTTGGTGAGGTAGATGAACACCAGCGGTTCTCCCCCTTCACAGCTGTATCGTCTAGTGACACAGCTGTATCAAATCTGTTGCCAATGTCCCACTTCCCGACAGGTTTGTCAATAGGGAAACGCGGCCAGGATGTTTGCCTTGCCGCCTTCGGGCGCCGTGCGGCGCCCGGGCCCATGCAGACCGTCTACGTCGTGGAACGGGACGGACCCGTTAGCGCTTGGGCACCAACCTCGATGCCAGGATAGCCACCCCGATGGCGATGATGACTATGGGGCCGATGAACTCCCAGCGCCCGAACCAGAGGCCGAAGCCTGCCCCCACTCCGACCGCCCCCCAGACGAAGCCGCCCATGACGGGCCGCCTGAACCGAGGGATGGCGAGCCGCAGGAGCGACTCCAGGATGATCAGACCCCCAGCCCCCCAGAGGAAGGTGGCCCACTGCTGGGAGTCCCGCGCCTCGGTGCCCTCGGCGCCGAACACGCCGGCATTGGCGAGAAGCAGCGTCACCCCGAGCCAGATGACGAGCATGGCGAAGGTGACGAAGCCCAGGGGGTTGCGGTGGTACTTCTCGTCCATCCCGCGGCCCTTCTCCTGCTGCTTCTCCTGTTCCTTCTCGTTCTGTTTCTCGTCATGCCGGGGGTTGCGAGGAGCCCCGTGGCCCGGCGGCGGGTACTGACCCTGGGGTGGGTACGGCGGCGGATACTGGCCTTGCGGTTGGCCTTGCTGCTGGTACGGATCCTGCGGGCCTTGGTCCGTGACCATGTTCCCCTCCTAGAGAGAAGAGACGTGCGCCTGTTTAGATTCTACTCAGAAACAGACTCTATGCACGGCGGCGCGGAGGGCCGGCGGCAGCGGGTCAGCGGATGCCCAGGTACTTGTGCGTCTGGAGCGACAGCCGCCAATCGGGGTGGTCGAGCACCAGGCGGACGGCCCTGTCCTCCGACAGCTTCCGAGAACTGCCGTCCCACAACGGCTGCACCGACACGATGGCCCCGCGGCTCTCGAGGGCCAGGCGTTCGGCGGTGACGGCGTCCATGCCCTCGTCGACCACCAACTTCAGTTCGTCGATGACGCCTGCCCACTCGGGTGCGATGAGAAACCCGGGCGGCTTGGGGCTGACGACCACCCAATCGAAGCTCTGCTCGTCCCAGGAGTCGGCGCCCACGGCCGGAGCCCCGGGTGGCGGGGCGATCGTCCCGTTGGTCTCCAGGTGCACCCTGATGCCGCACCTGTGCGCCTCGGCGACCAACGCGGCCACACCGTCGGACTGGAGCAGAGGCTCTCCCCCGGTCAAGCAGAGACGGGGGAAGTGCACCCGCTCGACGACGGCCTCGACCGGCAGCGACTCCCCTGTGGCCGGATCCCACGAGCCGGCGGTGTCGCACCAGCGCACGCAGTCGAGCCCGAGACCGGGGGCGTTGCACCCGGCGAGGCGGATGAAGGTCATGGGGGTGCCGGTCCAGTAGCCCTCGCCTTGGAGCGAGTCGAAGATCTCGATGACTTGGAGATCGGCCATGGCTTCTCCCTCGGGTCGCCGGCGGCGGCTGAACGACGCCACGTGCCGGTCAGTTCTCCAGCAGCCTGCTAGGGCGTGACTTCCACGAACGAGTTCGGGCCCTCGGCCAGGCGCAGCCGGGCGACCGGGAGCCCCGCCTCTTGCAGGGTCTCGAACGCCCACGCGGCCACCGCTTCCGAGGTGGGCACGAAATCGAAGAGATCGTTCAACAACTGGTGGTCCAGCTTCTCCACCACCAACTCGTTCACCCGCGCCCGCAGGTCGGCGAAGTCCATGACCATGCCGGCGGCCGGGCCGGCCGTCTGGGGCGTGCCCTCGACACTCACTTCCAGGCCGTAGGTGTGACCGTGCAGCCGGAAGCACTTGCCCTCGTGGTCGGGCAGGCGGTGGGCGGCGGCGAACGTGGCGGTGACTGTGATTGTGGTCCTCATTACAGGGTCCTCGAGGTCCGCGTCCGTCTACCGGTACGGGATGGGATCGACGGCCCCGGCCGCGGCGAACGCGGCCAGCCGGCCCTGACAGGTGTCGCAGACGCCGCACGCCGGGCTGAGGCCTTGGTAGCAAGAGTGGGTCAGCTCGTACGGAACCCCGTGCTGCAGCCCCCAGGTCACGATCTGGCTCTTGGACCAGTGCACGAACGGGGCCTTCACCCGGAGCTGGTACTGCGTCCCCAGCCGGACCGCGGCGTCGGCGGCCTCGACGAACTCGGGACGGCAATCCGGATAACCGGTGTAGTCGTCGTGATGCACGCCCAGCCACAGGTGGGCCGGGCCGGAGGCATCCTGCAGGCTGGCCATCTCGGCGAGGAACAGCAGGTTGCGGGCCGGCACGTACGACGGAGCCACGCCCGTGACCGACTCCAGATCACGGTGCTCGGGCAGGTCGCGGTCCGTGTCGGTGAGGGCCGAGCCCTTGATGGGCGGCAGTTCGATGAGGAAGTGCTCCATCCCGAAGTGGGTGGCGACCCTCTTGGCCGCCTCGAGCTCCACCGCGTGCTTCTGACCGTAGAGGAAGGTGTAGGCCTTCACCGGATCGCCCGGGTGCTCGTGCTTGATCCACGCGGCCAGGGTGGTGGAGTCCAGCCCGCCGCTCAAGAGGAGGCATTGCGTCAGGGCCGGGGCGCCGGCCTGCGGCGCGGCGCCGCTCATCGTGCCACCGGCTGCGGCGCGGCGCCGCCCGGGGCTGCGCCGCTCGCGCCCGTGCC
>CAIQPS010000034.1 GCA_903873715.1 uncultured Actinomycetes bacterium
AGCTGATTTGTAATCAGCAGGTTGGGGGTTCAAGTCCCTTCGCCGGCTTTCTGGAGTCTTCAGGCAGTGCCTGCCAACCGTTCGTTCTTATCCAACGGGGCACGCGGCGTCTCCCGCGTTCGGGCGGCTTTGCCGACGGGCGTCATGAGAGTCCCCGTCACTCCGCGGCCGGGGTTCTTCTGTCTGACCAGGTCTTGTCGCGCTCGGGGGCCGGAAGTACCAGAGTGAAATGAGTGGCCAGATGGTTGCTGCCTGGAAGGAGGAACGGTGAAGAAGAGGTCGATCGTGATAGCGCTAGTGATCGCGGCCCTGCTCGTACTCACCCTGACCGGGTTGGCCCTAGCAAGAACTGGCGTGTACTGGTCAGGCGGAAGCAAAGTGACCGTCACCTACGACAGCAGCATCGACAGGTTGACCATCACGTGGCCGGAGGCCAACGGCACCTTCTACGGATATCTGTGCAATGTAAAGAACCCGAGCGGCAACACCGTCTTCAACGGCAGCTTCATGAAGGGGAACACCCTGCTGGCAAACATCGATTCTGTCTCAGCCGCCGGCCGCTGGACGATCACCATCACCGCCATAGAGAGCATGAGTAAGTTGTCGCCTCTGGACACGCTGAAGAAGGGCTGCAGGGTCGAGTCGACCACCGACACGACAAGCTGAGCGGCGGGACTTTGCGACAGAAATAGACAAGGGCCGGGAGATGTGACCCCCGGCCCTTTCTTTCGTGTCCGGACGGCGGCGTTCAGAGTTAGCGGCTTCGCTCTTGCTCTTACTTTTGCCTCTGGTTGCGCCGCCCGTCCCTCCAGCCGGATCCTCGCCCCAGTTTGCCGCTCACTTCTGGACGACGTAGCCAGAGATCTCGACCAGACCGGAACCCCACGAAAACACGCCCGTCCAGTTCACCAACCAGCCATCGACTACCCCGGACACGCCCCGGCCCTGGCCGGAGAATGTCGTGATCCCGGCGAAGATATCGACCTTGACCGCGATGGTGCCCTTCCAGTCTCCAGAGGAAGTCTCAAGAGTGTAGGTGCCTTGACCTACCGCAAACCACCCCGTGCCCGTGGGCGGAGCCACCATCACCTCTGCAGCGTGCTGGACCATCGTGCCGTCCAGATAGTCCAGGTCGGTATCCTGCGCGAGGACCACCATATGGTCAAAAGAGTGACCGGTCCACGCGTATTGGCCGGCACCAAAGTCTCTGTCGTCTGACGATGGGTAATCGTTCACCACGGTCTGCTCGCCGGTGAAGAGAACCCTGTTCGTTCCGGCGTTGGCTGGAACGGCCAGTACGACCACTAACAAGAGGGCCAAAAGGATGATTGGAAGTGGCGCCAGCAGACGTTTCATAGTTCCTCCCTTCGTCTAGCTGTGCCGAGAGGTGCTCACTTACTTCACTCTCAGACTGTGGAGGAGCAAAGTCAATAGGTTGATGGATCGGCGCTCTTTTGGTGGATCGAACCAGGACAGCAGCGCTGCGCGGCGGCCGGGCGGGGATGCACTAGTGGCCCTTCCCGAAGGCCGTCGATGCGCCGGCATCGCCCCATTCCGATCGCGTCAGCTCGACGTCGGGCCGCCACCCAGCAGCGTGCGCAGTTCCTGCATCGAGGCCTGCAGCTTCTCAAGGGCCGCCTTCCCCTCGTCTTGAGCCGCATCGAAGGCCGTCTGGTCTTGGTCCTTTGCGGCGGTGACGAGCTTGTCCGTGGCCGCGACCAGTGCCTCTAGCGCGGCCAGGACCTTCTGGTGGGCCTCGGCGATTTCGGCGGGTGGTTGGATGGCCTTGAGCTGATCGATGGCGCCCTGGACATCGGAGACATACTTCTTGGCCGCCTTGAGTTGTTCGGCGGTGATCGTAGAGACGTTCTCGAAGTTCGAGGGGTCCTCCGCCACAGGTAGATCGGCAAGTGTCTGACCGAACGCGAGAATCGCTGCGATGTACTGCTGCTTGTCGAGCACGGTCGTCTCCGGTTTGCCTGACAGGCCGGCCGCGGCAACGGGAGCGGTAGTGGTGACCGCCGCCGAATCGGCCGTGGCCGTCGTCGTGCCGGTCTGGGCAGAGGCCGTCGTGGTGGTGTTGTCGCTTGGCCCGCAGCCGATCGCACCGGCGGCGAGCAGCGACAGGAGCAGGGCGATCCCAAGAGCGACGGCCATCGAACGCACGCGCCTGATCATTGAGCACGCTCCCGTCTGGTGGCGATTGCGAGTGTCCTCAATAGGACGACATACCATCCGCAGACTACGGACAAACTTCCCAGAAGACAAGGCACCGTTTGATCGGGGCGAACGGTCGCTCCGATACCAGGTTTACCGGAAGTCGTGGACGCATATACTGAAGCCGTAGGGACGAACGTGCTTGACTAGGAGGTGGGGGTCCGTGACGTCTCGCGGGAATGTCTTGTGCGGCTTGGCTGTCGCCGGTCTGCTCTGCATGGTGCTGGTGCTTGCCGCCTGCGGCGGGGGAAAGACGACGACTACGGTCCCGCCTGTGCCGACCACGGAAGCTCCCACCACGACGACCGCGGCATCGACCACCACTACTCTGGCTCCCACCACCACGAGCCAGGCTCCCACCACCACGACGACCGCGGCGCCGACGACCACCACCACGGCCACGCCACCCGCTCCGGCCATCACGAACCTCACCCCATCAAAGGGGCCGGTCGCCGGCGGCACCACCGTGGTCATCACCGGCACGGGCTTCCTGGGACTGTCCGGCACCGGCGCGGTCACCTTCGGAGGCACGAACGCCACCTCCTACACCGTCGATTCCGCCACCAAGATCACCGCTAAGGCCCCGGCCCACGCGGCCGGCTCGGTGCGGGTGAAAGTGACCACCGCTTACGGCGTCAGCGCCAACACTGCGGCGGATGACTTCACCTACGTGGGTCCGCCGGCCGTCGCGTCACTCAGCCCGGCAACGGGGCCGGTCGCCGGCGGGACCAGCGTGGTCATCACCGGTACGGATCTCACCGGGGCGACGGGCGTGACCTTCGGAGGCGTGGTCGCCACGTTCACCGTCGATTCCGCCACCAAGATCACGGCTAAGGCTCCGGCCCACGCGGCCGGTTCGGTGCGGGTGAAGGTGACCACCGCCTTCGGCGTCAGCGCCAACACAGCGGCCGATGATTTCACCTATGTGGGTGCTCCGGCCATCACGGGTCTCGACCCGACCTCGGGTCCCACCGCCGGGGGCACCACCGTGGTCATCACCGGCACCGGCTTCCTTGGACTGTCCGGCGCCGGCGCGGTCACGTTCGGAGGCATCAACGCCACCTCCTACACCGTCGATTCCGCCACCAAGATCACTGCCACGACCCCGGCCCACGCGGCCGGTTCGGTGCGGGTGAAGGTGACCTCCGCGTATGGCGTCAGCGCCAACACGGCGGCGGATGACTTCACCTATGTGGGTGCTCCGGCCATCACGGGTCTCGACCCGACCTCGGGTCCCACCGCCGGGGGCACCACTGTGGTCATCACCGGCACGGGTCTAACCGGGGCGAGCAGCGTGACCTTCGGCGATGCAGCCGCCACGTTCACCGTCGATTCGGCCACCAAGATCACCGCCACGGCTCCGGCGCACGCGTCGGGGTCGGTCCAGGTGAAGGTCACCACCACCTACGGCGCCAGCGCCGACACGGCCGCGGATGACTTCACCTATGTAGGGCCTCCAGCCATCACGGGTCTCGACCCGACCTCGGGCCCGACTGCCGGAGGTACCACCGTGGTCATCACCGGCACTGATCTGACCGGGACGACCGGCGTGACCTTCGGGGGCATAGCCGCCACGTTCACCGTCGACTCCGCCACCCAGATCACCGCCACGGCCCCGGCGCACGCGGCCGGCCAGGCGCAGGTGGAGCTATCGGGCGCGGGGCCGGCGGACCCCGACGCTCAGAAGTACTACTACCTCTATGTCGACGCTCCCCTCATCACCGCTCTCGCGCCGTCGAGGGGTCCCATCGCAGGGGGCAACAAGGTGATCATCGCCGGGGATAATCTCGCCGATGTGAGCGAGGTGCGCTTCGGTGAGGCCATCGCGGAGTACGCAGTGGATTCCCCCACTCAGATCACTGCCACCGCTCCCGCCGGCTACCCGGGCGTGGTCCAGGTACAGGTGACTGCCCCGGGCGGTGTGAGCCCTGATACCCCCTCCGATGACTACACCTACTCGTTCGTGCCCGGACCGCCCGTGCCGGCGCTGCCGGGCTTCTGGTACAGGGTCCTGGAACTTCTTGACGAGTTCTTCTCTCGGTAGCCGTTAACCCATCACAGCCCACACATGCCACCCAATAGCAGAGGACGGCAGAAGTGGACGAACGACAGCGTCGCGAGGCAGATCTAGAGGCTTGGGGACTGCAGGAACTCAAGGAATCGGGTCTCGAGAAGATGGGCGACATATCCGTGGATGCCGACGAGGAACTCGTTCTTGTCGGTGCCCAGGGTCCCGTGCCGTACAGGGATCTGCTCACCGACGAGGAGTATCGCGCCTTTCGCGAGATCGCCGAGAAGAAGGACCCGTCGGACGAGGAAGTGGCGCGCGGCCAGGCCCTTCTCCGACTCATGATGAAGCGGTATCCGGACGGGCCCAAGCCGGAATAGGGCTCGCCGGCGATCGGGCCGTGCTTCCGTACCGCCTCCAGTTCCGCGGGCGCCAGGCCGGGCGTTGGCGCCACGGGCGCTTTCAGCTTGCATCCCGTCCGGTGGCCGGTCTATACTCGTGATGCGCCGATTTGAACATCAGCTTGCGGGCGCGGGCCGGACATCCGGCTGACAAATACAGCTAAAGCGTGTGCGGACCCGCTTTGGCTCACAAGCTGAAGCGGTTTTTTTTATGTCCGCGTCGCCGAGTTAAGAGCCAACTTGCGGGCGACTCATCAAATGCAGCTAAAGCGGCCGGCCATGAGCGCAGGCTCCCAGCGCGAGGCCGGTCAAAGAACCGGTCTCACGAAAGGAGAGGAGCCATGGCCCGTACCTATCTACTCACCTCTGAATCGGTCGCGGAGGGGCACCCGGACAAGATCGCGGACCAGATATCCGACGCCGTCCTGGATGCCTTCCTCACCGAGGACCCGCACGCCCGGGTGGCCTGCGAGACCCTGGTGCACGACGACCTCATTGTCATCGCAGGGCAGTTCGCCGCGGTGCCCGGTCTGGTCGAGCGGGTGGAGCGCGACGCAGACTCCATCGCGCGCGAGGTGCTCCGGGAGATCGGCTACTGCGACGCCGAGACAGGCATCGACCCGGAGACCTGCCAGGTCATCACTCGCTTCTCCGAGCAGAGCAGCGACATCAGCCGCGGCGTCTCGCAGGCCGGCGACGTCATCGGCGCTGGTGACCAAGGCCTCATGTTCGGCTACGCGACGGACGAGACCGACGAACTCATGCCGGTGGGCATCGCGACGGCCCAGAGGATCTCCCTGGTGCAAGCGGTGCTGCGCAAGGCCGGCCTGCAGCCCTGGCTGGGGCCGGACGCGAAGTCGCAGGTGACGGTGCGCTACGAGGACGGCGTCCCGACGTCCATCGACACCGTGGTGCTCTCCACCCAGCACACCCCCGAGATCTCGCGCCAGGACCTGGAGCAGGCGGCCATCGACGAGATCATCATGTCGTCGGTGCCCCTGCGCCTGGTGGGCCCGCATACCCGCTATCTCATCAACCCTACGGGGCGCTTCGTGATCGGCGGCCCCAAAGCCGACACCGGTCTGACCGGACGCAAGATCATCGTCGACACCTACGGCGGCGCGTGTCCGCACGGGGGTGGGGCGTTTTCCGGAAAGGACCCGACGAAAGTCGACCGCTCCGCCGCCTACATGGCCCGTCATCTGGCGAAGACCGTGGTGGCAGCCGGGCTCGCGCATCGCTGCACGGTGCAGCTCGCCTACGCCATCGGTGTGGCCGTGCCCGTGTCGCTGTCGGTGGACTGCCACGGGACGGGCGAGGTAGACGAGAACGCCATCGGCAGGGCTCTCCGCGAACTGTTCGACCTGTCGCCGGCCGGCATCATCGCCCATCTCGACCTGCGGCGTCCCATCTATCGCCTGACAGCCGCTTGCGGCCACTTCGGCCTTGAAAGCGAGTCGTTCACCTGGGAGCGCACCGACCAGGCCGCCGACCTTGTGGAGATGCTGCGATGAGCGCCATGACGTCGGCATTCCTGACAGACCTGGCGCTCTGCGAAGCCTACCTGAGGGGACGGGGTCTCACGCCGGTGTGCGACACCAGCATCGCCTGGGAGTTCGGCGGTGGTCCTGGGTCCCGCGGCCGACTGCTGGGGGCGGTCGCGGGTAACAGCTCCGACCAGCCGGGCGTGCCCGTGTGGGACGACGAGGAGATCGCGCGGGCACTGTCTGCGAGCAAGGACGTGGTCTGGATCACGCGCGGCTCGATGTGGTCCCCCATGCACAGGAGCGTCGTTATCGAGAGTGCTCTCCGGGATGGCCACATCGTGGGTGACGCGGTCAAGTCGCCGCTCAGCGGCAGCTACTACGGCATCCATCTGAGGAGATGGGGGCGTGGCACACGGGGACGTGAGGTGCGCGGTTTCGTGAACGGCTTCGAGTGCGGCACCCCAGCCGAGTTCAGCCTTGCCCACTCGCTCCGGGGCCTGCCTGACTCCCACCGCGTGTTCTTCGAATGGTGCCGGACGAATATGCCCCGCATCGTTCAGCTGGAACGTCTGGGACGCGTCTGCTACCTGCCCTGGTTGGATATCGGCGACCGGCACTTCTCCATGGTCGAGATCGGCCATACGTACGTCCGCATCCGGTTGGCGTTCATGGCGACCGAACCGCCGTTCGACGACGATTTCGTGATGGGCGAGTTCGTGGAGTTGCTGCGACGTGTTCCGGGTCTGGATGTCCCGGCGCATGCCATCCATGCGCTGGACTACGAGTTCCCGCTCATGAGGCTTGATTCGCCCGCGACGGCGCAGGTCTTGCTGCAGGCGTTCGATTGGGCTGTGGCGCGGATGGAGGAGGAACGATGAGCGATTTCTGCGACCCTTGGCACAAACACGCCGAGAAAGGCGCGACGGTGCCGGACGCCGCCCGCTTTGCGTGCGCCTACGAGCTGTTCATATCCTTCGAGTGGTTCGACGAGGTGGCGTTCTTCCGCCGCACCGAGACCGCCGACGAACTCTGGACCGGTTCAGGAGGGTGCTCCGCCCACCGGTCGCGCAAGCACCCGGCGCCCTACACGGATGTGTCCCAAAGGGCGACACTTACTGGCATCGGATGCGCATACGCCGTGCCGCCGCGGGGCGAGGAAGCCGCCGCCTGCTTGGGCCTCGTGGCCCGGCTCTTCCGCGCCCGTGTCGGCTTCTACTGGCCGGAGCGGTTCATCGCCGGCGGGATAGTGGAGAAGGCGGCGTATCAGCGCGTGGTCCGGGACCTCAAGAGGGAACTGGAGCGCAGCGAGCGCGAGGCCCGAGCGCGCGAAACGGAGATCATCCGGACGGCGCAGGAGCTGGGGCTCCACCCACGGCCGTCTGGCACAGGTCCCGATAGTTGGTACGCAAACTGCCCGGGCAAGAATCACCCCTTGTACATCACTGCGACGGCGGAGTCGTTCGGATGCGGATGGTGCAAGCGCAAGGGTGGGGTGGAGGACTTGCGGACGTTCGTAGAGGAGCGAGCGAAGGAAGGTCAGCGATGAGCGACGAGGCCCGTCCAGCGGAGTATTGCTATCTGCCCGAATATCGCACGTTGTCCATCTGCACGACGTGTTTCGGTCTTTTCGACGACGAGTCGCTCGGTCCGCTGGGCCGCGAACAGCAACTGTGTGCGTGCGCCCCATCCCGGGGAGACCGGTGGCCGGGATACGACTACAACGAGCGGGCTCGGCTGTGCGATTGCTGCGGCCGGTACGTGCTGAGGAGCGGGAGCCGCTGGTCGGTGTGGTTCTGTGACGAGTGTAAGGCTCGGGTGCTGGCCCTGAACGGGGAGGTGGGATTTCCGCTGATCCCCATCGGGCGGCACTCCATGATGAATGGGGTGGGGCTCGGGGGCGCGGTCGACGAGAAGGCGATCGCTCGGTTCGAGGCGCGGCTGGGCGGGCTGGTGTCGCGGATGGAGCTTCTCAGCCGGACCTGGAAGCCGGAGCATCTGCGCGCGG
>CAIQPS010000035.1 GCA_903873715.1 uncultured Actinomycetes bacterium
CCAGCTACCCGTCGTAGCCTTGGTGAGCCATTACCTCACCAACAAGCTGATAGGACGCGGGCCCATCTCAAGGCGGAGGCCGAAGCTACCATTTGGTCGGCGAGCTTGCGCTCGACGACATCGCCCGGTATTAGCACAGGTTTCCCTGTGTTATCCCAGTCCTTGAGGCAGGTTGCCCACGTGTTACTCACCCGTTCGCCGCTTTCCAGGAACCGAAGTTCCCTTCACGCTCGACTTGCATGTGTTAGGCACGCCGCCAGCGTTTGTCCTGAGCCAGGATCAAACTCTCCGTGAAGTATTGCGATCGAGCTTGCGCTCGGATCTGACTTTAGGAAGAGCTGATTAGCTCTAAAAGTGTTTGTCGTGCAGCCAAGAGCTGACTGCATGACGGGGGCAAGATCCGCCGCCCACTAGAAAGCGACGTTCTTGCATGATTCGTTGCTGGCTGGACCGGACTCTTAAGTCCGATCCGACAACACTATTCAGTTTTCAAAGACCACTGCGCTCTTAGGCGCGGCCGGGAAGATTACCAGCCCTTGGAACCAGTGTCAACCACTTTCTCGGTTCCTCGGGAAAACTTTTTCTTCCCACTTCCTTGGCCGGTAAAACCGGCCTCCCACTAAAAAACAAAGCCGCCCCGTCGAACACGAGCGGCACTGAGAACGGGGGCTATGCTACTCGCCTAACCGGCCGTTCCCTCTCGGTCACTCGTGATGTCGAGGAGTCCGTGTTCCATCGTGGAGGGCGTACTATAGACCCTTCCGGGGACCGTGTCAATACCTTTTTTCAGCGTATCTTCACGGCGTCCCTACGCTCACTGCGACCATCCCGAGAGCGGTCGCCAGTATAGCAGAGGTTTGGACACCTCTGCCAAAAACCCCGTACCAGCAGCCATTCTTGCTCCATTGGACCAACTCTCCCCCATTGACACCGAACAAGAACGCGGGCGCACCGGCCACGTCTCCGGCTGAGACTCCCTCCACATCGCCCAGGTCGCCGTGCAGATTCTCGACGATCACCAGCCACCCGTCGCCGACGGAGTAGACCACCTGTATCTCGGCATCCAGACCCTCTCCAAGGACCAGCGGGTTCGTCTTGGATGGACCGTCGTATGACTGTGGCGACGAGGAAGCGACGACGGGGAGCCACTGTGTGGCCAGGCGAGCTCCATGAGGAAGAAAGTCGGGCATGTAGATCTCCAAGGGGGCGACCCGCGCCGCGAGGGAGATATAGAGGGCCTCCTGGTCGCCGGCCCCCGGAGACACGACAGGCTGCGCGCCGGTACCTGAGGACGAGGGCAACGTTGTGGCGGACGGCGACGCTGTGGGGGCAGGGCGGGCCGTGACCGTGGTGGAGGCTGCGCCGCTCGATACGAGCGGCCGGTCTCCGCAGCCAGCAGTCAGCAGAGCCATGGCGCACACGGTCGCCGCCGTGACTGCGAGAACGGTGAACGGTACGGAAACACGGGTTCTCTGGGACACGGTCACAGCCCCTCCACTCGGGTCCTCACGGGCACGACCATGCCGCACCGACGGCAGGTCGCGACGACCGTACGCCGCCCAGAGCCTGGAGGCTATGCGACCTTAGTAGGAGAAGGGCCGGGACCGCCCGGCGCTACGAGAGGCGCAGGAACTTGCGCTTGCCCACCTGCACCACGGCTCCAGCCAGGTCCGCGGGCGCGAATTCCGCGGAGGCGTCACTCACGACGGCGTCTCCTACCCGCACCCCGCCTTGCTCGATCATGCGCCGGGCCTCGCCGTTCGAAGCGACAAGACCGGTCTCGACGAGCAGCCGTGGCAACCACACCTTCCCGTCGCGGACGGCGCCGGCCGGCACGGCCATCTCGGGGATGTCCTCGGGACGGTCCTTCTCCTTGAAGACCCGGTCGAAACCGGCCCGGGCGTTCTGGGCAGCGTCCGCGCCGTGGTACAGCCGCACCACACGCTCCGCCAGGTCACGCTTGGCCTGGGCGGGGTGATAGCTGCCATCTGCCACACCCTTCTGAAGGGTCTCGACTTCCCTGACGGATGCGTCGGTGACGAGGCTCATGTAGGTGACCATGAGCTCGTCCGGTATGGACATCATCTTGCCGAACATGTCGCCCGGCTCGTCACTGACCCCGATGTAGTTCCCGTAGGACTTGGACATCTTCTGCTCGCCGTCGGTCCCCACCAGCAACGGGCTCGTCATGATGCTCTGCGGCGGCAGCCCGTAACCCTCCATGATGGTGCGGCCCATGAGCAGGTTGAACTTCTGATCGGTCCCCCCCAGTTCGATGTCCGCGCGCACCGCCACGCTGTCGTAGCCCTGGAGCAGCGGATACATGAACTCGAGCATGGAGATGGGTTCGTTGGCGGTGTAGCGCTTGGAGAAGTCGTCGCGTTCCAGCATGCGCGCCACGGTCACCAGGGAGGTGAGCTTTAGCACGTCGTTCATGCGGAGCGGGCCAAGCCAATCCCCGTTGCGCGTCAGCTCCACCTTGTCCATGTCGAGGACCTTGGCGGCCTGGTCGACATAGGTGCGGGCGTTGTGCTCCAATACCTCGTCGCTCAACTGCGGCCGCGACTTCGACCGGCCCGAAGGATCGCCCACCTTGCCGGTGTAGTCACCGATGATGAGCACGGCCGTATGCCCGAAGTCCTGGAAACGCCGCAGCTTGCGCAGGACGACGGTATGTCCCAGATGGATGTCCGGCGCCGTGGGATCCACGCCGAGCTTGACCCGGAGCGGCCGGTTCTCTGCGCGCGCCTGCATGAGCTGGCGAAGCAGCATGCCCTCGGGCAACACGTCGACGCTGCCCAGCATCAGTTGTTCAAGCTCTTCCCGGATCTCCGCGGGCACCGCGGCCGGCTCAGTCTCGCTGTCCATGAAGCACCTCCGGCCGGGAGCATACCATGGGTCTGGTGTAACATCAGGTCCACCATGGGGAGAGACACAGTGGTCAAGCCACCGCGCAGACCCAGGCGAGGGCGCAGAGCGCTCAAGTTCGCTCTCCTCGCCTTTCTCTTGCTTTCCGCTGCAGCGCTCTCGATGCTGGCCGGCGCGTACGTGTCCGTGGCGCGCACCCTCCCCAGTCTTGAACTGGCCGACCGCATCCCTTCCCCGGAGACCACCAAGATCTATGACTCGTCCCCCGAGCCAGTCCTCTTGGCCGAACTGAGGGGTCTGGACGGTCGCCAGGCCCTGGCGGGTGATCAGATACCGCAGATAGCGCGCGACGCCATAGTCGCTGCCGAAGACCCTCGCTTCTACGAACGCAAGGGCATGGACTTCTTCGCCATCCTACGCGCAGCCTGGGCCAACGCCAGGCACAGAGAGGTGACCGCCGGGGGTACGGCCATCACGCAGCAACTCATCAAGAACGCCTTCGTCAGCCAAGAGCAACAGGCCTACGACGGCGCGTCGGAACCGGCGGTCGCATACGCTCTGGAGACCAGGTGGACCAAGGAGAAGATCCTCAACGAGTACCTGAACTACGTGTACTTCGGATCGGGAGCGTACGGCATCCAGGCCGCCGCCCACTCCTACTTCGGTGTGGACGCTTCCGCCCTCACGCTGGGACAGGCCGCTCTTCTGGCCGGGTTGCCGGCGTCTCCCTCGGCCTACTCCCCGCGGCGCGACCAGGCGGCGGCGCTCACCAGGCGCGATCTGGTCCTCAACAAGATGTATCAGCAGAGATACATCACCAGCGAACAGTTGCTGCAGGCGCTCGAGGAGCCGCTACGTCTGGCCGATGCCGCGAGCGGCGAAGAACAGCAGCAGTCGGGCTGGGTGGATCTCATCCGCGAGCAACTCATCGCCCACTATGGGTCGTCGACCGTCATGAACGGTGGGCTGCGCGTGATCGCCAGTCTGGAACTGCCCGTGCAACTCGCGGCCGACAAGGCCGTGGCCGATGCGCTCGGGCAGCCCGGCGACGGATCCGGCGCCACGAGCCCGTCTGCCGCGCTCGTCTGTGTGGACGTCAGGACCGGCTCCTTGGCGGCCATGGTGTCAGCCGGACCGATGGCCGCCGGAAACGCCGACTTGGCCCTGAGGACGCGCATGCCTGCCGGTGCCGCCTTCAGGCCTTTCGCCCTCACGGCGGCCCTTCAGCAGGGGATCAGCCCCGAGGCCACCTACGAGTCCGGGCCCGCTGAACTGATCCTTCCGACCGGAGCGGTCAACATCCCCTCGACGGACTCCGGCCCTATCACCCTCAGGGATGCAGTCTCCCGGGCATCGGACGCGGTCTTCGCCCGCCTGGTCATGCAGACGGGGCCGGACCCCGTCGCCCGTGTCGCCGCCGAGCTCGGCATCACCTCGCCGATGTCGGAGGCGACTCCGGCTCTGGCGCTTGCCGGCCCCGCCGGTGGCGTCACCCCCCTTGAGATGGCGATGGCCTACGCCACCCTCGCTTCCGGAGGTGATCGCCTGTCCGGTGCCGTGGTCTTCGACCCCACGAAGGCCGACTTCCCCGTCAGCATAGTCAGGGTGAAGGACGCGGCCGGCGGCCTGCTGGAAGAGAACGGTGATTCCGAGACCCGGGTGCTCGACCGCGGCCTGGCCGAGATCGTCACCTCGTGCCTCGCCGGAGTCCTCTCCTCGGACGCGGGCCGCGACGCGGATATCAGCAGGCCCGCCGCCGCGGAGACCGGCACGACGGACGACGGCCACGGCTCATGGTTCGTCGGATACACCCCGGAGCTCGTGACGGCCGTGTGGGTGGGATACCCCGCCGGCTCGACCGCGACTCTCACCGACAGCGCCCTCGCGGCCAGGATATGGGCCGCTTTCATGAAGGCGGCGCTCGCTCAGACGCCGGCCGCGGATTTCGCCACCGACGACGCTGCGCGGTGGACCACGGTAGACATATGTTCCGAGTCGCACCTGCTTCCCACCGACCTATGCCCCGTGCTCACGAAGGGCTTGTTCCCGGCCGACCAGGTCCCCACGAACCCATGCAACATCCACGTGCCGCAAGCAGTGTTCATGCCGGACGTGGTGGGACTCAGCCTGGCACGCGCGCGCAAGGTCCTCGCCGACGCGGGTCTCAAGTACCGGGTCGTCATGGACAACGGCTCCCTGGAGCCCGAAGGCACGGTACTGAAGCAGGACGAGAAGGCCGGCATCCCAGTGATCCAGGGAACCGCCGTGGTGTTACACGTATCCGCGGGAGTGGCGGTTAAGCTCACCGCTCTGGCTGGGCTCACGCTGGAAGAGGCGGAAGCCCGGCTCACCGCGCTGGGCCTCGTGCCTGTTGTGGTGAAAGAGGCTTCTCAAGCGGTGGCCGCGGGCTTGGTGATATCCACGGACCCAGAGCCCGGCACCATCCTCACCAAGGGCGCAACCGTGCGACTCGTGGTGAGTTCCGGCCCGTCCGCGCCGCCGTCCTCGACGACCACCACGGTCAAGCCGGCCACCACGACCACCTGACCGGCCCGCTCTAGACGCGGCTGACGCGGGTGAAGCCCGAGCAGGCGACCACGCCAACGCCCCGGCGTTCGTACTCGTCGATGATGAGGTTCATCCCGAGCGAGTCAGAGGAGACGTGCCCCGCTATCACGACGCTGATCTTCTCGTCCTTGGCGCGCTTGCGGTGCTCCTCGCCCATGTGCATCCCCACGATGGTGCCTACGCCGGCATGAGCCAGCTTGCTGATGGAGTCGACCGGTCCGGAGGTGCCACCGGTCATGTCCACCATGATCTTGCCCGTCCGGCGGTGGCCGTTGCCCTGGAATATCGACGGGCCCATGCCCTCGAGCACGGCCTGGTGGTACTCCGGGATGTCCTT
Source organism: uncultured Actinomycetes bacterium (assembly GCA_903873715.1). GTDB lineage: Bacteria > Actinomycetota > Thermoleophilia > RBG-16-64-13 > RBG-16-64-13 > CAIQPS01. The sequence goes on from CAIQPS010000035.1 coordinate 5,774, forward strand.
GAGCATGTCGATGAGCTCGTCGACGGTGCCATCCGTGCCGAGTTCGTCGCATTTGGCCTGCAGGAAGGCGTTGACGCTGTTGTCCGCCGGGGTGTGGCAGCACATGAACGGGATACCGAGAAGGCGCGCGGCCTGGACGTTGCGCTCGTTGTTGCGGGGATGGAGCGCCCGGTGGATCTCGCTCATGCGCTCGTGCATGACCGCGTCCCCATAGGCGATGGACACGCCGAACTTCCGCCAGACGTCGGCCTGGACGCCCATGACCTCTTCGAGTCTGGCAAGCGCCCGGCCCTCGGGGTGATGAGCCATGAGCATGTCGACAGGCTGGCCCTTCTCGCGCAGGCGGTCTGCCAGAAGGACTTCGCCGACCTCCAGGTCGATACCGACCATTATGGTGCCGATCTCCGCGTCGGGATCGCCGCAGAGCATGCGGGTGTCCGCGAAGGGGTTCACCAGGCGCTCCTGGTCGAACTCCCAGCGCTTGCGCTCGGGCAGGTCGTCGAACTCGCGGCGGGCCTGGACTAGCACGCGGGCCATGGCTTCCTCGCCCCTAGGGTCAGCGGTCATACCCGCACGATAGGCCGTCTCGTACATCTCACGGAACTTCATGACCCCAGTGCCTCCAGTTTCGCGGACCGTGTTGTGACACACCTGCTGTTCACCGAATGATAGCGGAGCGGGAGCGAACACCCCCGAGATATCCCTATTCTTGTCGACGCACCGACCTCCGGCCTTGAGCCGTCGTCGAGGACGACCACGCCGGACTCTTCCCCGAGGCGCGCGCCATCGAGCCCGGGCCCCACGCCGAGGGCAGCCCCCACCCGTCCTGGACCGCACCGCGAAGGACTGACCGCAGCCCACTCAGGCAGCGCCTCGAACGCGCGGATCAGCACTGCCGAACCGATGCCTGACGCGTCGGTCACCAGGTTCAACAGGTGGTGGACGCCGTAACTCAAGAACACATATACGGTACCGGGCGGACCGAACATGGCGGCGTTGCGGCGGGTGGGCCCGCAGGCGGCGTGAGAAGCAGGATCGCCGTCCGGCAGGTACGCCTCGACCTCGGTGAGGCGGCCTCCCCCGAACCCTGTCCGCCAGATGATCTTGCCGATGAGGTCGGCCGCTACTAGATCGGACGACCGGGCGAAGAACTCAGGCCCGAGCGGAACCCCGGCGGGAAGGGAAGCATCGTGTGGAACGGCGGGCATACCGCATCTTAGCAGCGAGCCGGGAGCGAGGGTCAGCGCCCGAGACGCTCCACGGTCGCACGCGCGAGTGCGAGCTGTTCGAGCACGCGGGACGGCGCGGTACCTCCGGGAGAGATCTTGCCGGCCACCACTCGCTCGATATCGAGCACCGGGTAGACGTCGTCGCTGAAGAGAGGGCTCAGGGACCGCAACTCGTCGAGGGTGGCATCGGCCAATGGGCGGGCGTCTTTCGCCAGCATGGCCACCAACCGGCCCGCGACGCGGTGAGCGTCCCGGAACGGAAGGCCTTTCCCGACCAGATAGTCCGCCACGTCGGTGGCTGCTGCATAACCGCCCTCAGCGGCCTCACGCCCACGGACCATGTCGAAGCTGAGCCCGCCCACCATGGCAGTCATGGCCATGAGGCAGAGGTCAAGCTCATCCTTGGTGCCGAAGACGTAGAGTTTGTCTTCCTGAAGATCCTTGTTATAAGCGAGGGGCAGGCCTTTGAGCAGGACACCCATCCCCTGCAGCCTGGCCAGGAAGCCGGCGGCTTTGCCGCGGATGAGTTCGGCGGCATCCGGGTTGCGCTTCTGAGGCATGATGCTCGACCCGGACGTCCACGACTCGGGCAGGGTGGCCAAGCCGAACTCCTGAGTGCTCCACAGGACCAGTTCCTCCGCCATCCTGGAGAGCGTCAGCGCGCAGTTGGCTGCTATCGAGAGGTAGGCGAAGGCCGTGTCCCGCGCGGCCACCGCGTCCATGGCGTTCGGTGCGGTCACGGCGAAACCGAGCTCGCCTGCCACCATGTCGCGGTCGAGGGAGTAGTTGGCGCCCGCGAGAGCGCCTGCGCCCAACGGCATCCAGGACGTGTCGCGCCACGCGTCGAACCGCTCCCAGTCACGCTGGAGGGCGAACAGGTACGCGAGCAGATGGTGCGCTACCACTACCGGTTGCGCGCGCTGGAGGTGGGTATAGCCGGGGAAGATCGTGTCCTTGTGCGACTCCGCCTGCAAGAGCAGCGCTTCCATGAGCTTGTGTACCAGGGCCTTGTGGCCGGCGACCGCGTCGCGCAGGTAGAGCTGCAGGTCGAGGGCCACCTGATCGTTGCGGCTGCGGCCGGTGTGGACCTTGCCGCCGACGGGCCCCACCAGTTCGGTGAGGCGCCGTTCGACGGCCATGTGGACGTCCTCGTCCTGAAGGGTCCACACGAAGCTGCCCCGCTCCACCTCGCCGGCTACGGCTGCCAGGCCGGCGAGGATGGTGTCCCGCTCTTCCTCCGTGAGCACACCGATCGAGCCCAGCATGCGGACGTGGGCGCACGACCCCTCGATGTCGAAGGGAGCCAGCACGTGGTCGAACGGTATCGATGCGTTGAGCCGTTCGAAGAGCTGGTCCTGGCCGGCGCTGAAGCGCCCGCCCCAGGGCTTGTCGGTGCCGGTACTCACTACTTGGCCTGGTGCTTCCGCGCGTACACTTCGACCGGCAGGCCCCACAGCTGGATGAAGCCCTTGGCGGACTCGTGGCTGAAGGTGTCGCCGTGGCCATAGGTGGCCAGGTTGGTGTCGTACAGCGAATACGGGGAGCGGCGTCCGGCGGCCCAGCAGTTGCCTTTGTAGTACTTCAACCGCACGTCGCCGGTCACATGTTTCTGCGACTCGGTGATGAACGAGCGCAGGCAGTAGGCGAGCGGAGAGAACCATAGGCCCTCGTAGATCAGCTCGGTGAGTCGCTGGTCGACGCCAAGCTTGAAGCGCGAGAGCTCCCGGGTGAACACAAGGTCCTCGAGTTCCTTGTGTGCCTTGATGAGCGCCAGCGAGCCGGCTACCTCATACGTCTCGCGGCTCTTGATGCCCACGAGGCGGTTCTCCACCATGTCCACGCGGCCGAAGCCGTGCTTGCCGCCTATGATGTCCAGCTTCTCCACCAGCTCCACCGGGCCCATCTTCTGGCCGTCGATGGCGACCGGGATGCCCTTCTCGAAGGAGACCACGATCTCTTCAGCCTCGTCCGGGGCGTCGGCAGGATCGACAGTGAACTGATAGGCGTCCGCCGGAGGGGCCACCCACGGGTCTTCCAGCTCGCCACATTCGATGGCCCGACCCCAGAGGTTCTCGTCGATCGAGTACGGGTTCTTCTTGGTGAGAGGCAAGTCGATGCCGCGCTCGGCAAGATAGTCGAGGAGCTGCGGCCGGGTCATGCCCCACTCCCGCGCCGGGCCCAGGACGGTGATGTCCGGGTCGAGGCAGCGGATGGACACGTCCATGCGGACCTGGTCGTTCCCTTTGGCGGTGCATCCGTGAGCGATGTACTTCGCGCCCCACTGGTGCGCCAGCTCCACCATCTTCTTGGAGATGAGCGGCCGGGACAGGGCCGAGTGCAACGGATACTTGCCCTCATAGAGAGCGTTGGCCTTGAGGGCCTCGAACGCGTAGTCGGTGAGGAACTCCTCCTCCGCCTCGATGACCACCGACTCGATGGCCCCGGCGGTGAGGCCGCGCAGCCGCAGGCTCTCCAGGTCCTTCATGCGGCCGACGTTGACGAGCGCGCAGACGATCTCGTAGCCGAACTTCTCCTGCATGTACGGCACCAGCGCAGAGGTATCGAGCCCTCCCGAGTACGCGAGGATGCAGCGTTCCTTCTCCATGTTTCTCAGCCTCCCAGTTCTGTTAGATATGCGTAGACGGCTTCTGCCGACTTCGTGTCCCTACTGACGATTATCACGGTGTCGTCCCCGGCGACGCAGCCGAGGATGGCTTCATGGTCCAGGTCGTCGACCACGCGGCCTATCCCGGGCGCAGCGCCGGGGTCGCATCGGACGACGAGGAGGTTCTGCGCCACCTGGATGCCCCGGCCGAACTCCTTGAGCATGCGCGAGCACGCCGTCATGGGGTCGGGACGCTCCTCAGAGGCCGGGACGAACACGTAGCGGATGCGCCCCACGGCGTCGCGCCCCTTCTGCAGCCCCAACTCGCGGAGGTCGCGGCTGATTGTCGCCTGGGTGACCGGGCAGCCCGCCGCCGCCAGGGAGTCAACCAGTTCCCGCTGGCTCGCCACCGAGCGCTCCTTGAGCACCTTGCGGAGTATCTGTTGCCTTTGCCGCTTGTTCATCGGAGGTGTGGTCTCAACCTTCTTGTTTCGATCTACATCCAGCTAGTGTCACCACCCGGGACGATCATCGTCCCAAGACCCGCGTCCTCGGTCATGATCTCCAGCAGCACCGAGTGAGCGATGCGCCCGTCGATGATGTGAGCGGCACTCACTCCGCCCCGCAGGCTCCGCAAGACCGCGTCCACCTTGGGGATCATCCCCTTCGACACCTTGCCGCTGTCCACCAGTTCGACGATCTCGGCGGCCGTGCACCGGGAGATGAGAGAGGACGGGTCCTCCATATCGGCCAGCAGGCCGCTCACGTCGGTGAGGAAGATGACCTTCTCCGCCTTCAGCGCGCCGGCGAGCGCGCCGGCCACGGTGTCCGCGTTGATGTTGTAGCTCTCCCCCGCGCTCCCCATGCCCACCGAGGCGACCACGGGAACGTAGTCCGCTTCGAGCAGGTCGAGCAGGGCTGTGTTCACCTCGGTCACCTCGCCGACCAAGCCGAGGTCCACGACATTGCCCGCCGCATCCCTCTTGACCAGCTTCTCCGCCTTGAGGAGCGACCCGTCGTCGCCGCACAGCCCGATGGCCGGGGCCCCCTTGCTGTTGATGAGGCTGACGATCTCCTTGTTGACTTTACCCACCAGCACCATCTTGGCGACTTCCATGGCGGCTTCGTCGGTGACCCGCAGGCCTTCGACGAACTTCACCGGCAGGTCGAGGCGCTTCATATAGTTGCTGATGTCGTTGCCGCCGCCGTGCACGATGATCGGCTTGATGCCGATGTAGCGCAGCATGGCGATGTCGGTGGCGAACTCGTCCTTGAGGTCGGCAGAGCTCATGGCCGCCCCGCCGTACTTTATGACGACGGTCTTGCCGTTGAACATCCGAATGTACGGCAGCGACTCGAGCAGGGTCTCTACTTGTTTACGGTATACCTCGCGCATGGCAGATCCTAGGTGTGGTATTCGGCGTTGACGACTACGTATTCGTGGCCCATGTCGGCGAAGAAGACCACGGCCGACGCGGTGCCCAGTCCGAGCTCCAGGTCGATCTCGATCTCCGGGTCTTTCATCCCGGCATGGAGCTTCTCTCTGTCATCGGCTGAGACCGGTGCCGCTGCGCCGCCCTGCACCGTGAGCACGCCGCACAGATGCAGCTTCGAGTCGGGCAAGTGGCGGCCGGCAAGCGCGGCGCCGGCGGAGCTGATGATCCTGCCCCAGTTGGGGTCCTGGCCGTTCATGCAGGTCTTCACCAGCGGGGAGTCCGCGATGGCCCGGGCGACCTTCTTGGCCTGAGCCTCGTCCTCGGCACCCTCGGCCACCACCCGGATGACCTTGGTAGCCCCTTCGCCGTCCGCGACCATCATGAGGGCGATGCGCAACAGCATGGCCTCGAGGGCAGCGCCGAGGCGGCTCAGCCCCTCGGCCCCCGGCTTGACTCCGGACGCGCCGCTGCTCAAGAACAGCACCGAGTCGTTGGTGCTCATCTCGCCGTCGACGGTGGCCTGGTTGAAGGACCCGTCCGCGGCGGTGGTGATGAGGCTCTGCATGTCGTCCGGTGATAGTTCGGCGTCGGTGGTCACCACGCACAGCATGGTGGCCATGGCCGGAGAGATCATGCCGGCGCCCTTCGCGCACACGCCCAGCCGCACCGTGCCCTCGGGCAGAGCGACCTCCAGCGCGGTCATCTTGGGGAAGCGGTCCGTTGTCATGATGGCCCGGTCGAACTCGGGCCCGCCGCCCGGCTTGACGGCCTCCGCCGCTTTGCGCGCGGCAGCCTCGAGCTTGGCCGGATCGAGTTGTACCCCGATGATGCCAGTCTGGCCGAGGCCGACGTTCCGGGCAGGTACGCCGAGGACTTCCGCGCAACCTTTCTGCATGGCCCGCGCCACGGCCAATCCCGGCGCTCCGGTGCACGCGTTCGCGTTACCGCTGCTCATGACCACAGCCTGCAGATGCGCCAGGTCGGTCTCGGTGCGGTTCACGACCACGGGTGCCGCCGCGAAGGCGTTGGTGGTGAAGACGGCCGCTGAGGCCGCTTTGTCCCGCCACTCGGGAGCCACCGCCAGAACGCCGATATCCGGCTTGCCGCTCTCCTTGAGCCCGGCGACTATGCCCGACGCGACGAAGCCGAGCGGGTAGGTGGCCCCTGGAGACCCCGCGGCCGGCTCTTCCAGCCGGGCCCATTCGGGAAACATGACGAACCGCGACGCGCGCGGAGCGACGACCACCGGGTGGTTCGCACCACCCACAGCGCTTCCGGGGCCCGTGTTGTCGCCCGCGCTCATACTTTCCTCCTCAGCCCTGCGTCCTCGGCGAAGCCGAACATCACGTTCATGTTCTGCACGGCCTGTCCCGACGCCCCCTTCACGAGGTTGTCGATCACGCTGAAGACTTTCACCAGACCGGCGGCGCTATCCTCCTTCACCGCGATGCGGCAGAAGTTGGTGTTCTGCACCTCGGCCAGGCTCGGGACCGACTCGACGACCTCGACGAAGGTCGCGTCCTTATAGTAGTCGCGGTACTTCTGCGTCCACGCCGCGTTCCCGATCATGCCGCACTTCGGCTTGAAGTACATCGTGCTGAGGATCCCCCGGTCGACGGGAAGCAGGTGCGGGGTGAACGACACGGGCAACGCCCTGCCGGAAGCGGCTGCGAGTTCCTGCATCATCTCGGCGGTGTGCCGGTGCCCGACTTCCCCGTAGGCCTTGAAGTTGTCATGCACGGCGCAGAAGTGCACCTTGTCGTTCGGTGTCCGCCCGGCGCCCGAGACCCCGGACTTGGAGTCGACGATGACTCCGCCGTCGCCGATGTCGTCAACCGCGGGCAGCAGCCCGAGGATCATGCTCGTGGGGTAGCAGCCGGGGTTGGCGATGATGCGCGCCGTGGCGATCTGGGCCCGGTACACCTCCGGAAGACCGAACACTGCTTCTTCCACCAGGTCTGCCCTGGGATGAGCGAACCCGTACCACTTCTCATACCCCGCCGGGTCCTTGAGCCGGTAGTCCGCGCTGAGGTCGACCACCCGGCAGCCTTTGTCCACGAGTTGAGCGACGACCGCATACGCTTCTGCATGCGGATAGCATACGAAGGCGACGTCCGCGGCACCGGCGGAATCCGGGGAGAACTCCTGATACTTGCGGTCGACTCGCAGATGCGGGAAGACGGAAGAGACACTCTTGCCCACGTACGACTTGGTCGTCAGGGCACCGAGCTGCACCTCAGGATGTTCGGCCAGGATGTCTGTCAGGACCGCCCCGGTGTAACCGGTGGCCCCGACGATGCTCGCAGTGATCACGATCGTACCTTTCGCGCGTTGTCTCTCGAGCATGGGACTATACACGCTTCTGCAAACTCATGCAACCGGTTGCATAACATGCGACATCTCAGACGCCCCAAAACAAAGCAGGGAGTCCCTCAGTGCAGCGAAGCCTGGAGGGACTCCCCGGTGAGTAGCTGCGCTACGCCCTCAGTTCGGCGCCGAGTTCGGAGCGGAGCTTATCGATCATCTTGGCCCTGAGCGCGTTTACCTCGCTCTCGTTGAGAGTGCGGTCCGGAGCCCGGAAGCTCAGGCGCAGGGCCAGGCTTTTCTTGCCCTCCCCCACCTGGGCGCCCTCATACAGGTCGAAGACCCAAACGTCTTCCAGTAACGTGCCCCCGGCTGCTCGAGTAGCGGCGACGACGGATGCCGCCGGCACACCGGAGTCGAGCACGAGGGCCATGTCCTGCTCCACCGGCGGGAAGGCCAGCAAGTCGCGGAACATGAGGACATCCGAGGACGCGGCCACGAGCACCCCGAGGTCCAGCTCGGCGGCCACGACAGCTCCCTTAAGGTCATACGCCTGTGCGGTCAGGGGATGGACCTCGCCGATCCACCCCACGGTGGTGCCGTCCGAAGTCGAGACCACCGCGCTCTTGCCGGGATGCAGGAATGGCTCGGGCGAGCCGCCGGCTTCCTCGGCGCGACCGAACGTAAGCGGGACGTGCAGCCCATCGGCGATACGTTCCACAAGGCCTTTCACCAGGTAGTAGTCGACGCCCGTGCCGGCGTGCAACCAGGAATCCTCGTCCCACTTGCCCGACACTAGTATCCCGATGCGCGTCGGCTCGTCCGGCAACTCCCGGCCGGACTGCATGAACACCTTGCCTACCTCGAATATGTGCACCATGTCCTGACGCACGGAAGCGTTACGCCTTGCGGTCTCGAGCAGTCCGGGCAGGAGAATCGTCCGCATGAACGCCTGGTCCATGCTGAGCGGGTTGCTCACGGCCACCATCAAGCGGCGCGGGTCCGTCTCGCCAAGTTTCAGCAGAGTCGGCCACTTGTCGTCGCCGAAGCTGTAGTTGATGACCTGGTTGAGACCGGCCCCCGTCAGCACGTCCTCGACGAACCTGCGGGCGGATTGGTCCCGGTTGAGCCCCCCGCGGCCTTCGCGCCGCGGCGGGAGCGTCGACGGGAAGCGGTCGAGGCCGTACACCCGGGCGATCTCTTCGATGAGGTCGATCTCCCGGACGAGGTCCGCACGGAACGTGGGTACCTGGACCGAAAGGTCTGTACCGATCTGGGTGACTTCGCAGCCAAGCCGAGTGAGTATGTCGACGATGGCGGTGGCCGGGACCTCGGCGCCCAGCACCGCGGCCACGCGGGCGAGCCTCATAGTGATGACGGTCTTCGGCTTCGGATCCACACGCACGTCTATGGTGCCGACGGACACCTCTCCCCCGCACAGTTCCACGAACAGAGCGCAGGCCATGTCCAGCGCGTCGTCGATCATCTCAGGGTCGAGGCCCTTCTCGTATCGGGTGGAGGCTTCGGAGCGCAGGCCCAGAGCGCTTGAAGTGCGCATGATGGACGGCCCGTTGAAGTTGGCGCCCTCCAGCAGGATGTCGGTGGTCTTGTCCGTGATCTCACTGTCCAGGCCGCCCATGATGCCCGCTATGACCGACGCCCTCTCAGCGTCGGCGATCACCAGCATGTCGGGGGTCAGGTCGCGGTGTTCGCCGTCGAGGGTCACGATGGTCTCACCGGGCTTGGCCCGGCGCACGATGATCCGCCCGCCGGCGATGGTGCGCAGATCGAAGGCGTGGAGCGGCTGGCCGAGGGCCCACAGCACGTAGTTTGTGACATCCACCACATTGCTGATGGGCCGCATGCCGGCGTGAGCCAGCTGCGCTTTGAGCCACAGCGGGGATTCCCCGATGGTGACTCCTCTGATGACCCTGGCCGCATAGCGAGGGCACAGGTCGGGGTCGCGGACCTCGATGGCGATGTCTTCGTCGACCGTGCGCGTGCCCCAAGGGACCGAGTGCCCCTCAGCCTCGTCGAAGCCGGCACCGGTGATCGCCGCGATCTCGCGGGCCATGCCGCGCACCGAGAGGCAATCGGGCCGGTTGGGCGTCACTTCCACCTCGAGCACCTCGTCGAAGATCGGGAAGTACTCGAGCAGCGGCGCACCCGCGACCCAGTCTTCCGGAAGGGTCATGATGCCCGGGCTCTTGGCGGCCAGGCCGATCTCGGCCTCGGACATGATCATGCCCGAAGACGGGACGCCGCGCAGCTTGGCTTCCTTGATCTGCATGCCGCTCGGCATGACCCCACCGGGCAGGACGACTGCCACGGTCTGGCCGGCTGCCACATTGGGCGCGCCGCAGACTATTGTGCGCGGCGACTCCTCGCCCACGTCCACGAGACACACCGACAGGTGGTCCGAGTCGGGATGCCGCTTGCACTCCACGGTCTTGCCCACCACGAAGTATTTGGGGTTGTCCCCTCCGGGAATGCCACCCTCCGCTATGCGCTCGACCTCTGTGCCGGTGAGGGCAAGGCGGGAAGCGAGCTCCTCCACCGAAGACTCGATGGTCACGTACTCTTTAAGCCACGAAACAGGCGCTTTCATCTGGGCTCCCTATCAGAACTGGCGCAGGAAGCGCAGGTCGTTTTCGAAGAACAGGCGCAGGTCGTTCACGCCGTGCTTGAGCATCGCGATCCTTTCGATGCCCATGCCGAACGCGAAACCGGTGTACACCTCGGGGTCGTAGCCGACGAAGCCGAACACGTTCGGGTCCACCATCCCCGCGCCCAGGATCTCCAACCAGCCGCTCTTCTTGCAGAGGCGGCAACCGGCCCCGTCGCACATGATGCAGGACACGTCCACCTCCACAGACGGTTCGGTGAACGGGAAGAAGTGCGGGCGGAGCCGCACCTTGCGGTCGGCGCCGAACATGGCGTGGACGAAGGTCTCCAGCGTGCCCTTGAGGTCGGCGAGGGTCACGCCCTCGTCCACGACCAAGCCCTCGCACTGGTGGAACATCGGAGTGTGGGTGGCGTCGGAGTCGCGCCGGTAGGCCTTGCCCGGCACGATGATGTGCACCGGCGGAGCCTGCTTCTCCATAGTGCGAACCTGCATCGGCGACGTATGGGTGCGCAGCAGCACTGTGTCCGTGATGAAGAAGGTGTCGTGCAGCGACCGCGCCGGGTGGTCGGCGGGCGTGTTGAGCGCCTCGAAGTTGTAGTAGTCGTTCTCGACCTCGGGGCCCTCGGCGATCTGGTACCCCATGCCGATGAAGATGTCCTCTATCTCCCGCTGTGTCTGGGCTATCAGATGCAGACGACCGAGCGGAGACTTCCGGCCAGGCAGCGTGACATCGATGCGGTCGCGCTCCAGACCGTGGAGCAACTCTTCCGCCTCGACCACTATGCGGCGCTCTTCGAGCGCGGTCTCCAAGGTCTTGCGGATCATGTTGCCGTACTTGCCCAACTCGGGCCGCTCTTCGGCGGGGAGTTCGGGGATGCTCCGCAGGAGTGTGGTGAGGTCGGCCTTGCGGCCCAAGAAGCGGACCCGAGTGTCCTCGATGGAGGCAAGGTCGGCGGCCGCGGCGATTGCGGCCATCCCTTCCGTGTATATCGTCCGCAGGTCCGGGCGCGTCACCTGCGACAGGATCGCATCTTCGGTACTTATGACTCCTCCTTCCAAGCGGCCGAGCCTCTGCGGCGACCGCGCGATGTGCAGACCAAGAGCGCCGGCCGGCGCGCCATAAATCGGTGCCCCACTGTCGCGGCGGTGCGCTCCGCGCGCGTCATCCGCGAGCCCTGCCCAGTTCGTACGCCAGCACAGTCCCCGCCATGGCCACGTTCAGGGAATCGAAACGCTTCTGCGGGATGGTCACCCGGCGCGCGTCATGCCACTCAGCGAGTGGGCCGTTGCGCTCGCTGCCTAGCACGAGCAGGACGCCGATGCCGGCCGCAGGGGCCACCTCTCGGACGTCTGCCCCCCCGTTCGAATCGGCGACGAACACCTCCGGCGCTCCGAGACCCTTTGCTTTCAACGCAGCAAAACGACCCACCAGATCGCGCGGCTCCACCTCGGTGATAACCGGGATGGAGAACTGCGCCCCCATGCCGGCGCGGAGTGCCTTGGGGCTCCACGGATCCGCAGAGCCCGGAGAGCAGATCAAGCCGCTCAGACCGAACGCCACGGCGCCCCGGCAGAGCGTACCGACATTGCCTGGATCCCCCACGCCGTCGAGGTAGAAGGTCACACCGGAGCCGAGATCGACATCCGCAAGCCGGCCCTCGGGCTGCACGCAGATGAAGATCACATCCGCCGAACCGCCGAGCGAGCTTGCGTGGTCGAGGGTCTCCTGGTTGCAGACCCCGATGTCCACGCCGGCGCTGACCGAGTCCTCGTCCAAGGGGGTCTTACTCGCAGGCCCGGAAAACGCGGCGGCCTGCTCGCGCAGGCCGGCCGGTACTTCTGACAATAGTTCGCGGCGCACCAGGATCTCCCTGATGTCCGCCCCTCCGGCCACTGCGGCCCGGAGCAGGTCCATCCCTTCTCCAACAACAAGACCCCGCTCACGGCGGAACTTCTTCTTCTGGAGCTTACGCGCCAGTTTGACGCTGTGATTCTGATGTCCGGCGATGTCTCGGATCATATCGGGGCTCGGCGCCTCAGCGTCGTGCGGTCCCCGGCCCCCCGCCGGACTCTCTCATCACTCCCGGCTTGGCCGGGAAGCCGCTTACTAGGCGGCTTCCAGCGCTTGTTTGGCCCGAGCGGCCATCTGAGCAAAGACTTCCGGCTCCCGGACGGCCAGATCGGCGAGGATCTTGCGGTCCACGTCGATGGCGGCGACTTTGAGGCCGTGCATGAGCTGGTTGTAGCTCAGGCCGTTCAGACGGGCGCCGGCGTTGATGCGGGTGATCCACAGACGGCGGAACTCACGCTTGCGGGCGCGGCGGTCGCGGTACGCGTAGGTGCCGGACTTGATGAGCTGCTCTTTGGCGCGGCGGTACGAGTTCTTCTTGAGACCCCAGTACCCCTTGGCTTCTTCGAAAGTCTTGCGGCGCTTCTTCTGAGCGTTGATGCTTCTCTTCACGCGTGGCATTGCAGTCTCCCCTTACTCGCCCAGGAGGCCACTGAGCCGGCTGGTGTCGTTGCTTTCAACTACCGCGCCCTTGCGCAGCTTGCGCTTCTTGTTCGCGGACTTCTTCGTGAGAAGGTGGCTGCCCATGGCCATGCGGCGCATGAGTTTGCCGGTGGCGGTCAGTCTGATCCGCTTCTTGGTGCCCTTGTGTGTCTTGTTCTTCGCCATATCAGATTCCCTTGTAAGTTAACGCCTCGGGGCCAGCATCATGACCATGTTCCTGCCGTCGAGACTGGGTTCCGACTCTACCTCGCCGACATCCTGCAGATCCTCGGCCATCCTGCGGAGCAGTCTCTCGCCGAGATGCGGGTGGACAAGCTCCCTCCCGCGGAACATGATGGTCAGCTTGACCTTGTCGCCGTGCTTCAGAAAACGCTCGACATGGCCCTTCTTCGTGTCGAAGTCGTGGTCGTCGATCTTGGGCCGCAGCTTGATCTCCTTGATGCTGATCGTCGTCTGCCGCTTGCGCGCTTCCTTGGCCTTCTGCTCTTGTTCGTACCTGTACTTGCCGTAGTCCATGACCTTGCAGACCGGCGGGTTGGCCATGGGCGCCACTTCCACCAGGTCCAGGTTCAGCCTATCGGCGTACTGGAGCGCCTCGGGGACGCTCACGATCCCCACCTGCTCGCCATCGGGCCCGATGAGCCTGACTGCTTCGGCGCGGATCTTCTCATTGATGCGAACTATGTCGGCTATGCCTCACACCTCCCCGGTGCTACCCGGTCAACGACCCTTTGACGGGTCTTATTACCACCCTTGCACAACAAAAAAAGCGGTGCTGCCACCGCTTTCCAATGCTGCAGACAGGCGACTCGCGCCGGCTGCTACTTCTATGGTTTACCCCGAGCCCCTGAACGGGCGCGAGGTGGGAAGGGTGGCTTCCTCTTTATGCAGTCGTGCAGTATAGCCTATCGCCCGGTATTGCTCAAGAACACACCGAATCGGGCAGACCGCACGCTTCCGCAAGGAACGTCGCCGCTTCCGTCACCGACATGGTCGTGGTGTCCTTGCTGCCCCGGGTGCGCACGGTGACCGTGCCGTTCTCCACTTCCCGGTCGCCCACGACGAGCATGAACGGCACCTTGCTGACCTCGCCGTCGCGGATCTTCTTGCCCATCGATTCGGGCCGCAGGTCGGCCTCGACCCGAAGGCCGGCGCACGTCAGCAGGCTCTTCACCTCGTTGGCGAACGCCACGTGGCGGTCGGCCACAGGTATCACGGCGGCCTGGACGGGAGCCAGCCAGCCCGGCAGGGCGCCGCCGTAATGTTCGATGAGGATGCCCAGGAAGCGTTCGATGCTCCCCAGTACGGTGCGGTGGATCATCACCGGGCGGTGGCGCTGGTTGTCCTCGCCCACGTAGTCGATGTCCAGGCGCTCCGGCATGGCGAAGTCGAGCTGGCAGGTGGCGCACTGCCAGGTGCGGCCCATGACGTCTTCCACATGGAAGTCGATCTTGGGACCGTAGAAGGCGCCGTCACCCGGGTTGAGCACGTATGGCAGCTCCGCCCGCTCCAAGGCCTTCGCAAGCGCGGCTTCAGCGGTCTGCCACATCTCGTCACTGCCGATGGACTTCTCCGGCCGCGTGGACAGTTCCACGTGCACCTTGTCGAAGCCGAACGTCTTGTACATCCGCCTGATGAGGCCGATTACCCCCAGCACCTCGTCCTCCACCTGCTCGGGCAGGCAGTAGATGTGGGCGTCGTCCTGGGTGAACATCCGTACCCGGAACAGGCCGTTGAGCACTCCGGACATCTCGTGGCGATGCACCAGACCGAGCTCGGCGTAACGAAGCGGCAGATCGCGGTAGGAGTGCTGGTCGCTCTTGTAGATGAGGATGCCGCCCGGGCAGTTCATGGGCTTCACCGCGAAGTCGGTCTCGTCGATCTGGGTGAAGTACATGTTGTTCTTGTAGTTGTCCCAGTGCCCCGAGCGCTCCCAGAGGGTGCGTTCCAGCATGATGGGCGTCTTGGTCTCCTCGTAGCCGGCAAGGGTGTGTTCGCGGCGCCAGTACTCGAGGAGCGCGTTGATGACCCGCATGCCCTTCGGGTGGAAGAACGGGAAGCCCGGGCCCTCGTCGTGGAAGCTGAACAGGCCGAGTTCCTTGCCCAGCTTGCGATGGTCGCGCTGGCGGGCCATCTCCAGACGGGCGAGATAGTCTTCCAGGTCTTTCTTGGTCGGGAAGGCGGTGCCGTAGATGCGGGTGAGCATCGGGTTGTCGCTCTTGCCCCGCCAGTAGGCGCCTGCGACGGACAGCAGGCCTACCGCGCCGATCTTGGCCGAGTCGGGGACGTGCGGGCCGCGGCACAGGTCGAGGAAGCCGCCGACCTGGTAGGTGCTGATGACCGCGTCCTCAGGAAGGTCGCGGATGAGTTCCAGCTTGTAGGGCTCGTCGGCGAAGAGCTTCTCCGCCTCTTCCTTGGTCACCTCACGGCGTTCGAAGCCCTCGTCGGCGGCGATGAGCCTCTCCATCTCGGCCACCAGCTTGGGCAGGTCGTCCTCGCCCACCGGCTGTGGGAACTCGAAGTCGTAGTAGAAGCCGTCCTTGATGGCCGGACCGATTGCCACTTTGGTGCCCGGGTAGAGGCGCGTCGCTGCCTCAGCCAGGACGTGGGCGGCCGAGTGACGGATGACGTCCAGACCTTCGGGCGAAGTGGCGGTGATGATGCTGACCTGATCGCCTTCAGTGAGAGGGGTGCCGAGGTCTACGACCTTGTCCCCCACGCGAGCGGCGAGAGCCGCTTTGGCGAGCCGCGCGCCGATGGCGGCGGCCACATCGCCGGCGGTCGCACCCTCGGCGACAGCCAACTTCGATCCGTCAGGCAGCAGAATTTCCACGTGATCCTCGCTAGTGACTGGGCCCGTCCGCCACCGCGGCGGAACGGCCGGTTTCTGCTGAGTAGTCTAGCAGGCTGCCGCGTACAGGCACCCGGCATGGAGACCCGGATGGACGTGCGGCGATGAAGTGCTGAGCTCCTAAAAGACCCCGAAAACACGAATACCTGCCGGTGGCAGGTATTCCTAGTGGGCGCTATAGGATTTGAACCTATGGCCTCTTCCGCGTCAAGGAAGCGCTCTCCCCCTGAGCTAAGCGCCCGTCAGCCGGGAGATTCTACAGGCGGGAGGCATCGCTGGCAAGAGCCCGCGGCGAGTCGTCGATACACCTGGGCCTCGCAGGCCGCTGTCGCCTTCCTGGCCCGGGGGCTGTAGAGTGTGAGCGCACGCAACGACCCAGGGGGCCCGAGATGAAGTGGGAGTACCGGACCGTCATCTACTACGCCAAGGCGCACGAGCCTGACACCAAGGCGTTCCTCAACACTCTGTGGCCCGGCTGGGAACCGCCGCGCGCTGCGCCCCAGGCGCTCATACCCAAGCTCAACGAGATCGGCAGCCGTGGCTGGGAACTGGTGAGCATCCAGCCGGTGTTCATCGACGAGGACGCCAACGTCCTGGTCCACGGGGGGCCGAACCGGGCTCAGGAGGACGACATGATCACCGGGATGATCAAGGCCAAAGCGCGCATCCCCACCTCCGCCCCGGGCAACGAGCCGACTCGCTACACGAACGCCTATTTCTGCGCGTTCAAGCGCCAGGTGGAAGAGGACTAGCTCAGTCCGACGGGAAGGTGAAGCTCGAGAGGATGCCCGAGAACACGGCAGCATCCGCGGCTTCGTGCTCGGCAGAGCTCTTGAACGTCACCCCGTATGCCGTGTTCCCGTCTACCAGCCAGTAGAAGCTCACTTTCACGGGGACGGTCTCCTGCGTGTACGTGTAACTCCACGACCATCCGCTCTTGGCGCCGATGGCGGCGGCATGCAAGGGGCCGGTCAGGGCCACGTCCGGGAAAGAGGCCTTCAGATCCGCGATGCTGCTCGCTACCCCGGCATCACCGGGGGTCGCCTCGGTCTGCGGGCCGGCCCACGCCACTGCCACGGTCGCCGAGTCGACGTACCCGGACTTCGTCTTGCCCCCCTTGGGATCCACCACCGAGACGAGCGCGCCGCCCTTCTGCGCGGACCCGGACCTCTTGGTCGCCTTCCATGCATCGGGGTACTGGAAGGTGAAGCCGAACTCCGGATCCGAGTACGTCTTGGGACCGGGATCGCCGCCGGAGCCCCCGCTGAGCATGAATACGCCGTAGGCGACTCCCACGACTACGAACGCGGCGATGATGGCGGCTGGGATGCGCCAGGCCCCGAGCGGGCGCCCGCCGGCGCCGGGCCGCTTGGCCGGTGCGGGCCTCTTGGCCCGGCCTGAGGAGTCAACCACGGTGATGCACCTTTCTCGCAAGGATGTCGTATCCCCAGGCGACGATCACTGCAGTGGCATGACCACCCGGGACTGCACGGGCGACGATACGGCTTCCACGGCCAGACGTCCACCTTGGATCTCCGTGGACGGCACTTCGAACACGAGATCCCCGGTCAGCGATCCCCCGGACTTCACCGCGGACGCCTCCCGGAGGTCGTCAAGGATGTCCTCCGGGGCAGCAGCGAATTCCGCGCCGCTGCCGCCGATGTAGCTGCAATAGACGCTCTCTCCGAAGACCGCCGCCGCTTCGGCCGTGCGCGTCACGCGAAGCCGCACGGTCACGTAGTGGCTTCCGGGCTGCGGAGGGTCGTTGAACTCGCTGTGTGCGGCCACGGCTTCATCGGCGTCCGGCGCGATGCCGATGATCTCGACCGTCCAGCCGTCGATGGCCGCCGGTCTCGAGTCGGACTCTGAGGGCCCGTTCCCACTCGCTGCGCTTGTGGAAGTGGAGGCTGGCTTCCCGGTGCTGACCGGATCGGCCTGCGTGGTCACCGGGGCGAAGGCCGGAGCGGAAGAGGCCGAAGACGCGGAATGGCCGGCGAGCGTGGCGGCGACACCCGCGTCTTGGCTGCAGCCGGCCGAGACTGCGAGTCCAAACAGGAGAAGGGGCAAGAGGATCAGCGCGCTCTTCGGCATAGCCATCCCCCTTGCGGAGTCGAGCGAAGACCGGCAGATGGCGAGGGACCGAGAGAGGCGACGACCGGAGTTGAACCGGTGTAGCGGGTTTTGCAGACCCGTGCCTAAGCCACTCGGCCACGTCGCCTTGTAACACACGGGGGTCATGGAGCGGATGAAGGGATTCGAACCCTCGACCTTCTGCATGGCAAGCAGACGCTCTAGCCAGCTGAGCTACATCCGCCCGGTGCCTCGCGGCTGACGGATTATAGACTAGTCTGGGCCGACTCGTCTAGGGCTTTGTTCACCAATCTGTCGGCTTCCGCGTTTTGGGCCCTCGGAACGTGACGGATCACGACCCGTTTGAAGGCCCGGAGGCGTACCTTCGCCTCCTCGTGAAGAGGCTTGAGCCCTTCGTTCTTCACCTTGTATTCGCCGCGCACCTGCTTTACGAGCAACTCGGAATCAGCAAGGACCTCTAGTTCCTCGACCCCGGAGCGGGCGGCCAGTTCGAGACCGGCCAGCAGTGCCTTGTACTCCGCGACGTTGTTGGTGCACACACCGATCGTGCGCCCGAATTCCTCCACGATGCGGCCTTCCAGATCCTCGAGCACCACACCGATCCCACCCGGACCGGGATTGCCGCGCGACCCTCCGTCGACCCGGAGCCGCAGCTTGCGCGGCGGCTCCACCTTCCCCGCCCCGTCTCCCGTAAGCTCAAGATCGAACAGCCGGCTCTGCTCAGGCGCCGCAGACACGCCGCTCCACGGCGACCGCCACGATTTGCTCGTAGACACCTCCACCCCACTTCCTTCTAGTGCTGCCTCCAGTACCGGTACCCAGCGCTGCAGGCACCACCATTCCAACTCCCCGTGCGGCGTGTCGACGACCGCCAGGCCCATCTCCGCCGCCCGCTCGGCCTCGTGGTAGCCGAGATCCCCGGTCACCAGGACGTCATGGCCGGAGGCATCGGGCATGAGACTGCGGCCGCTCCCCGGCACCACAGCCACCCGCCTAACGATGCGGTCCCCGTCACCCGCCCACGAGCACGTCGACAAGCCGAACACCTGCGCTACCCTCTCCGCGAACGCAGCCAGGGTCACCGGCTCCGCGAGCGCGCCGCTCCTCCCCAGCCCGGTGCGGGTGAGGACGTCGTCGATCGGATAGATATCGAAAGCGGGCTCCTCGTAGGGGTGTGCCGCTATGAACGCTTCGATGACGGCTCCCACCCGGTTCCGTGGTACGACAGTCTCCCAACGGACCTCGGGTGTCCGCTCGGGGATGCTCAGGCGACCGATCGCCGGGCTGGCGTCCGGACCCGGCGTGAACCACCCTCTGCCCTCTGCCGCGAAGGCGCACCCGTCGTAGTCGCCGATCCTGCCGGCCCCCGCCGAGAACACCGCGGCCGCGACCTTCTCCGCAGAATCCGCCGGTACGAAGCCGACGAACTTCACCCAGCCCGCCGGCGTCCGACGTAGCGGGACGGCCCCTTGAAGCCCCAGCGCCTCTCCCGCGATCGCCCCGATGCCGTTCTGCGCACTATCCAGGTTCGTGTGGCAGGCGATGAGGTCCACGCCTCGCCGCACCAATTCCCGCACCAGCCGCTCGCGGCCTCGCGACTCCACGAGCCCGGACAGCGGGGCGAACAACAACGGGTGATGGGTAAGGACGGTGTCGAAGCCGCCGGCGATCGTCTCCTGAAGGACAGCGTCGGTCAGTTCGAGGGCGACCAGGACCCGGCGCACCGAGGCGTCCCGGTCGCCGACGAGCAGGCCCACGTTGTCTCCCGCCTCAGCGAGGGAGCGAGGCGCCAGCTCTTCCAGAATGGCTTCCAACCCGGCTACCAGCACGTAACTCTCCTTGTAGAGCCCCGCGGATGTTCGCGGAACTGTAGCAACACCCAGGACGCTATCGGGCCGCGGTCCCGGGATCACCCTTGGACATGCGGAACATCCTCGTCAAGAAACCGGCGGGCGGAGCCTCTCCGTCGTCCTGCCCCGCCGGCGATTCGACGGGCCTACCCTCCAGGACCGCCCTCGCCATCTGCTTGGCGATCTCCAGTTCGGGCAGGTCGGGCCCCGCCAGCACGTGCTCGAACTCTCGCCTGAAGCGGACCGGGTCGAGCCTGGGGATGGACTGCTCCAACGCTCGTGCGATCTTCGCCAGCTTGGCGGCGTCGGTCCTGTTGGCGTGCGCCAGTTCGGTGAGATCGTAGATGTCGTCGCGGGCTGCGGCACCGGAGATGCTTGCCATCCTGGCACTCCTGGGGCTGATGGGCTTCCTAGTCGGAGCGTACCACGCCACGATGACGGAGCCCG
>CAIQPS010000036.1 GCA_903873715.1 uncultured Actinomycetes bacterium
CACCTCATCACGTCCGCCATCGAGCACCACGCCGTGCTCGAGACCATGGAATACCTGGAGAAACGGGGTTGGGAAGTCACCAAGGTCCCGGTGAACGGCGGCGGCCTCGTCGATCCCGATGACGTCAAGAAGGCCATCCGGCCCGACACGGTGCTCGTGTCCATCATGCACGGCAACAACGAGGTGGGCACCATCGAGCCCATCGCCGAGATCGGCACGATCACCCGCGAAGCGGGCGTCTTCTTCCACAGCGATGCCGTGCAGACCGCCGGCAAGTTGCCGCTCAACGTCGTCGACCTCAACGTGGACATGCTCTCCATGAGCGCCCACAAGTTCTACGGCCCCAAGGGCGTCGGCCTCATGTACATGCGCAAGCGCGCCAGGATCTCCCCCTTCTTCCACGGCGGCGCTCAGGAGCGCAACCGGCGGGCCGGCACCCTCAACGTGCCCGGTATCGTGGGGATGGCCAAGGCGCTCGAACTGGCCCAGGGCCGCATGGCCGAGGACGCCGTCCGGGAGGGTGCGCTCCGCGACAGGCTGTGGAAAGGCCTGAGCGAGAACATCGAGGCCATCCATCTGAACGGGTCCATGGAGCACCGCCTCCCCGGCAACCTCAACTTCAGGGTGGAGGGCATCGAGGGCGAGGCCATGATCCTCATGCTCGACATGGACGGCATCTGCGTCTCGTCCGGGTCGGCCTGCACCACCGGGTCGCTCGAGCCCAGCCACGTGCTGCTCGGCATGGGCATCCCCCAGGAACTGGCCCACGGTTCGATCCGCGCCACGCTGGGAAGAGACACCACGCAGGAGCACATCGACCACTTCATCAAGGTCTTCCCGCCGATCGTGGAACGGCTGCGTCTGATGTCACCCATCTGGTGCACCAACTGCGTCCCCTGCAAACAGAGAGACAGCTAAAGGACAGCTGACATGTACTCAGAACTCGTGATGGAACACTTCCGCAACCCGCGGAACATGGGCGTCATCGAAGATGCCGACGGAGTCGGCGAGGTCGGTAACCCGCAGTGCGGCGACATGATGCGCATCACCATCAAGGTCAAGGACGACGCCCTCGAGGACGTCAAGTTCCAGACCCTGGGCTGCGGCGCCGCGGTGGCGACCTCCAGCATGGTCACCGAGATGGCCAAGGGCAAGAAGCTCGACGAGGCCGTGGAGATCACCAACAAGGCGGTCGCGGAAGCATTGGGCGGCCTGCCTCCGGCCAAGATGCACTGCTCCAACCTGGCGGCCGATGGGCTGCAGGCGGCCATCAAGGACTACCGGGAGCACAAGGGCACCGCCAAGTAGGGGCGGCATAGAGGGGCGAGCACCCAGCCCGCCCACCGAAGCCGGACGAGCTTCTCGTTCGGCCAAGAGCGGTGTTACCCTGACGGTGACTTACTGCTCACCACGCGACACTATCCGCGGACGTGGATATCGGAGGCCCGCGCACTGTGAATCCGGCTACTCAGGTCTTTTTCTGGTGCCGAGGGCAAGACGACAACATCGGTGATGCGATCTTGCGGCGACGGGCGCTTCGCTCCTTGAGGACTCTGGGGCCGGTCGATCTGTTCGTCGGGGGAGCGTCGAGCAGCTTCCTGAGCGCAATGGGTATCGAGACCACCGACCGCCTCGAGGTGTCCAGAGTCCGCTGGCTGCTCAGACTGTACGCTGCCGGCCTGCGCGGCGACGCGCTCCTCGCGTTCAATCCCGGGGAGGTCCGCCCCGACCGCAAAGCGGCCATGGCCCACCTCAGCCTCATCCCGTACCAGCTGATCGGACGGCTCACCGGAGCACGCTCCGCCCGGCTGGGCGTGGCGATACGAGGGAGCGGAAGGCTGGCGATGCTGCCGATACGGTTCAGCATCCGGCTCACCTCGCTCAACACCTGGCGCGACACCGAGACGGCCCGCCGGCTACCGGCCGGGCGGGCGTCCTGTGACTGGGCGTTCGACGAGGGCCCCGGTCCGGACGGCGCCACCGGCCCCCGCGGGGTCCTCGCGATCTCCTACCGTGGCGACCGCCCGCCGCTGTCCGACCGCGTCGTGGAGACGCTGCGCCTGCTCTCCGCCCGGACCCATCTCGAGCCCGCCGTGTTCGTACAGGCCAGGAGAGACAACGAAGCCGCCCGGTCCCTTGCCTCGAGGCTCGGGTGCACCCTGCTGCCGTGGCAGGACGGCGACTCGCATGCCGAGCAGGAGGCGCAGGTGCGCGAACTGCTCTCCCGCTCGCGGATAGTGGTGAGCGATCGTATCCACGCGCTCATCGTCGGCGTGTCGGAGGGCGCGGTCCCGGTGGCGATCCTCGATCGCCCGGACCAGAAGATCGACCGCCATATGGCCCCTGCCGGGCTGGGCGGAAGGGTCCTGGAGATACAGGACGGAGAGGACCCGGAGAGGCTGGTCGACCGCATCGTCGCCCTGGTGGATCAAACGGACCTGAAAGCGGTCAGGGAGCGTGCCGCCGCCGAACTGGCCGAAGTCACCGGGCAGTTGAGGACTGTCTGCTTCGGCTGATGGCTGGCGTGCTGCAGGAGAGAATCGGATGAGCCCCCCACTGGTCTCGGTGGTGATCCCCACGCTCGGCCGGCCCGAGCTCGCACGGGCGCTGGACAGCGTCAGGGAGCAGACCGGTGTCTCCCTGGAGATCGCGGTGGTGCTCGACCGCCCTTCCTCCCGGGAGCAGGTGGAAGCCATGCTCGAGGAGGGCGAGATCCTGGTGTGCACCACAGGTGCGACGGGAGGTGCGACCGCCCGGAACACGGGGGTGCGAGCCGCCCAAGGCCGGTATGTCGCGTTCCTCGACGACGACGACTGGTGGGCTCCGGACAAGCTGCGGGCCCAGATCGCCGAGATGGACAGGACAGGGGCAGAGCTGAGCTGGACGGACACGGTCTTCCACAGCGCGCAGGGCGAGCGGATCCTGCCCGAGGTGCGGTTCGACGGCTCCCTGGACATCGGCAGCTACCTGGTGATGCGCCCGCGGCTGAGGCACGGATACGGCTACATCCAGACCAGCTCGCTGGTGGTAACCCGTTCTCTCGCGCTGGAACTGCCCTGGGACGAAGCGCTGAGCAAGCACAACGATTGGGATCTCGTGGTCCGGTTGGTGCAGCGCGTCGGCGACAGGTTCGCCGTGGTGGACCGGCCGCTCGTGCACGTGCAGCAGGACAGCGCCGGCTCCGTCTCGCGCAAGCGGGACTGGCGCACGAGCGCGCAATGGCTGGAGAAGCACGGCCGCACGATGGCGGCCAAGGGCCGGGCCGACTTCATCTTCACGCATATCGTACGGGCCTCACTTGCCAAGGGCGACCTGCTCACCGCACTGCGGTACGGAGGGAAGGCCTTGCTGCTGAGGCCGCACTTCATGGCGGTCGTGGTGGGCGGTTTCGGCGCCGCCGAAGGCCTGCGCGGACTGGCCCGGGACAAGGGACACTAGTAGGCTGTCAGTCCCGCCGCCCGGGTGGCGGCGATGCGTCAGTGCCCGGCGATGCTGCTCCGCAACCTGGCGCGGCTCTCGCGGAAGTTGAGAGCTCCAGTCCCGAAGAGGCCGAAGATCGAAGGGTCCACCCCGGTCTTGCGGCGGATTGACGCTATCGCCAGCACGTTCCAGAGGAATATCGAGACGAGGTACGCGAGAGCGGCCCCGGTCAGTCCCAGGGCGTCCACGAGGAGGGGCAGCAGCGCCAGGGCCAGCGCCAGGCTCCCGCCCTGGATGGCGACCTGGCGCCAATGCAGGTTGATGAGCTGGAGTATCAGCCCCGTGGCCCCGGTGAGCGCGTTGATGAGCGCCCCGACCGCCAGGATCGAGAGGACCGGGGCATACGGCGCGTAGGCCGGGTTGAAGAAGACGAGCAGCGGGCGCGAGAAGAGTATGACGGCCAGACACGCCAGGATGGTGGGCGTGCACTGTATCACCAGGCCGGTGTTGCATTCCGACTGGATCTGCTTGGAGTCACCGCTGGCCACCGCACGCGCGATGCGCGGGCCCATGACCCAGATGGTCGACATGTGGAAGAGCGTGATGACATCCACCGTGCGCAGCGATGCGAAGAACGGGCCCACCATGCCGACTGGGACGACGGCGCTGAGCACGATCGAGAACGCATAGAGGTTGGCGCCCGAGATGGCGGCGATGAGTGCCAGGCCGGCTGAAAGCTTGACCCAGCCGTGGGACAGACTGCCCTTGAGGCCGAAAGACCTGCCCCTGAGCCGCCGCTTGATCTCGAAGGCGTGCCACAGCACGACCACACCCAGGACGGCCGCCATGACCAGCAGCACCGTGCCGGCGCCCGGTGCGGCGTCGTGGAACAGCAGCGGGATGGCCGCGATGATGCCGGTGGCCACCATCCGCCAGGCGAGGTCGCGGCTGCCGAGCGCGAGGATGACGGAATCCTGGACGCGCAGCGCGCCGAGGGTCCCCTGGGAGAGGGCGTAGACGAAGCACAGGGCCGCCCCGCCGAGGGCGGCGGCGCCCGCGTATTGAGGGGCGAAGTACTGGGCGACCACGGCGAAGAGCGCCGATGACACCAGCGACCCGGCCAGGGCCGCCACGAACGAGAAGGAGTAGGTGGTCATCTCCAGCCGCTCGTCGCCCGCGTGCTTCGCTCTGGCGACCTCCTTGACCAGGAAGACCTGCTGCCCCAGGGAGCCGATCGACCCCACGAGCATCGCGGCGCTGAAGATCACGCTGAACTTGCCGAAGGCTTCGAAGCCGGAGACCCGCGAGATCACGGCGAACATCAGGAACCCGAAGACGCCGGATCCGGCCTTGATGACAAGTACAGCGAGCGAGTCCCTGACGCTCCCGCCGGACGCCAGTTTCGCGACTAGTGAGGTTACGTTCTTCATTCTCATGTCGTATGCTCGAGCAGAATACAGGATATTCGCGGCCGGTCCGCCGGCACCGGCCCCGGGGCAGTCCGGCCCGACCCCAGACCGCTGCGTAGCAGGCCTTTTCCTGGTACCCTGAGGGCCGCAGCCGCCATCCCATCCGCTAGTCGAGTGCAGGCACCATGGACCGAGGAACGACCATAGAGCGCGCCGGTAGCGCCACAGCGGCACGGCCCTGGATGGGCACGGCCCTCGCGGATCTGTTCTTCTGGGTCTACACGGCCTGCGTGCTCGGTCTCAACACGGTCATCCTGGCTGGTTCCCACACCAACGTGGAGCCGGCCACCAAGGTGTTCATCGCCAGCTGGGCGGTCCTCAACATCGGGGTCGCAGTCTCCTTCCTGGGGATGCGGCGCTTCGAAAGGAAGTCCGCGATAGTCCTTCCGGGGTTCTGCCTGTACGTCGTCGGGACATCCGTGTGGTCCGCCGCGCCCTTCACCTCTCTCGTGTACGGCGTCCTTCTGGCCGGCAATGCGCTGTTCGCCTTCACCCTGGCCGAGCGGCTGACTCTCAGGGAGTTCCTGGTGGCGCTCCAGCGCATCATCGTGGTGCTGATCGTGCTGTCGCTCATAGCCCGGCTCCTGTCCTACACGCCGGTGATCTATCACGACGTGCACCAGAGGCTCACCGTTCTGGGGACGGTGCCGCTGCGCGGGTTCTTCCCGCACAAGATCCTGGCGGCGCTCTACGCGGTCGTGGGCGCCGTGTTGACCTACACACTGGTGAAGTCGCAGATATGGAAATGGTCGATGATCGCCCTGGCAGTGTTGTTCACGCTGCTCACCGGCTCCATGACGGGCGTGATCCTTCTTCCCGCATCCTTGATCGTGATCCTCGTCGTCCAGTACGTCGTCAAGAAGGGCCTCCGCCCGATCTGGGGGTTCATCCTGGTCGCCGCTCTCGTCGTCGTGACGGTCGGGTTGTCCGCCCTCGTCACCAGCGGGATCTTCAACTTCCTGGGACGGAGCGACACCTGGGCGGCCAGGGTCGACATCTGGCGCTGGGCTTTGGAGGGATGGACCCACAGGCCGGTCCTTGGCTGGGGTTTCCACACCTTCTACCAGACCGCGCAGTCGGAGGCGATCCGGGCCACCCTGCCGGGGTTCGTCAACTACATCCCGCCCCACGCTCACGAGACCTACATCCAGACGCTCCTTGACTTCGGCCTGGTGGGGCTGGCGTTCCTGCTGTGGAACCTGGGCATGTGCGGCAAGCGGCTGTATGCGGCCGCTCTGCACAACAAGGAAGCCATCGCGGGGTTGGCGGTACTGCTCGTGATGGTGGTCACCTGCATCGAGATGGACCTGTTCTACACGTACAACGCCTTCCCGACGTTCATCTTGCTGTTCCTGCTGTTCCGGTGCCTCAGGAGCTCGCCCGAGACCATCTGAGCCTACGGCCGGGATGCAGCCTGCGCTCGCCGCCGGATGAGGAACTCGACCAGGAGAGCCACCCCCAGACCGAGGATGATCCCGCCCACGAGACCGCGTATAGCGTTCAGATCGATCCGCGGCGATACCGGCTTCGTCGGGACCGACGCGGTGCCGACGATCCGGAAGCCCGAGACCGACTGCGTGAACATGGATTCCAGCCCGGTCAGTTTGGCCCGCAATTGGACCCCGGTGTCGGTGGCGGCATCGCTCGCGCTCAAGGCCTCCACCTGAGCCTTGACGATGTCGCGCGTGGCGGCCACCTTGGCCTGCTCCACCCCGGCCCTGTAGGCCACGAACGCACGCGCGTAGGCCTCGGCGATCTTGGCGGCTTCGGAAGGAGACCGGCTCACAGCCCGGAGATCGACGGTGTTCGAGCCCGCCGCCCCCAGTGTCTGCAGCCTGCTCAGAAGCGTGTCGTGCGAGATCTTCAGACCCAGGTCCTTTACGACCGAGTCGGCCACGCTGTCGATCAGCAACGTGCCGTTCTCGCTGGCCTCGTACATGTCCAGACTGGAGAAGACCGTCATACCGAGGACCGTCTGGTCGAGGTTGCTCCTCTGGTATGAGAGGTGGATGGTCGAGCGATACTGCTTGGTCATCTGGAGGGAGACCCCGATCGCTGCGGCGGTCACGACGACGGCGATGAGGGCCACGATCCAACCGCGGCGCTTCAAAAAGACCAGGTAATCAGCCCTTGTCAGCCAACTGACCAATCGGTTCCCTCCCTTCTTCAGCCAAGACTACCATAGTCGCCATACCGCTGAGGCGTGCCCCCCGGGTGTTCAGTAGCCGCCCGGGGCGCCGTAGGAATCCCCGGCGGGGTGAGCTATAGTGACAAGGCTTGGCGGTGCCAAGACCGCATCGAAAGAGAGCGTGATCCGAGGAGAGATGGGCCGCAAGCGTCCCGACCGGCTAGATTCCACATATCGGCTCCCCGACGGCGCGGCGAAGATCCCGCATGTCCGCGTCGGGGGGATGAAGGTCGCTCCCGTCTCGCGCCTCGACATCTGCCGGATCATCGCGGCTGACTGCCGGCCCTCCGATCCCGCCGTCCGGCGCCCCAAGGGAGCACGGCTCCTGTTCGATTCCAACGGACACGCCCTCTCGCTGGCCGCCCGAGACCGCGAATACCGGGAAGCGGTGGAGCAGGCCGACCTCGTGCACGCCGACGGGCAGGTCATAGTCGCGGCGGCGCGGGCCCTCACCAAGGGAGAGATCCCGGAGAGGTCCGCCACCACCGACCTGATCCACGATGTGGCGGAGACCGCCGCGGCCGAAGGCCTCTCCTTCTACCTGCTGGGCGGCGATCCCGGCCTAGCTGAGCAGTGCGCCGATATCTTGAGCAAGCGGTATCCGGGACTGAAGATCGCCGGCTGCCATCATGGCTATTTCGACATCTCCGAGGAAGAGGCGGTCTGCGAGCAGATCAACGCCAGCGGCGCGGACATCGTCTGGGTCGGGCTCGGGAAGACCAAGGAACAGTTGTTCTGCATCAGGAACCGGTCCCGGCTCGACGCGGCGTGGGCCGTCACCTGCGGCGGCTGCTTCAGATACGTGACCGGGGACTACTCGCGGGCGCCCGAATGGATGCAGAAGGCCGGGCTGGAGTGGCTGTTCCGCGTCCTCACCGACCCGAAGAAGTTCTTCTGGCGATACGCGACCACCAACCCGCACGCCTTGTTCCTCATCGCCACCAGGACCTCACGGGATTTCATCCAGGAGTGACCGTCCGGCAGCGCCTGGGAACCTCAGCTCCCGGCGCGGCGACTAAACCGGCTGCAAAGACCGGACTTGTGCGATGGAAGAGAGACCGTTGACAGACACACCACGCCTATACCAGACCGAAGGAGGCAGGTCCCGGCGCAAGCGTAGGGTCCTTCGCGCGGTCCTGATAACCCTCTTGACGCTGCTGATCATCGTGGGAGCGGTCGCGGGTGGCTCCTACTGGTGGTTCACGGCCAGGCTTCACGCTGCCAACGCCAAGCTCGACCAGGCGGCCCAGGACGCCCTCGCCGCCAAACCGCCCACCACCCTCGTAGGGCTTGCCGAAGCGCCCGACTCGATGAACCTCATCCTGCTGGGGAACGACACCCGGGATCCCACCGGGGACAGTCTGGGCGCGTCCGACGTCATCATGCTGGTGCACATCGACCCGAGCCAGGACTACATGTCGATCCTCTCCATCACCCGCGACCTGTACGTGCCCATCCCGGGGCAGCGGACGGACCGGATCAACATGGCCTACCACATCGGCGGGCCGGCGCTCACGATCGCCACGATCAAGCAGGTCTTCGGCGTCGACGTCACCAAGTACATGGAAGTGAACTTCGAGTCGTTCGCCTCCATCATCGACTCGCTGGGCGGCGTCTACGTAGACGTGGACCGGCACTACAACAAGACCCCCACCTGGGCCATAGACATCGACCCCGGCTACCAACTGCTAGACGGTCCGACGGCCCTGCTCTTCGCCCGCTACCGCTTCGACGGCAACTCCGACTTCGGGCGCATGCAGCGGCAACAGCGGATCATGGGCGCCCTGCGCGACCAGGTGAAGGGCTGGAACATCACCTTCAAGTTGCCCGGGCTGGTGGAAAAGGTCCTGTCCGCGAGCGCCACCAACCTCAGCGCCAACGAGACGCTGAAGCTCGCCAGGTGGATGATCGGTCTGGACGGCGGTCGCATCAAGCAGATCATGATCAAAAGCACCGGCACCATGATCGACGGCAAGGCTGTGGTCGTGGTTGATCAGCAGACCATCATGGATGCTGTCACCCAGTTGCTCACCCCTCCGGGCACTTCGGGCACGACCACCACCGGGGGCCCTTCCACTACCGGCACACCGACCACCGGAGCGTCGACGGACGGCGGCGTCTCGACGGTCGGCGACGCGGCGGCGGGCGGCGACGCGGCTGCCACTACCCCGTCGCTCCTGCAGTTGGCGTCCACCAACACCAGCAACCTGCTCTCGTCCGGCGCCCTGACGGCGGCCCAGACCGACCCGAACACGTGGCGCGCGGCCCAGAAGAACGTCCCCTTCACCCTCGAGGCCCCGTCGTATCTACCCGAGGGCTTCACCTACTCGTCGAAGATGCCAACGGGGTCCGGTACGTACGGGATCAAGGTGGGAGACGGCACCGAACCGGCGGTGAGGATGATCTACCGGCAGGGCAAGGACGACCTCTACCTGGGGATAAGCGCCACCACCTGGCTGGACGCCCCGCTCGCGAGCGGCGGTACTGAGGTGAAGAGCAACGGCGTGACCTACACCATCGTGGGCAGCAGCGGCAAGGTGGACCACGTCTGGTGGAAGACGGACGGCGTGCTCTACTGGGTCTCCAATACCCTGATGTACACGGTCAGCCGGTCCGACATGCTCAAGATCGCGCAGTCGATGG
>CAIQPS010000037.1 GCA_903873715.1 uncultured Actinomycetes bacterium
GATCTGGCCCGGGCGCAGCAGCCGCCACGCGCGCCGCCGCGGCCGGACCCGGTCAGGCGCAGCGCGCCCCCCTCCTGCGCCATCACTCCCGTCACCGCCGCCCACCGCGACGCCCTCCTCGCCTACGACCGCCTCTGCTTCCCGGCGGAGCGCCGCGCCTTCCTCGACTGCTGGCTGGCAATGCCCGGCAGCCCGGCGCTCTGCGCGCAGCGCGACGGGGAGTTCTGCGGCTACGGGGTCATCCGTCCGTGCGTGACCGGCTACAAGATCGGCCCGCTCTTCGCCGATGACGCCCTCGTCGCGGATGACCTTTACGCGGCCCTGTGTGCGGCGGCGCCGGACGACGGCCCGGTCTATCTGGACGTGCCGGACAGCAACCCTCAGGCCGTGGCACTGGCCGAAGCCCTGGGGATGAGCGAGGTGTTCCGCACGGTCCGGATGTACATGGGGCCGGAGCCCGCGATCGACCATCGGAGGGTGTTCGGGGTCACGACGTTCGAACTGGGGTAGCGGGCGCACGGCGCCGGCCGGGCGCGGTCGTGCGATCGACCCGAGTCGCCGTCGGCCATATGATTGTGCGAAATACCGCACAATCATATGCGCTCGGGAGACGCGCAGGTGCGGAGCTCCGGGTCGCCCCCGGGCGGGGTGGCACGGGCCGACGCGTCCCCAGCGCCGTCAGGCTGAGTCGCCGCCGGACGGCGTCGCGCGTCAGCCGGCGCTCGAGGTGGTGGTCGGCTTCTCGGTGGTGGTCGTGGTCGGCGCCTTGGTCGTCGAGGTCGCCACGGCGATCTTGTCAGGGAACATCGTCCAGATGCTCGTCCAGACATCCTTGTGGATCTCCACGCCGTTCTCCACCACCACCCGGGTGGTTTTCAGCTTCTGGCCGCGCTGGCCGCTCGCGACCAGCGACGACGCGCCGTACTTGAGGGTCGGGTCGGTCACCGTGGTGGTCTCCAGCGGCACGATGTCGTAGAAATCGGTGATGT
This sequence comes from uncultured Actinomycetes bacterium, assembly GCA_903873715.1. Taxonomy (GTDB): domain Bacteria; phylum Actinomycetota; class Thermoleophilia; order RBG-16-64-13; family RBG-16-64-13; genus CAIQPS01. The sequence goes on from CAIQPS010000037.1 coordinate 990, forward strand.
CCCAGTCGGTCTCGCGGCCCTGGTCGGTGCCCCACACCTGGATGGTCGTCACCGCGCCGTTCGATTCCCCGGTTATCCAGATGTAGTTCTTCGTGTCGTTGACGAAGCGCAGGTTCTTGCCGCCGCCGGTGACGGTGGCGTCTTTCCCCTTGGGATAGTGGCTGATGTAGAAGGAGTGGTTGTGGCGCTCCTTGATGTCGAGCCCGGCCTTGCCGCTCGCCACCGCGATGAACATCGTGGTCGACACCTGGCAGATGCCGCCGCCCAGAACGTCCTCCAAGACACCCGGACTGGTGATGCCCTTGGCCATGCGGAACCCCCGCTCCGGCGTCCGCGGCCCCACCTGCTTGTCGAAGTCGTACTCCTGCCCGGGCGCCAGGAAGACGTTGGTCGCGTACTCGGTGGCCTTCCGCACGTTGATCTGGCGGTCTATCTCGCACGGATACCGAGTGGTGTAGCTGGTCAGCAGCTCCTTGATGCCCATCGCCTTCAAGTTCTCGCTGCTGACGGTCGGCGGGAGGGCCTTCGTAGCGACCTTGGCCGTACGGTTCTTGGACTTGAGCGCCGCTGCGGTCATCGTCGCGGCGGTGGCCTCGGCATCCAACTGCGTGCCCTCCTCACCGTCCTCCACCCAGACCTTCTCGTCGTCGTGGGCGAAGTTGGGTTCGGTCGGCTCCTCGCGCACCGCTGCGGCGACCTCGTTCATGAGCGCCGTCATCTTCGCGGCGTCCAGGTACGGCACCAGGGTCGAGACCCCGTTCTTGGTCTCCGCCCTGAAGTTCATGTACGTGGCGATCTGCTCGGGGGTGACGGGCCAGTCGTCGCTACCGTCGGTGACGAGCAGCATCCCGCTGATCATCGTCTCGGCCTGCTGCTTGGCCTCGGCGTTGTCCTCCGCGGTCACGTCGGGTTGCTTGGCCACCAGCGGCACCTGGATCTCCGCCTGCTGCAGGGCCAGGAGTTTCCCGGAGACCTCGTCCTTGAGGCGGGCCTGGTCCACTACTGTGCCCGCCTTGCTCTCGATCACCTGGATGGTCCCGCCGGTGATGGAGAGGGCGGCGTTCACGGCCGGCACGTCGAGCGTCTTGGCGATGCCGGCCACGACGGCGTCCAGCTTGGCCGTGTCGAGCGAGCCGGTGAGCGGCACCTCCCGGTGGGCGAAGTAGAGCCCCCACCGGTGCCACGCGTCGGTGAAGAAGTTGCGGTCGCGGGTGACGGCCATCGCGGCCTTGACCACCCCGTCGGCGTCGACGCTCCGGCCGACCCCGGCCGGCTCGACCGTCCAGGTCTTGTCGCCCGACGTCAGAGTGATGTTCTTGCTGCTGGCTTCGTCGACGATCTGGCCGACGGCCGCGGCCGCCTCGGCCTTGGTCATGCCGCCCAGCGCCACGCCGGACACGCTGATGCCGCGGTGTACCTTGTTGTAGTAGAGGGCCGAGTCGACCAGGATGGAGAGCAGGCAGAGGACGACCACCGCCGCTATGCCGGCGAGCAGCCATAGTAGGCCGTGCGACCTGCGTTCTTGTCCGACCCTGCCCGTGCTCATGTGGAACCCCTCCAAAGGCAGCCGCGCCCGCCTCCACCCTCCATGGGCGGTGCCGCGACCCCGCATAGTATAAATCCCAGCAGGCCCGAGCGCCGTACCGGGCGACTGCCATGCCGATGCTGCGGCCTCGGCCCGCCGCCGCTCTAGCCGCCGGTCGCCCCGGTGGACGGTCCGACGTACTCCTCCGCCGGGATCATCGGCCAGACGCTGTGGAAAGTGTCCTCCCGGATGACGGTCCCATCGGGCAGGGTGACCGTCCGGCGGACGTCCAGTTCCCGGCCGTCCTGCCCGGTGTTGACGATCCGCGACTCGCCGGGCGCCATCGTGTCGTCGATCTCCGTGGTGGTGGTCTTCGGCACGATGTTGTAGAACTCGCCCGCGCTGATGTCCACCTTGCGGCCGTCGTCCGTCCCGTAGATGCGGAACGTGGTCGTCACCCCATCCGACTGGCCGGAGATCCACACCACATGCCCCGTGTCGTTCACGAAGCGCAGGTTCTTGGTGCCGGCAGCTATCGCGGCGTCACGCCCCTTCGGGAAGTGGGTGATGTAGATGGAGTTGTTGTCACGCTGCGTTATCCACAGACCGGCTTCCAGCGCCGCGTTGAACAGCGTGGTCGCTACCTGGCCCAGGGCGCCGCCGAGCACCGGGTCCGGCCCCATCGGCGTGGGACCGACTACATCCAAAGCCAGCGAGTAACCCCGCTCGCGGGTGCGCGGTCCCAGCCGCTGGTCCAGGTCGTACTCCTGGTCGGGCTGCAGCAGCACGCCGCTCGCATGTCCGGTGGCGACCCGGACGTTCTGCTGCCGGGCTCTATCGCCCTCGTACGTGGTGGAGTAGGCGGCCAGCAGGTCCGGCGCCCCCTGGGCCGCCGCTTGGGCGGCGGGGTCACCCGCCGGCGCGGCGGTGGTCGTGGAAGTCTGCTCGACCGTGGGCGAGACGCCGGTGACCATCAGGAGCGCGCCGCGCAGGCTCGAGACTATCGGCCTGCCCGACCCGTAGGCGGTGAGCTCGGCCTGGAGTCCGCCGGAGCCGGCCCACACGACGAAGCGGCCTCCGGTCCCGGTCTGCAGGTCGTAGGTGACCGTGCCGTCTTTGTCGGAGGCGCGCACGCCCTCGACCGGGGTCCGGTCCTGCGCCGTCCGGCCGTAGATGGTCACCTTCTGGCCGTCGTCCGAGACGACGACGTCCACATCGGGCGCTTCGTCGATCGGGTGGTAGTCGGTCTCGGCAAGTTGGTCCGAGGGGAGCTGGACCTTCTCGAGGTCCGCCTGCCGGTCCGCCCGGAATATCCAGGCTCCGTCTTCCAGCGAGACCGCCTGCGCCGGCGCGGTGGTCGTGGTCGGCTGATCCGTTATCACCACCACCTGCTGGTCCCCGCTCAGATGGATCGCCGCCTGCCACCCAGCGACCCCCACCGCGGCAGCCAACACCAGGATCGACGCGGTGATGGTGGCCAGCCGCAGCGCCCGGCGCCGCGGCGTCCGTTTGGGGGTCCGGACCGTGGCCGTCCCGCCGTCGGCCGCGGCCCGCGGTCCGCCCGCCGTCGGCCCCTGGGCCTCCGGCGACACGGCCTGTGGCGACAGAGCCTCCGGCCGCAGCGCAGCCGCCAGGTGCGCCTCGCTGTCGGGCGGCGCGTTCCTGTGGAAGGTCTCCCGCAGTTTGGCATCCACATCGCGGGGGTCGAGCTCGTGCCGGTCCATCAGTCCACCTCCACCAGCGGGCGCAGAGTCTCCCTCGCTCTCTGGAGGTGGCTCTTGACCGCGCTCTCGGATATCTGCATCGTCCGGGCGATCTCCTTGGTGGAGAGATCGGCCTGGTAGAAGAGGACCGCGGCTATGCGCTGCTGCTTGGGCAACCGCTCGATGAGGGCGGCGAACCCGGCCTCAGGCACCCACTCCGACTCGGGCCCGTCCATGCCCGTCCGGCCTCCGCCCGCCTCCGCCGACAACCGCTCGAACAGGCGGGTGGCCCGCTTGAGCTGCCGGTGGTAGTCGCGGCACCGGTTGATGCCCACCCGGTAGAGCCAGGCCACCGGGTCGTCGAGGTCGCCCACCTGGTCCCATCTCAGGTACAGGCGCAGGCAGGCTTCCTGGGCGGCGTCTGCGGCGAGCCCCCTGTCGAGGGTGATCAGCGTGAGGCTCTTCTCCAATCGGTGGAAGTGCGTGCGGACAAAGGCCTCGTAGCCGCCGTCCATGTTGCCGGCGGCCTGCCTCGGGTCCCTCCACTTGTCACCGATGGCGTCCATGCCCCTCGCTGGCCGTTGTGCCTCTTCTGAAGATACAGACGCTCGCTGCGCCCAGTCTGGTCTACACGATGGCGGCGGGGTGAGCGGCGGCGGGCGGCGTTGCGTGTACGGCGCCACACCCGGCCGCGGCGCCGCGTGGCGCCACGCCGGCGCCCAGCTCCAGCGGCGTCACCGCCTCGGCGCCCGGCCCGGTCCCGGCGCCCAGCCCCTGCGGTGTCACCGCCCCTGCGCCTCGCGCCGCGACTCCTCGAACAGCCGCTCCAGCGCCTCTCGGAAGCGCTCCCGGTCCTCGGGCGTGAAGGGCGCCGGGCCGGAGGTGCGGCCGCCCGCCCGGCGGTGCTGCTGCTCCGCGTGGCGCACGTCCAGTTCGAAGCCGATGGTCGCCGTCATGAAGACCTTCCCTCGCGGCCCTATGGCCTTCGCGCCCCGGGCCAGCGCCATGGAGGCCAGGCCCGTGTCCTGGGTCACCACGATGTCGCCCGGTTTCAGCAGCGGCACCATCGCGTAGTCGGCGGCGTCCGGTCCGCCCTTGACCTTCACGATCTCCACGCCGTCCCGGTCCGCGTAGCGGTCGAGGCTCTGCGACTCGTTGGCCACCAGCACCACTGCCGCCCGGTGCCTGCGGGCTATGGTCACCGCGTCCCGGGTGACCGGGCAGGCGTCCGCGTCGACGAAGAGCTTCACGAGCTCAGCCAAGCCACGGCGCCCGTTTCTCTTTGCCAGCGAGTTCCGAGGCCGCCTTGACGAACGCCGTGATCAGCGGATGCGGCCTGCCCGGCTCCGACGACATCTGGGGCATGAACAACGTGCCCATGAAGAAGGGGTGCGTCGCCGACTCGGCCATGCGGACATTCCCCTCGGCATCCGTCCCCGACACCCGCAGGTCGCCGCCGAACAGCCGGTCGCGGTAGGCCTCGTTGACGCCGAACCGGCACGTGAACTTCTCCACCGACCGCTCGACGCCGTACGCCGCCGCCGCGTGCGTGCCCGGCACTATGTGGACCTCCTGCTCCTCCCCGCGGAGCGAGCAGGCCAGCCGGGTGATCACCAGGTCGGGTGCGCCGGGCTCCACCTCTTCGAGGTCCGCCTCCGCGATGCCGGCCACGTTGCGGGCATGCTCTACCAGAGCATGTTGGAACCCGCCTCAGGTGGCGAAGAACGGCCAGTCCAACTCCCGGGCGAAGCGGACGGCCGCCAGAGCTCCCGCCTGGCTGCGGTACGGCGCGTTGGGGCCCAGGAAGACGCCATGATAGAACTTGAGTTGCAGCACCGACCCCGCCGATTCGAACTCCTCGGTGGGGATCCACTCGACCGCCAGCCGAACGTCCAGAGCGGCCGCCGCGTGCTGAAGGGCGGCTTCTGTCGCCTGGTGTGTGTCCTTCGCCGGGTCGTAATCGGCGACCACGGCGATCTGCGTCCGGCTCATCGAGGGCCTCCCTGTCGGCTGCTCGGTAGTGCTGCCTGGAACATCATCATAACGCCGCAGGAATCCCGTCCGATGTGGCGTACAGTGTCGGTAGGCTCACCGCGAGAGGAGACCGATATGATCGGACGATCGCAGGTCATGAAGAGGCCGGACACCTCCTACCTCCTCGCTCTCCGAAGACCCCGATCGCACCTTCGCCGCCGCTACTTCTCCCCAGATCCGTTCCGCTTCTGCGAGCGCGCCCGCGCGGGCTCCGCCCGGTAGCGGGCGGGCCGCTTCGCGTGGTCCTTGCCCGGGCCCGCCTTGCCGGCGCCCGGCCTCCGCGCGCTTCAGGTCTAGCCGGTGTGGCTCCCGTCGCAGAACGGCTTGTTCCGGCTGCGCCCGCAGCGGCACAGCGTCACTCGGTTGCGCACCTCGTACGTCCTGCCGTCCGCCGACTCCACCGGGATGCCGCCCCGCACCCATATCGGCCCCATCGTCTCGAGTTGCGTGTCCTCGATGAGGCCTATCGACGGCTCCAGATCGGGCTCGATGGCGCTGCCGTCCTTCTCGCGCGCCACCAGGCGTCCTGACGGGCAGTCCCACACTTCCTCGATGGCCGTCCGGCGGTCGCCGGGATCCTTCGGATGGCGCACCAGGTCCCAGGTGCCGCCCGCCCGGTGGCAGAAGCGGACGCCGGCACAGAGCTCCCTGACGTCGGACAGATCCATGTCCGGCCCCTCGAACTCGCGGGCCTGCTCGTCGAACGGAGTGCCGCTCGCGGTCTCGGTGCCGTCGAACCCGGTCCTGGCGTGGGCGCCGTCGCAGAACGGCTTGCTGCCCGACCCGCCGCACCGGCAGAGCGCATACGTGGGCCCTGTCTCGCACAGCTCACCCTGGTCGTAGCCGTGGCAGAAGTCGTCGGAGTCGACGTGGATCCTCTGTTCCGCCAGCGGGACGTTGCCCGACACCAGGTAGGGACCGTTCTCGGTGACCTTGATTCTCATGCCGAGATTGTCCCACTCTCGGGAGCCGCCGGCGATGCGCGCCGCGCCGCCATGGCGCGGCCAGGTCAGCGGCCGGCGCCGCGGAGGCCGCGCGCGAACGGCCGGTTTGACTATCACAGTACTTTCCACTAGCGTGCGCTTGGCCGGTCCGCACCGCGCGCGTGGAAGGTGGCGCCGTGAAGATACTGCTGCTCCAGCCTGCGAAGGCCGCTTCAGCCATCGGCGGGGATGACATATCCCTGTTCGAGCCGCTGGCGCTCGAGTACGTGGCGGCGGGGGTCGCCGGGAGCCACGAGGTACGCATCCTCGACCTGCGGGTGGAGCCGGACCTCGCGGCGGCGCTGGACGCGTTCCGGCCCGACGTCGTCGGGGTCACGGCGTACACCGTGCACGTCAACCCGGCCCTTGCACTCTGCCGCGCCGTCAAGGACCGGGCGCCCGGCGCCCTGGTGGTCGCCGGCGGGCACCACGCCACGGTTTGGCCGCGGGACTTCGCCGTCGAGGCTGTGGACCTCGTCGTGCGCGGCGAAGGGGTGGCCGCCTTCCAGGAGATCGTCGCGCGCAAGGAGGCCGGTGAAGGCCTCGAGGGCATCGCCGGGGTCTGTCACCGGGATGGCGGCGGTGACTGGGTCATGAGCGACCCCCGGCCCGCCGTGGACCTCGACTCGCTGCCGTTGCCGGCGCGGCACCTCACCGCGCCGTACCGCGGTGGCTACTTCTCCGAATGGATGCGGCCGCTCGCCTCCATCTGCACCTCGAAGGGCTGCCCGCACCGCTGCACGTTCTGCGCCCAGTGGAAGCTGAGCGGCGGCCGGTACCTGCGCCGCGACCCCGAAGCCATCGTGGCGGAGCTGGCCACCATCGCCGAGCCGTACGTCTTCTTCGCGGACGACGAGTCGCTCTACGACGTGGCCCGCATGCGCCGGCTGGCGGAACTCATCCGGGCGGCGGGCATCAAGAAGAAGTACTTTCTCTACGCCCGAAGCGAGACCATCGTCAAGGCGCCGGACCTCCTCGAGCTCTGGCGGGATGTGGGTCTCGAACGGGTGTTCGTCGGCTTGGAGTTCTTCCGGGAGACGGACATGGACTCGGTGCGCAAGGGATCCACGGTCGCCGACAACGAGCAGGCCATCCGTCTCATGCGGTCCATGGGCATCGAGATATACGCGTCGTTCATCGTGCGGCCGGAGTACACCCGGGAGGATTTCGCCGAGTTCCGCCGCTACGTCCGGGGTCTGAAGCTCAACTTCGCCACCTTCTCCGTACTCACTCCGCTGCCCGGCACCGACCTGTACCAGGAGGTCCAGGACCGGATGATCGACCGCGACTACGACCACGTCGATTTCACACACACCCTGTTGCCCACCGCGCTCCCGCTCAAGGATTTCTACGAGGAGTGCGCTCGGCTATACGAGGGCTCCATCCCCATGGCCAACCAGCTGGCCCTGCTCCGCAAGATCCCGCTGCGGGACGTGCCCCGCCTCTCGGCGATAGGCAAGCAGTTCCGCCGGCGGCTGCGCGAGGCGTACCGCGACCAGGAGGCGACGGTCCTGCCGTGACACCGGGCGGGCACGGCGCGCCGCGATGGCCCGTGCTGAACAGGGCGCCGCGCCGCCGGGCTCGCCGCCACCGCCCGCGCCGCGCACATGATTAACATCCTTGTAACATTCCGTTAACACGCCTCGCTTTCCTCGCGGGTAGCCTTCAGTCGACGCAGAAGGCTTACCCGGGACCAGGGTGGTCTCAAGAGGAGGACAGGGAATCGTGGGAACCGACACGATCGCGCTCATAGCCGTAGTGGTGGTCGCTCTGGCGTTCGACCTGATGAACGGCTTCCACGACGGCTGCAACGCCGTCTCCACCGTCATCTACACCGGTGCGCTCAAGCCCAAGATCGCCATCGGGCTCTCCGCTCTCTTCAACTTCGTCGGCCCGCTCGTCATGGGCGTGGCGGTCGCCAAGACCATCGGCGGGATCATCCAGGCCAACGACGCCACGGCCCACCTGGTCATCGCGGCGCTGTTCGGAGCCATCGTCTGGGACGTGCTCACCTGGCTGTGGGCGCTGCCCGTCAGTTCGTCGCACGCGCTGGTGGGCGGGCTGGTCGGGGCGGGGCTCGCGGCACTGGGGCCCAGCGGAATCAACTGGCACAAGCTCATCCTGGTGTTCGCTGCCCTCTTCCTCTCGCCCATCCTGGGCATCATCACCGGCTTCATCTTCATGCACATCAGCCGCTTGTTCTTCCGCAAGACGCGGATGACCGTCGTACGGGCAGACAAGTTCTACAAGCGCATGCAGATAGTCTCCTCGAGTTGGGTATCTTTCAGCCACGGGTCCAACGACGCCACCAAGATCATGGGTATCGTCACGATCTTCCTGGCCGCCCGGCAGGGCCAGAGCGTGAGCGACTACATCGCGGCCCACGGCGGCACCATCCCCATCTGGGTGATACTGGCCTGCGCCACAGCCATGGCCATCGGCACCTATCTCTCCGTGCGCTCCTTCCGGCTCATCCGGACACTCGGGGAGAAGATCACCAAACTCCATCCCATCAACGGCTTCAGTGCCGAAGGCGGCGGGGCGCTGGTCATCCAGCTCGCCTCTCTGTTCGGGCTGCCGGTGTCCACCACGCACGTGGTGACCTCGGCGGTGACCGGCACCGGGCTGGCAAGCAGCCTCAGCGGTGTGAGCTGGAAGGTGTTCCGCTCCATCATGCTCGCGTGGCTCGTGACGCTGCCGTTCTGCGCGGCCGTGGCTGCCGCCGCTTACTACCTGCTGAATCTCATCTTCTAGTCGAAGGAGGGGCCATGACTCAGTCACCACTCGATAGGATCCGGCGCACACTGGGCGGCGAGACCACCCTGGAAGGCGTCATCGAAGCCATGGGCAAGGAGCGCGAGGAACAGGTGGTCGAACGCCTGGGAGAGTTCAGCGCCCAGGTGGTCGTGATCGTCCACAAGCTGCAGGACGTGGTCGACCGTTTCGCCGCCGACCGCTACGACGAACTGGAGGCTTCCGCCCGGGAGATGGACGCGCTCGAGAGCGAGGCCGACACCACCAAGGAAGCCATCCTGGACCGGCTTTCGCTGGGCGGAGTGTTCCCGATGAACAGTGCCGACCTGGCCCGGCTCGTCGGCTCGATGGACAGCATCGCCAACCTGGCAGCCGGAGCGGCGGACCGCATCGCCATGCGGCGGCTCACCCTGCCCTCTCGGATGAACGAGCTCCTGCGCGCTCTGACGCAGGCCGACATCGATGCGGTCGAGACGCTGGCCCGGGCCGTGGTGGCGATGAGCACCGACCTGCGCGAAGCGCTGCGCATCGCCGTGACCGTGGACAAGATGGAGAGCGCGGCCGACGATATCTTTGCCGAGCTCTACCACGACATGTTCGAGTGGGACACCGACTACAAGACCTTCCACCAGCTGAAGGCCATCATCGAGCGCCTCGAGTCCATCGCCGACCGATGCAGCCAGAACGCGGAACTGGTGCGGCACATGGCGCTGGAGTACCTCGACACCAAGTAGCGGGGCGAACGGGACGGACCTGCCCGCGCGGCCGGCAGGCTGCTCCCAGCGCCGGCGTCAGGGCCCGCGGCTCGCCGTCCCGGCGTTCGCCCGGTCCTCGTCAGGCGACGCCTGCGGCTTCGGGTTCCGGCGTGGCGGCAAGCGGCAGCCGCACCACGAAGGTGGAACCGGCTCCCAGCTCGCTCGTCAAGTCCAGGCTGCCACCGTGGCGCTCGACCACGCTCTTGACGATGCTGAGCCCCAGGCCGCTCCCCCCCGTCTGGCGGGAGCGAGCCTTGTCGACGCGATAGAAGCGCTCGAACACCCGGTCCTGTTCCTCCGGCGCGATGCCGATCCCCGTGTCCGAGACAGCAAGCACCACCCAGCGTCCGCCTTGGTCCTCCGCGTCTCGGATCTCGACCCGCACGGAGATGTCTCCGTGCTCGTCGGTGTAGCGCATGGCGTTCTCGAGCAGGTTGCCGATCGCGCGGTGCAGCCCGGTCTCGTCACCGAACACCGGAGCCCGGCGACCGAGGTCCAGGGATATCCGCTGCCTCTTGGCATCGGCCAGCCCCCGTCTCGACGCCAGTTCCTGGGTGACGATATCGCCCAGGTCGTGGGTGCGCCATCCGTCGTCTGCAGCACCCGGCGCTTCGTCCAGCCGGGACAGCAGCAGCAGATCCCGGGTCATCTTGACGAGCCGGCCCGTCTCCAGCTTTAGGATGTCTATGAAGGTCCCCAACTGCTCGGGGTCGTTCGCGGCGACCTTCTCCAACGTGGACCCCAGGAGCGAGAGATCCGTCAGTGGCGTCTGCAGCTCGTGCGAGGCGTTGGCGATGAACTCGCGGCGCAGCCGCTCGCTTGCCACTCTTTCTGTGATGTCGTTCAGCACGACAAGCACGGCCCGGCGCTCGCCTGCAGGATCGGCTATCTCAGAGGCGGTCACATCCAGGATGCGCCCCCCGGCGGGGCCGGCCGCGACTTCGGCTGAGCCCGAGCCGGCCTGGACCAGCCGCAGGACCGGTTCACCCCTCTCCGCCAACGCGGAGAACACCTCCGCCGCCTCCATCCCCAGCCCGCCCTTTGCCAGCCGGAGCAGCCGCCGGGCCGCCGGGTTGGCATCCACCAGCCTTCCGCTCCGATCGAGGACGCACATCCCGAGGGGCATCTCGTCGATGAGTTTTGCCCTGGCGACAGGGACGAGCCGGAACAGCCCGAGCCGGAACAGCCCGTATGCCAGCAGGATCGACGCCAGGCCGAACGCCACGGGCATAGAGTTGACTCCCGGCATCGGCATCCATCCGGCGCTCTCGGCGATGAACACCGCCCACGGCCCCGCTACCGAGACGAGGAGCAGAGCGGCTTGGAGTCTGTGCACGCCTCGCCGGGTGGCGAGGCCGAGGATCAGGAACGCGAGTGCTCCGATCACGAGTGCCAGGGCGTAGACACCGTTCGCTAGGTACCACGGGCCTCCCCCGACGACTCGCATCCCCGGAGTGGCTCCCGCCAGGTACAGGTGGTGGCTGGCTTCGGTGAGGATGACGACGAGCGTGGCGACGGGCATCGCGAACAGCGGCAGGAGCAGCCGTTTTTGCAGCAGCCGCCCGTACCCGGCGAAGTCGAGGGCCAGCAAGAGGGAGCCGATGGCGCTCGTGGTGGCGCACAGAGCCCTCGGGGCTAGCCAGTAGAGGGATGGCGAATGATCGGTGAGGACCCACTGCAAGACGACCGCCAAGGCCCAGAAGGCGATGCTGGCGCCGTACAGGGCCAACCCGATGGCGCCGGCGGCCGCACGGCGGCGCCAGGCGATGATCCCGATGGCGGCTGAGACCGCCGCGACGGCACCAAAGACCAGGGCGTACGACTCCTCCACTCAGACCCTCACTATCCGGTAGCCGACGCCGCGCACCCCTTCGATGGTGGCCGGGGCCCCCACCTCCTCCAGTCTCAGCCTCAGTCTCCTGACGTGGACATCCAGGCTGCGGGTGGAGGGCTGGTACTGCTGGTGCCAGACCGCTTGGGTGAGCTCCTGCCGGCTGAACAGGTGTTCCGGATCTGAGAGGAGCTTGGCGAGAAGTTCGAACTCCATGTGGCGGAGCCGGACTTCGCGGCCCTCGCATCGCAGTGTATGGCTGTCACGGTCCATGCTCAGCTCGTCCAAGGGGGTCTCGACTCCCGCGGCATCCGAGGGCTGTCCTGCGCGGCTCATCCGAAGCTGCGCGGCTATGCGGGCCAGCAGTTCGTCGAGGTCGAACGGTTTGGTGACGTAGTCCACCGCGCCTGCCCCGAAGCCCGCCAAGAGGGTCTGCTTGTCGTTGAGGGCGGTCACCATGATCACCGGGAGCTCCGGTTTCTGCCGGGCTATCTCCCTGAGCACCGACAGCCCGTCGAGTGCCGGCAGCATGATGTCGACGATGGCGAGATCCACGGCATGGGTGAGGGCCGTCCTGAGGCCCGCCGCTCCGTTGTTCTCGCTCAGCACCTGGTAGCCGGCCCGCCGGAGGTTGTATCCGAGGATCGTCGCCATGCTGGCGTCGTCCTCGACGAGCAGTATGCAGGGTCGTTCGTCCATCTCTCTCCATACGCCGGGATCGTATGAATGATGCCGCACTTCCGGCACCTGTTGGCCCTTGTACATACAAGAAAACCGCCGGGATGCACAGAGTTAACGCAGCGGTCCAGGAGCGTGCGATGAGTTAACCGCCCCTGCATTGAGGCCTCTGACCGTCCTCTCCATACTCTGCTCAGAGTCGCAGGTTTTGGCAAAGCGTGCATCACCGGCCGCCGTCAGCGGTCCGGATACAGGCACCATCTGGAGGACCATATGTCGTACAAGAAGAAGCAGACCCGTCTCTCCGCGATACTCGGGGCTCTCGTCCTGAGTGTCCTCGTATCCGTGGTCCTGCTCGCCGTCGCTTCCCCGGCGCTGGCCAGTGTCGGGGCACCCACCTACGTCCGGCAGTGGGGCTCTTATGGGACCAGCGGCGGCCAGTTCAACTATCCGCAGACCCTCACCCTGGACTCTTCCGGTCACATCTGGGTGGCCGACGACGAGAACAACCGCGTGCAGGTGTTCACCGGTACTGGTGACTTGCTCAAGCTCCTGGCCGACAGCGCTCATATGGGCACCGGCGGCGACGTCAACGGGGTCGCGTTCGATTCCTCGGGCAACGTGTTCGTGTCGCTTCAGACGAGCAAGATCCTCAAGTACAGCAGCGAAGGCATATTCATCTCCACCTACGCGAGTGGCATGAGCACGGACTGGGCGCTCATTAGTCCTCATCAGATCTGTATCGTCGACGATCATCTGTACGTCGCGAGCACGGGTACGCACAAGATCCTGAAGTTCACCACAGCCGGCACCGCGGGCACCCTCGAGGCGACCTATGGGTCGGGTGGGTCCGGGAACGGTCAGTTCAGCTATCCGTACGGGGTCGCTGTCGACTCCGCGGGGAACATCTATGTCGCCGACTCGGGCAACAACCGCATCCAGAAACTGGACAGCTCCGGCGCGTGGGTCTGGACCGTCGGCGGCCCGTCCTCGGGGACCGGGGACTCGCAGTTCAACTTTCCCATCGGGCTATGCCTGGACCCCGCCTCCGGCGACGTGCTCGTCGCCGACATCTACAACTATCGCGTCAGCCGGTTCACGAGTTCCGGTGCCTTCGTGGTTCGCTGGGGGACGGAAGGCACCGGCAACGGGCAGTTCAAGTACCCCTGCGGCGTCGCGGCCACGTCCGGCGGTGACATCTACGTGCTCGAGCAGAGTGGCAACCGCATCCAGCAGTTCGGTCCCGCTCCCGCCGACACGACCGCCCCGGTCATCACCGGCCCGGGCAACAAATCCGCCACGGCCGCCTCGGGCAGCAGCACCGCCTCGATCTCCTTCTCGGCCTCCGCTTCGGACAACGTGGACGCCTCGGTGACCGTGCACTACTGGCTCGCCTACGGCACCGTCAGCGCCAGCGAGATCACCTCGCCCTACAGCTTCCCCATCGGTGTCACCACCGTGACCTGCACCGCCCAGGACGCGGCCGGCAACAACGCCACCCCGGTGACCTTCACGGCGACGGTGAGCGCGGCCTCCTCCGTCACCCTCACCGGCTTCCTCGCCCCGGTGGACGTCTCGCCCGTCTGGAACATCGTGCGCAACGCCGGCCAGGTGATCCCTTTGAAGTGGCGGGCCACCCAGAACGGGTCCGGCGTCGCGGTGTCCGGAGCCAACGTCACCATGACCACCACCGGGGGTCTGGGAGCGGTCAACCCCTTCTTCGCCGACGCGGTGGAGGAATATGCTCCCGGAGGCTCCAGCCTCCAGTACCTGGGTGATGGTTACTACCAGATCAACTGGGCGACTCCCAAGGCCTACGCCAAGACCAGCAAGATCCTGACCCTTTCCTTCAAAGACGGGAGTGGCGTCACGGTCGGCACCTTGGTCGCTCTGTTCACGTTCCTCAAGTAGGACCCGACCTCCTGGGGGGAGCGCCGCCGGCGCTCCCCCCTTTTCTTGCGTCTCCGGCCACAGGGTGCTCTCCCGCCCGGTCTGGAACAGCGTGCGACTCGGCAGGGGGCCCTGCTTGTAGAGAACTCGAGGACCGGGCAGTGGGCGCAGTTTATGGCCTACATCCCCGCCGAGTAGCGGATGGTGAGAGCCCCCGTCCGGGTCACCGGGCGGGGGCTTCTTTTTTTGCGAGAGGGTCAGGGAAGCTCGGGCCCGATGACGACCTGGACGCCGGTGCAATCCAGATCGACCACCCACGAGCCACCCAGGCTGGGATCGGCGTCAGGGTCGAACTCTCCCCAGGTTCCCGGGTCATCAGTCATGTCTGGTGCGACGGGGAGGCACTTGGTGTACAGGTCTACGTGGTCCATCTCGTTGCCGGGGTTGTCGGTCAACACCCACAGATGGTAGACGTCACCAGAGAACAACGGTTTCGGCCAGCCCAGTTCCTCGGTGTTGTAGCGGAAGAGGAGCGTGGCCCTGCGGGAACCTTCTCCGAGATCCTCGAACTTGCAGTCGATGAGATCGGAGGTCCGGTTATGCTTCCACGGAGGCGTGCTCGGCGGAGCGAGCGCCGACTCCCAGTTCATGACTTCATAGCCCACTGAAGGATCCTCTGTGTCCTGGTTCAGTTGTGCATGCACCGCGAACGCTGCCGCCCATGGATAGTCCACCGGGACCCAGAAGTATGCTTCGGGACTCACTCTGACAGAAACCTGGAGCCCCGCGTACTTGTTGCTCTGCGCCCAGTTTGCCCAGGCGGCCGGCTTGTTGTCGCTTTTCCCCACAGCCGCGGATGGCACTACCAGCGCCACAGTGAGCAGCGCCAGTGCGAGCGCGGCGACCAGGAGCGGTTTCTTGGCTCTCATGACCTTCACACCTCCTTCTCGGACAGGCGGCCCGGGCTGCCGATGGGCAGCCTCTGCTAAAGGGACCTGTGCGACTACCACCAGGGTAGGAGGGAGGTCTTAAGAAACTATGAAGCAATCATTAAGATGACCGGCGCCGGACGTCTCGCGTGGTCCTAGGCCTCCACCGACGAGGCGGCTCCGGCCATCGCGCCGCCGACAGGAGGTGGGTAGTGGAAGATCTGGACGCCGGAGCAATCGATGTCCATGAACTTCAAGGCCTTCGGCCCGTTCGGGTCGGGCCGCGCACCGCACAGCGCGTAGCCCTCGACGTGGTCCGGCTGCGAACCCGGGTTGTCGGTCAGGACGAACTTGTGGTAAACGGGGTTCGGAAAGGGCTCGAACGGGGGTCCAGGGTGCTCCCAGTCCGTGGTGTCGAAGGCGAAGATCACAGTCGCTACCGAGGCGTCGCCGACCTGCTCGAAACGTATGTAAAGGAGGTCGGCACTCTCGTTGCGGCCCAAGGGAGGCGCGGTCGGGGGCGGCAGCGTGACCGACCAGTCCATCACCTCACTGCCGAATCGACCGTATGGGTCCCCGCCCTGCCGTGCGTGGATCCACCAGGTCGCCTGCCAGAACACGTTCCCTCGTTCATCCTTCTCCGTCACGGTCTGCGGGCCCCAGCGGACGAACGCACCTTGATAGCCGGGGGGGATGGCAGCCGGAGCAGAGGATGGCGCACCCTGGTCCGTCGCCTTGGCCGCAAGCGGGGCCGCGAAACGGTACCCGACCTTGTGGACGGTCTCTATGAGTCTGCATCCGGGGGTCACCGCCTTCGCCTTCCTGCGAAGGTTGGCGATGTGGACCGTGACGACCTGGGGATCGGCGTACTCGTAGCCCCACACCCGCTCGAGCAGTTCCTGCCGGCTGTACACCCGGTTCGGGTGGCGCACGAAGTGCTCCAGCAACTCGAACTCCCGGGGGGTGAGATCGAGCGATTCCTCACCCAGTCGCACGGCGCGAGCGGCCAGATCCATCTGGAGTGAGCCCACGGTGAGTTCGTGGGGCTGCTCTTCCGGCGGTTCCGGCGGACCGACAGCTTGCCCCACCTGCTCGAGCAGCGACTTGTGGTCCGGCCAGTCGACGATCAGCGGGAGGTGGTGTTCCGCGGCGAACGTGCGGAGTTCCTCTCTTGTCGAGGCAGTGAGAGCCCGAGGGTCTGCGATGATGACGCCGGGCTGGTTGTGTCGGGCGGCTTGCTCGGCAAGAGGCACAGAGCCCGCCTCGACAACGGGGTAGCCCGCGTCTCTCAGGACCCTACGCGCCGGGTCCTGGGGATCCCGTGGAGTGACAAGCAGAACGTGAGTCGACTGGGCAGGAGTCACCAGACCTCCCCGCGCTCGGTCCAAGCCGCGGCATGAGTCCGCATCGACTTCGCTTCTTCACCAACACCATCTTACTACCGCCGACCCCCGATTCCGTGCGGCTCAGCCATCCTCTCAGGCGGTCGGGGCGCCGCGACTTGATTCCTGCCGCCGGCCCCATCGAGTCCCTTTTCCATCCTTGGTTGCATTCCAGCCTCTTGCTCGTGCCGCTACCCTGCACTCCCGGGCCCGGACCGTCGTATCGGCGCCGGCCGGGAGACGAGGAACCGCTACGCGAGGAGGAACGGGACGATGAACAGCGTGCACCTGATCGGCCGCCTGGCCACCGACGTGGACGTCAAGGAGGTGAACGGCGGGTCCAAGGTGTCGAGCTTCATCCTGGCGGTGGATCGGACGCAGGAGGAGGCGGACTTCTTCAGGATCAAAGCCTGGAACTCCCAGGCCGAGGCCGCCGGTGAGCACCTCGGCAAGGGCCGGCGCATCGCCGTCGAGGGCTCGCTCCGCCAGGACGTCTACGAGAAGGACGGCGAGGAGCGCAAGGCGGTCTCGGTGGTGGCCAAGCGGCTCGAGTACCTGTAGGACCTGGCGCAGGAGGGGCAGCGAGCCCGGCTCGTGGTCTGCGGGGGCCACGGGCCGGGCCATGCCCGCGAGGCTCGGACGTCAGAAGGTCTTGACGTCGTCACTCTCGCATCTCCAACTTTGGTTGTATTCCTCATCCCCGCCGGAGCCGCTAAGTTCCACCCGTCAAGCGATGCAAGCGGAGTCAGGTGGAGATGAACGACGCGGACATGCTCATGGTGGTTGACACCCCGGCCCAGTGTGAGGAGACTGTGCCCATTCGGCTCCTCCACCGGGATGCACGGGAGACAGCGCTGGTGCCAGCTTCCGAGGTAGTGGATCAACGGGCTAGAGCGGTCGCGGCAAAGCTCAGCCTGCCGCACCAGGGGTTCGTCCTCACCCGGCCCAGGCTGCGGAAGACAGTCGAGGCGGTGCGCGGCGGCGGGGTGGTGGCCGTGGTCGCCGGCCCCGGCTGCGGCAAGACGGGCTTCATCGTCGATGTGCTCGGGTCCGCGCAGGGCCGCACGGTCTACTTCTCCCTGGACGAGGGCGACTGGGACCCGGTGCGGTTCCTCGGCTATCTCATGGCCGGACTCGTCAACGAGGGCATCACGACACCAGGCGAAGGTGGGCTGGATTGGCTCGCAGGCGGCGAGGGCCCGTCGGCGATGGAGTTGACCGCCGCTCTCGTCGACTCCATATCCGGCCACGGTGGCCGGCAGACGCTCATAGCCATCGACGACTTCCATCTCGTGGACTCCTCCCCGGAGGTCGTCACCGCGACCGGCGTCCTCGCTCGGGCGCTCCCGCCGGGCTGGACCATGATCGTGTCGTCGCGGAGGCCGCTGCCGCTCGATCTGGAAGCCGTGTCGCTCGGCGGCAGGCTGGCCACCATCGACGCGCGGGACCTGCGGCTCACCCCCCGGGAAGTCACCGCGTGGGCCGCGCAGAACTGGGGGCTCCTGCTGGAGGTGCCCGAGGCCCGCTCGGTGTGGCGGCTCAGCGAGGGCTGGCCGGCGGCCGTCGTGCTGCTGGGGCAGCACCTGGCCGGGCACGGGGCGGCCACCCACGCCGATCTCGCCGGCATGCTGGCCCGCGGCCGCGAACTGCGCTCGTATCTGGAACGACACATCCTCACCGGCTTGGATCCGCTGGCTGCTGAGGTCATGCTGGCCGGGGCGCTGCTACCCAGGCTGATATTCCCGCGCGATGGAGACTACCTGCCCGGCGAGCCGGGCGAGGCGGAGGCGGTGCTCGACCAGCTGGTCGAGCGGGGCTTCCTGGTCACCAAGTCGGGGCGACGTTGCTACACCGTCCACCCGCTGGTGAAGGCGTTCGCCGAGCGCCAGGCCTGGAGCGGCGCTGAAGGGACCGCGGCCATCACCAAGGCGGCGGCGCACCTGGAGGCGATCGGGGAACCCCACCGGGCGGCTTCGCTGTATCTGCGCGCCGGCCGCTTCGACGACGCGGCGCGGCCGCTCCGCGCCCTCGCGCTGTCCTCGCTCAACGCCCTGGCCGACTTCGCCCAGGCCGGCTGGGCGGACCTCCTTCCCGGTGCCGACGACGAATGTGCCGGCGCCTGGCTCGTGGTCGCAAAGGCCAGGATGCTGCAGCAGCAGGCCAAGTACGCCCCCGCCGCCGCCGCGTACGACCGTGCGGCCCGCCTGCTGGCCGCAGAGGGCGACGACGAGGGAATGCTGCCCGTCCTCCTGGGGTCGGTGTTCTGCCTCTTCAACCTGGGGCGCTGGGACGAGAGCCTCGCCGTCATCAAACGCTGCCGCACGCTGGCCCGGGCTCCGCAGGAGAAGGTCGAGGTGCTTCTCGTGGAGGGGAACATCCTCCTGAGCCTGTGCCGCTGGGACGAGGCCGTGGAGGACTGGGAGAAGGCTCTCGCGCTCGCGCCTCCCGCCGGCAAGGACACACTGACGAAGCGCATCCACATGGTCCGCTGCCGCCTGTTCTTCACCCTGGGCCATTACCGGATGGCGCGGCAGTATGCGGAAAAGGCGTCGGGACGGGCCGGGGACAAGTCGCCCTTCCAGGCGATGGTGCTCAACGCGGTCGCGTCGGTGGCGGGCCTGGCCGGAGACTACGAGGTGGCGGCACGCCTGGGCGACGAGTGCCACGCCCTGGCCCGGTCGCGGGGCTACGCGTTCCTCGAACTGCCGTCGCTACTCAACCAGTCGATGGTCGCGCAGGGCAGGTGGGACTACCAGTCGGCGGTCCGGTCGCTGCGGGACGCTCAGGCGGTCGCCGAGGCGGCCGGGGAGGCCGAGGGCGGCTTCCGCACCGAGGACATGTTCGGCGACCTCTCCCGCCGTAACCGCAATCCGGCGCGGGCCCTGGAACATCATCGGAAGGCGCTCGCTCTGGTCGACGAGCACAGGCTGGCGGCTTCGGAGCGGGTGAGGGCCCTCACCGGGATCGGGATGGACCTGGCCGTCGAGGGGAAAGCGGCCGAGGCGCAGGCGGCCCTCGAGGAGACCGTCCGCTTGAGCCGGCGTTGGAGCTTGAAAGGGTCGCTCAGTCCGTCGCTCTTCTATCTGGGGTGGCTCCATGCCCTCTCCAGCCGGGAGCAGGACGCCGCCCGGTGTCTCACCGAGTCGATGCGCATCGCCGAGGAGCACGGTCACGTGCACTTCTTCAGTCAGGAAGCCCGGGTGGCCGTGCCGATCCTGGCCCTCTGCGACCGGGTGGGCGCGGGCGGGTTCGTCCGCAAGGAGGTCCTCCCCCTGCTGCCCGCCCGCCTGGCCCGGTATTTCGAGACCCTGGCGGAGGGGAGGACCTACCCCACCGACGTGCCGCTCGGTTCCCCGCCGGGCAGGACCGGGGGCGCCGCGCTCCCGCCGCCGCGGGCGGGCGGCCAGGTGGACGAGTCCACCATCGAAGGCATAGAAGCCCTCACCGATCGCGAGCGTGAAGTGCTCAAGATGATCGCCTTGGGGATGTCCAACAAGCAGATCGGGTCGAAGATGTACATCTCCGAGAAGACGGTGAAGACCCACGCCAACCACGTCTTCCGCAAGCTGGGCGTGGCGAGCAGGCTGCAGGCGACCCTTGCCTTCCAGAGCTACCAGCGGGCGCGCCGGGCCGGAGGGGCGGGCAGGGTCAAGAAGTAGGCGGCGCACCGGCGCCCGTCGGACGGACGGGCACCATGGTGGCTACGTGCGCAGTCTGGGGCCACGCCGCTTCGGCGCCGCCCGCCGGGCGTCCCGCGCCCCGGCCGCGCGTGGCCTTCTCCGCCCCTGTACGCCTCGAGCGTACCGACTGGGGTATACGTTCGGACATTTTTCGAGCAAATAGCACCCTTTTTCCCCTTGTATACGCAGCATATTGGGTGCTAGCATCCCCTACGGTACTAGATGTTGTGTAGTGCAGCGGGCGTTGGGGTGCGGGGGTCCGACCGAATCCGGTACGCTGTAGGTGCCACGTGGGCCTGGGCGTTCACCAGCGAAGGAAGCCGATAGAAAGCGAGCCAGCGGGTTGAACTGTCCTTTTTGCGGGCATCCCGACAGCCGGGTGGTCGATTCCCGGGAGACGGAGAGCAAGGAAGCCATCAGGCGGCGCAGGGAGTGTTTCGCCTGCGGCCAGCGCTTCACCACCTACGAGATGGTCGAGCAGATCCCCATCTTCGTGGTCAAGCGTGACGGCGCCACCGAACTCTTCGATCCCGAGAAGCTGCTGCGGGGGCTCACCCGGGCGTGCGTCAAGCGGGACGTCGCGATGGACCGGCTCCAGGCGGCGGTCACGGACATCGAGCGGCAGTTGCGGGAGGAGGGGGCCTACCAGGTCCCGTCCGAGCGCCTCGGTAAGATGGCGCTCGAGCGCTTGCAGTCGATCGACTTGGTGGCCTACATCCGGTTCGCCTCGGTGTACCGGCAGTTCGATGGGATAGAAGGGTTCAAGAGGGAATTGGAACAACTCGCGAAAGAGGGGATCAGATGACCGTCGCCGAGCTTGGACACCTGGTGGCCGAGTTGGACAGGAGGCTGTCCCCCAGCGCCAAGAAAGTGCTCGAGAAGCGCTACCTCAAACGCACCGCCGAGGGTGTACCGCTCGAGGTGCCCGCCGACATGCTGGCCCGGGTGGCCGAGAACATCGCCCAGGCGGACCTTCTCTATCGCCCGGACGAGTCGCTCGACCCGGTCATCAACGAGTTCTTCGCCGTCATGGCGAACCTCGAGTTCCTGCCCAACACCCCCACGCTCATGAACGCCGGCCGCGAACTGCAGCAACTCTCCGCCTGCTTCGTGCTGCCGGTGGACGACAGCATGGAATCCATCTTTGGCGCCATCCGCGACGCGGCCTTGGTGCACCAGTCGGGTGGCGGCACCGGCTTCAGCTTCAGCCGGCTGCGGCCCAAGAACGACCTGGTCAAGTCCACCATGGGTGTGGCCAGCGGCCCGGTCTCCTTCATGCGGGTGTTCGACATGGCCACCGAGACCATCAAGCAGGGCGGCACCCGCCGCGGCGCCAACATGGGCATCCTGCGCGTGGACCATCCGGACATCCTCGAGTTCATCCGCGCCAAAGAGGACGAGCACATCCTCAACAACTTCAACATCTCGGTGGGGGTCACCGAGGAGTTCATGGCGGCCGTGCTCACCGGCGGCGAGTATGCGCTCCGCAACCCGCGCGACAAGAAGGAAGTCGGCCGGCTGAACGCCCGCGAGGTGTTCGACCTCATCGTCGACCTCGCCTGGAAGAACGGCGAGCCGGGCATCGTCTTCCTCGACCGTCTCAACCGCGACAACCCCACGCCCAAAGCCGGCGAGATCGAGTCCACCAACCCGTGCGGTGAGCAGCCCCTGCTCCCGTACGAGAGCTGCAACCTGGGCTCCATCAACCTGGCCATCATGCTCAAAGACGGGGCTGTGGACTACGACCGCCTGCGCCGGGTCACCCGGACCGCGGTCCACTTCCTGGACAACGTCATCGACATGAACAAGTACCCGCTCCCCGAGATCGGGACGATGACCAAGAGCAACCGCAAGGTGGGTCTCGGGGTCATGGGCTGGGCGGACATGCTGGTCGAGCTGGGTGTCGGCTACAACAGCGACCAAGCCATCAAGCTGGCTCACGACGTGATGGGCTTCATCCACCAGGAAGCCATCAAGATGAGCGAGGAGCTGGCGGCCGAGCGCGGCACCTTCCCCAACTGGGAGGAGAGCACCTGGGCGGCCAAGGGCAAGAAGGTCCGCAACGCCACCCTCACCACCATCGCCCCCACAGGCACAATCTCCATCATCGCCGGAGTGTCGAGCGGCATCGAGCCCATCTTCGCCCTGGCCTTCGTCCGCAACGTCATGGACAACACCGAGCTGCCCGAGGCCCATCCGGCGCTGGAGGGCGTGCTGAAGGACCGCGGCCTCTACACGCCGGACCTCATGAAGAGCATCGCGGCGGTCGGCGGCCTCCACGACATGGACGTGCCCGAGGACCTCAAGAAGGTCTACGTCACCGCGCACGACGTGTCGCCGGAATGGCACATCCGCATGCAGGCGGCCTTCCAGGACCATATCGACAACGCCGTGTCAAAGACGGTGAACTTCTCCAACTCCGCCAAGCCGGAGGACGTGGAGCGCGTATATCTCCTCGCCTACGAGCTGGGCGTGAAGGGCGTCACCATCTACCGCGACGGCTCCCGCCAGGAGCAGGTGCTCAACATCGGCGAGGTCAACCGCAAGGGCGACAACGGCCAGGCGCAGATGCAGCTGGGCGCCGGTGGCCAGCCGGTCATGCCGGTGCGGGCCAGCCGCTCGCCGGTGCTCCGCGGCGAGACCCGCGAGAAGACCACGGGCTGCGGCAGCCTCTACGTCACCGTCAACGAGGACGACTTCGGCCCGCGCGAGGTGTTCGCGAACATGGGCAAAGCCGGCGGATGCGCCGCCGCTTCCACCGAGGCTCTGGGCCGCCTCATCTCCCTGGCCTTCCGCTACGGCGTGCCGCCGGACAAGATCGTCAAGCAGCTGCGCGGTATCCGTTGCCACGTGCCGCTGGGCTTCGGCCCCAACCAGATCCTGTCCTGCCCGGATGCCATCGGGAAGGCCCTGGCCGACAAGTACCATCTGTCCAACGGCGACGGCGGACATTCCGTGGGTCAGCTGGAGATGCCCATCGCGTATGCGCAGGGCGCGTGCCCGGAGTGCGGCGGTGCCATCGAGCACGAGGGCGGCTGCATGGTCTGCCGGGCGTGCGGATATTCCAAGTGCTCGTAGGGCGGTAGGGGCCGCGCCGCGGCGCTGGGCGCGGAGGGTCGCGGCGCCGGGCAGTGCCGGGATGCCGGGCGGGCCCGGCCGCTACTAAGGAGGGGTCCCATGGCCATCTTCATGGACATCGAGCTGGTCTCCATCCAGGAGGCTGAACCGCCGGATGCGTTCTCCGTGGCCTTCGACGTCATCTACGCGGGCGAGACCTGGTGCCGCTCCATCGTGGACGTCGACGGGGCCGGCGCCGTACGCCTCGGCCGCGACGAGCAGGCGGTGGTGCGGGCCGCACGGGAAGCGTTGCTCGACCTGCTGGCGGTGGAGCCCGGCCCGGTGTCGTTCCATCTGAGACTGGGAGCGGAAGGGCCGGCGGTGCTGGCCAAGGCCAGGCCGCGCGGCTGAACTGAGGCGCGGCGCCCTCCGCGGCGC